>QHUR01000103.1 GCA_003221995.1 Gemmatimonadota bacterium | reverse complement strand
GGCGCTCGGCGCTGTACCTGAGCCAGCGGCTCTCCACCGCCGCCAGTTCGCGAGCGAGCCCTGCACAGTCGAGGCGCCGCTGCGTGAACAGATCGGCCTGCCCCCGGTAGCCGCGCAACGCCCGCGCCACCGAGTCCGCCACCACGTCGAGCTTCGGTCTCTGCGCCGCGGGCCGGGGAGCCGGGGGCGGGGGCGGGGGCGGAGGGGAGGCCGAGGGGGGGGCGGGCTGGGCGGGCTGGGTGGTCGGAGCGGGCGCCCCAGTCGGGGGAGCAGGCGTCCGCGGCGCCGGCGTGACGGCGCGCGGCGGCGGCCCAGCGCGCCGGGCTGACGGCGCAGCCGGACGGGCCACGAGTGCCGCGGCACGGTCGAACAGGGCAACCGCGCGGTCGGCGAGCCCGACGGCGACCTTCGCGATCCGGTCACCCACCTGCGCGGGCGTCAGGTGAACGAAGCGCCTGTAGGCTCCCGCAGCCGCGAGCGCCACGACTACGGCGATCGCTCCCTTCCAGACCACGCGGGGCACGCGCAGCGCGCGCCGCCGCCTGACCTTCCTGCGCTCCGGCTTCGCGGGAGGGAGCTCGGGTGGCGGCGGAGGGGGAAGCGGGAGTGGCGGTGCTTCCTGCTCCATGGTTTCCGCCACCGTATCCTCGAGCGACAAGAAGGGGAGGTCAGACGTCGGGGGCGCAATGGGCTCAGGCGGCGTGCGGCGTGCCGGTGCGCGTGGCGGCGGGGGCGGCGGGGGCGGCGGGGGCAAGGGCGGCGCGGGAGCCTCGTCGCTCAGAGGAGGAGCAGTCGGCTCGCCCAGGTCCGGCATGTGCGCCGGCTCGTGCCAGGACTCGAGCGAGGGCAAGGTGGGGAGCGAGAGCTCCGGTGTGGGCCCGCTCCTGCGCTCTTTCGGAGCAGGCGCGTTCGGGTCGACGGCGCGGTAGTTCTTCCACGTGACGGTGGAGCGGTTCTTGCCCCCCTGCACGAGGGGGTCCTCCTGCAAGAGCTCGTAGAACGGCAGGTACACGTCCGTTCCGGACTCGCTCCCGGGCCGGTAGAACCCGGCCGCCGGCTCGTCATCGAGCGTCCCCAGCACGAGCGCCACGTGCCACGACTCGTCGAAGAACTGCTCGTGGGTCGAGACGTCCTCGGACGTGAGCTCGATGCCGCGTGGCGGATGGCTGTGGTACCAACCGATCAGCCGCGCCTTGCTGCGGGCGAGCTGCCGTTGCACGGGATCCCACAGCTTTTCCACCACGACGCCCGTGCGGTCCCCGAACACCGGCTGCTTGAACCGCACGCACGCGTCGATCACGAAGTAGGGCGCACCGGTCTCCGGATCCTCGGCCACGTCGCCGATCAGGAATCCGAGGACGCCGCCGCCCTTGGCTTCGGCCTCGGCGGCGACCGTCGCGACGTGGTCGTAGAGCGCCGCCAGCGCAGCCGGGCCGAAAAACAGGGGGTCGACGAGGTCCGCGGCGGGGGGAGGTCCGCCGCTCGCGGGTCGCCACAGGATGGAGCGCGCGAGGGGGAACGGTTTGCCCACAGCCACAAGATATGCTCCGACCCCGTCGCGCGCCCTAACCGAGGACGCGGCGCACGACCGAGGCCGCCCGCTCCACGTCGGCGCGGCCGACGTCCAGGTGGGTGACGGCCCGCAGCCGCCGCGGACCGAAGGGGACGAGCAGCACGCCGGCCTGGGCGAGCTTGGGAAGCACGGCGTCCGCCGTGTCGTGTTCCCGCACGAGATCGATCATCACGATGTTCGTTTGAGGTTCGGAAGGACGGACAGCCGGACAGTCGGACAGTCGCTCTGCAAACAGCTTGGCGTGCTCGTGGTCTTCCTCTAGCCGTGCGAGATGGTGATCGAGGGCGTACAGCGCCGCTGCGGCGAGAATGCCGGACTGCCGCATCCCGCCGCCGAGGCGCTTGCGGACCTCCCAGGCGAGCGCCCGGTCCGCCGCGCGGAAGGCCAGGCATGAGCCCGCGGGACAGCCCAGCCCCTTTGAGAAACTCACCATCACCGTCCCCGCCCCCGCGGCGAGGCGCGTCAGCGGGACGCCGGTCGCGGCGGCGGCGTTCCAGAGCCGCGCGCCGTCGAGGTGCAGCGCCAGCCCCGCCTGCGTCGCCACCGTGGCGATTCCGGCCATGACGTCGGGCGGCATCACCTTGCCGCCCGCCGCGTTGTGGGTGTTCTCCACGGCGACCGCTGTGGCGCGCGGCACGTGAGGCGAGGCGGGTCGCAGCGCCGCGCGCACCAGCTCCCCCGTCAGCAGGCCGTCCGGCGTGGCCACGGGGCGGATCTGCGCCCCCGAGAGCGCCGCCACGCCTGCGAGCTCGTAATGCACCAGGTGCGCGTTGGCCTCGAGGATGAGCTCGGTGCCGGGCCGCGTCTGCAGCGCGATGCCGGTCTGGTTCGCCTGGGTCCCCGACGGGAAGAACAGCGCGTCCTCCTTCCCCAGGAGCTCTGCAACGCGCTGCTCGAGGCGGCGCGTGGTGGGGTCGCCATCGAGCACGTCGTCGCCCACCACGGCCTCGGCGATGGCACGGCGCATCGCGGTGGACGGCTTGGTCACCGTGTCCGAGCGCAGGTCGATGACCGTCATCCCAGCTGGACCCGCTGGCTGCGGCGCATGCGGACGAGGTCATAGGTCTCCGCCACCTCACCACCGAGCAGGAACAGGTAGGCCGTGTAGTAGACCCACAGCAGGAACAGGAACAGCGCCACGACGTTCGCGTCGGAAGCGACGCGGTCGAAGGTGACGAACTTCGCCACGTACAGCGCGTACAGCCGCTTCGCCACCTCGAAGCCGAGCGAGCAGAACACGGCGGCGACGAGCGCCGTCTGCCACTGGATCCGCCGGCTGGGGAGGATCTTGAAGATCAGGAAGAACAGCAGGATGCCGAGCGCGAACGCCACGGTCTCCATGCTGAAGCGCCAGAACCAGTCCAGCGCGAAGCTGCCGCTCACCACCCCCGCGTTCCGGGCCTCGTAGGCTGCGAGCAGGGCGTTCGCGACCAGCACGGCGCCGGTGACGAACACCATCGTCAGGTCGATGAGCTTGGCGACCGGCCAGGAGCGGATCTCGTCGGTGTCGAAGACTTCGTTGAGGGCTGCCCGCAGGCCCCCGAAGAGGCGTGTCGAGAACCATAGAAACAGCGGCAGCCCCACCAGGGTGAGCCGGCCGCGATGCCGGACGATGCTGGCGAGCGCGCTCTCCACCTGCTCGAAGGCGCCCACGCCGCCGCCGCTCGCGCCGCTGGGCAGAAAGCGCGCGAGCAGCTCGTGCAGCTGGACCTGATGGGTCGTGACCTGGTGCTGGACGAGGTAGCCGACGACCGCGAGCAGCAGGATGACGAACGGGAGGGTGGTGAGGAGCAGGTCGAAGGAGAGCGCGCTTGCCAGAAAGGGAATGTTGTCCTCGAAGGCCGCCTCCAACGTGCGCCGCACGACGCCGGTGACCGACCGATGCCAGCCGCCCTCGTGCCTCACGCGAGCGGCTCGTCCTCCTCCTCGGCCGTCGCCCCGCCGCGGCGCGCCGCTCCGATGGCGTGCCGGCGGCGGCGCGCGTCGAGCACCCGGCGCTTCATCTCCGCCCGCGCAACGGACACGGCCTCGGCGTCCGCGCGCGCCTCATCCACCAGCTCACCCAGCTGTCCGGCCTTGTCGGCCGCCAGGTCACGCAGCTCCCGCAGCTTGCCCGCCAGACGACGACGCGAGCCGCTGCCGGCCTCGGGCGCGAACAGGAAACCGATCGCCGCCCCCACGGCCAAGCCGAGCAGGAACCCGCCGAACCCCGCCCCGCCCGCGCTGTCCGCGCCACCCTCGCGCTCGCTCATTCGCCCGCCTCCAGGTCGTCCGGCGCCGCGACCGCCACCGCCCGCGGTGCGGCATGCGATTGCAGCGGCGGCCTCACGTGGCGGTCCACGACGGCGCGCGTGTCGGCCACGCGCAGCTGCTCGAACAGGAACGCGAACGTCCGCTCGAGGTCGGCGCCGATCGCGCCGCGCACGTCTTCGGGAAGATCCCACAGCCGCCGCTTGAACGGTCCGATCGCCTTCTTGCGGCTCTTGTAGACGAACTGCTGCTCGGTATCGCCCTTCTTCCACTCGTCCTGGCACTCGGCCTTCACCCACTCGTTGAGCTCGGCCCGCAGACCGGCGGGGAGCCGCGCGTGGTCAAATACGAGGTTCTGAAAGTTCGTCGCGAGATGAATCTCGATCGCTTCGCAGGCCGGGAAGTGCCCGAATGCGTCCGGCGGGAGCGTGGAGGCCCCGTGCTGGACCGCACCGCCCAGGTTGTACACCGTGCGCGCCTCGAGCGAGAGCGCCCGCAGCGCCTCCAGGTCGAGCTGCACCTTAGCCATCGACCCGTCGGGGAGCACTACCCCGCCGTGACTCGTGCCCGTCTGCACGGAGATCTTGCTGATCCCCGCATAGCGCCCCAGACGCTGCAACGTCCGGTTGTAGCCAGCCATGAACGCCCGCAGCTCGTGCACATCGGAGTTTTTCCCGCCCACCTCGCCGATCTCGGCTCCAACCGAGACCGTGACGTCCTGAGGCTGGCGGTCTCGGACGAACGCGGTCAGCTCCGCGGCACGCTCGTAGTTCGTGCGCTGCTGCTCGTCGAGGTTTGGCTTGGAGAGATCCACCAGGGTGGAGGTGTCGACGTCGATGTTGTAGAACCCGGCGTGGAGCTCCTCCTCGATGAGCGCGCGGATGGCGGTGAGCTCGGATGCCGCGTCGGCCGCGTACTTCTTGGCGTTTACCTGCACGTGGTCGCCCTGGATGAAGAGCGGCCCCGCGAAGCCCTCCCGCAGCGCCGCGGCCGTCATCACGGCGACGTACTCCGCCGGTCGCTGGTCGGTGTACCCGATCTCGCTGCGTGCGATCTCGCAGATCACGGCACCCACGTCGAGCCGCCGGGCCGCCCGGAACACGGCGCGGCCGGAGTCGTACGCGAGCACGCGCACGTTGATCGCCGGTGTGGTGAAGGCCCGCACCTCGCCGCGGCCGCGGGCCAGATACAGCTCGTGGATCGACGCCGGGCGGACGCCCGCATGCTGCCCGATCTCCCAGATGAGCCAGCGCGCCTGGTCCCGGTCCTCCGGCGTCCCGAACACCGCCTGCCGCACGAGATGATCCATCTCGCCGCTCTGGCGCACGGCGGGGCTGCGGAAGCGTCGCAGCGTCGCTGCGATGTCGTTGGACATGAACGGGCCCTCCCTGCGGCGGAATCTAGGCCGCGCTCACCTCGATGACTAGGCCGTCGTACGCGGGGGCGATCCCCGCCGGCAGGCTCGCCGCGAGCTCGGCGTGCGGCGTCGCGTGTGTGAGATGCGTCAGGAAGGTGCGCCGCGCGCCCAGCTGTTGTGCGACGGCGACGGCCTCGGGAATCGAGAGGTGCAGCGGATGCGGCCGCGGGAGCAGCGCGTTCAACACCAGCACGTCGAGCCCCGTGAGCGCGGCGCGCACGTCGTCGGGAATCGCCTTCGCGTCGGTGAGGTAGGCGAGCGGCCCCACGCGGTAGCCGAACACCGCACGATCCCCGTGCGGCAGGGGCAGCGGGCGCACCGGTATCCCGGCGATCTCCGTCTCCCGGTCCGCCGCGAGTGGATAGGCGACGAGCTCGGGCTTGCTCGTGCCCGGCTGGACACGCACCGCCGGATCGAAGATGTAGGAAAACCGCGTCGCGAGCTCGCTGAGCGTCGCGGCTGGGCCGTACGCCGCCACCGCGGCGTGGTGCTTCACGGAGATCGCGCGCAGATCGTCGATGCCGTGTACGTGATCGGCGTGGGCGTGCGTGAACAGCACGGCGTCGATCCCCGTGACGCCCGCCGCCACGAGCTGCAGGCGCAGCTCGGGCGGGGTGTCGATCAGCAGCCGCCGGCCCCTGGACTCGATCACGGCGGCAGTGCGCGTGCGCTTGTCCCGCGGGTCGGTCGAGGTGCAGGTACGGCAGCGGCAGCCGATCTGCGGCACGCCGTAGGACGTGCCGGTGCCGAGAAAGGTCAGGCGCACGTCAGACGACCTCGACCTTGAGCAGGTTCGTGGTCCCCGACACTTCCCACGGCACGCCGGCGGTCATCACGATACGATCACCGGGCCGAGCGAGCCCCCGCTTCAGGATCAGGTCCCGCACGACCTCCAGCATCGCATCGTAGCCGGGCACGTGGTCCACGACGACCGGCGCCACGCCCCAGACGAGCGCGAGCTGGCGGAACGTGCTCGCCTCCGTCGTGACCGCGAGGATGGGGACGGGTGGTCGGAGGGCCGCCACCTTGCGGGCCGTGAACCCCCCTTTCGTGAGGGTCACGATCAGCGGCGTGCGGAGCATGCGCGCCACCGCGTGCGTGCCGATCGCGATCGCGTCCTCCGCCGACACCTCCTCCAGCTCCCCCATGCGCCGCCCTTCCCGGACCGCCCCGCTGCTCTGACGTTCGGTCTCGCGGATGATCCGGTCCATGGCACGCACCGCCTCGAGCGGGAACTCCCCCGTCGCGGTTTCGGCCGAGAGCATCACGGCGTCGGTGCCGTCGAGGATGGCGTTCGCCACGTCCGAGGCCTCCGCCCGCGTGGGGCGCGGATGGTTGACCATCGACTCGAGCATCTGCGTGGCCGTGATGACCGGCTTGCCGCGCCGGTTCGCCTCCCGGATGAGGCGCTTCTGCACGATGGGGACTTCCTCGAACGGCAGCTCCACGCCCAGGTCGCCCCGGGCCACCATCACCGCGTCGCACGCGGTGAGAATGCGGTCCAGGTCCTCCAGGGCCGTCGCCTTCTCGATCTTCGCCACGATCTGCACCGTGGGCGGCACGAGCCGCCGCAGCTCGGCCATGTCCTCGGCCCGCCGCACAAACGAGAGCGCGACGTAATCCGCGCCGCGCGCCACGGCATCGCGGACGTCCTCGCAGTCCTTCTCGGTCAGCGCGGGCGCGCTCACCTGGAGGCCGGGCAGGTTCATGCCCTTGTGCGACGTGAGGGGGCCGCCGTCCACCACCAGCGCGCGCACGCGCGGCGGCGCGATCTCCGTCACCTCGACGGCGAGCAGTCCGTCGTTGAGCAGGATCCGCGCGCCGGGGCGGGCGTCGCGGGCGAGGTCCGCGTAGGTCGTGGGAATCTCACCGCCGGTCGCGAGCTCCTGCGGCGCGAACACCACCACTTCGCCGGGACGGAGCACGCGGCTGCCGGCGAGCTCGCCCACGCGGATGCGCGGGCCCTGCAGGTCCACGAGCACCGCCACCGGCACGCCTGCGCCGTCGGCCGCCCGCCGCACCACCTCGATCCATCGGCCCCGCGTCTCCGCCGTGCCGTGCGAGGCGTTCACCCGGATGACGTTCGCGCCCCCCTCGATCAACGCGGCGATGCGGTCGGGCGTCCCGGTGGCGGGTCCGAGCGTGGCGACGATCTTGGCCCTGCGCATCACGTCCTCTCCCGCCGCCTAGTGGACCACGCTGATCTGCTTCGCGTCGAGGCGACGCTTGAACTCCTCCAAGGCGTGGACGGCGCGGCTGATCGTCGTGGCGGGCATCCCCTCGATCGCCCGGGCCCCGAGCCGCCGCTCCAGCTGGCCGACCCGCAGCAGCACTTCGAGCCCGCGCCGGGTGAGGGTGACGCGCACCCCGCGGTCGTCCTCGAGATCGGGCGTCGTCTCGACGAGCCCCTTCGCCTCGAGCCGCTGCACGAAGGTCGTGGCGGCGGCCCGCGACACGCCGAGGGACTCCGCGATCTCCTTGGGGCGGGCACCGTCGCCGCCCCCCCGGTCGACCGCCGTAAGGGCAGCGTGGGCGCGGTGCGACAGCCCGAAGGCGCGAAACGCCCGATCTCCGGCCCGCTGGATGACCGTGTAGGCCGCGCTCACGGCGTCGGTGAGTTGCAGGGCCAGCTCGGAACGGTCAATCATGAGACGTCAGACATCAGACGTTGGACATCAGCCGGTCCGGTAAAATAATTAATATATTGATTGTCAACATGCTAAATACATTGCCGCCGCGGCGCAAGGCCTCGCGGTACACAATCGGGGGGGCGCGCAGGGCTGACGTCTGATGTCTGATGTCTTCCGTCAACAGGTCTCCGACCAGTCCACCGACGACGTCCGGCCGCAGCGCCGGCAGATCATCGTATCGGGCTTGCCGCTGAAGTCCTGGCGCTCGTGGCAGTGGGGGCACACGGCGTACGTCGTCACGACCTCCATCCCCCTCCCTCCCAGGGTGGGCCGGAGGACGCCGGTGCGGACCACGACGCTCCAGTGCGTGGGGGCGTCGGGGCGCACGCGCACGTCGTGCCGGCTGAGCCGGACGCGCTCATCGCGGACCGACACGACGAGGTGACCGTCGCCCGTCTCCTCCACGACAGGATACCACGCCCCGCGGCGGAGGATGTCCGCCACGTTGTCGAGGCACCGCGCCCAGCCGAGCTCGCCCATAGGCCAGAGCCACCATCATATCACTTTTCGTTAGGTTTCGTTATGCGCGAGATCGGCGCCGTCGTGCGACTGCAAATCCAGCGCGCGTCCTTGAAGACGGGCGAGAAGCCTCACCGCGTGTACGACCCCTCTCCCGTCCTCTCGGTTCGGCGCCTCGCCGTGGACGGCGACGGCGTGCTGGGCGAGGGTGAGGACCAGTCCTGGATCGTGGACGTGCACCACCGAGCGCACCCACGGACCAAGAACCCGGACGGGCTGCACGGCGTCTCGGTCGGGTTCACGTCACACTACGGCGCGATGCGGCAGCGCTTCGGCGAGCGCATCACCCTGGGGTGTGCGGGGGAGAACATCATCGTGGAGACGAGCCGACGGTTCACGCTGGAGGACCTCGCCGCAGGCGTAATCTGCGTCGAGGCGGGCGGGGCGGAGGTCGTGCGCCTCAGCGTGCTCGAGGTCGCTCACCCCTGCAGACCGTTCACCGGTTGGGCCCTGGGCAACGTGGTGGAGAGCGAGGTCCTCAAGTCCCACCTCCAGTTCCTGGACGGAGGGACGCGGGGGTTTTACTGTCGCGGGGAGGGAGCGGGGATCGTTTCTCTGGGGGACCGGCTCGTGCTCGTCGAACGGTGAAAGGCCGGGGAAGGGGGAAGGGTTGTGGCCCCTTCCCCCTTCCCCGGCCTTTTCCCGGCTTCTCACGGGTCTCTAACTAAGTTCGTCCCACGCCAGCCCCGCGCTCTTGTGGCAGCGGTCGCAGGTGAGCTCCTTCGCATCCCCGTCGAACGCCTGCCGGTGGCGGCAGCTCGGGCACACGCCGTAGGTGAGCGGGAACGGCCGGCCCACGCGCTGGATCTCGCGCGGCTCGCAGCGCACGATGCTCCAGCGCTCGGGCGGGTGATACCGGATCTCGAGAAACCGGCGGTCCACCGGAACGTTGCGGCGATTCACGTCGAGCACGACGATGTGGCTGGAAGAGATGCGCACGACGGGATACCACGCGCCGCGGCGCAGCAGGTGGGCGCCCGCTCTGCCAACGCGAGCCCATCCCTTAGCCTGAATCCGAGTGGGAGTGATGTGGCCGGTCGTCATGCTTAATGGCTAACGTGCGGTTTCCTAAAGTGTCGTGATTCGAGTCACACCAGGCAGGGTCAGCGCTCGATGGCCGACCGCTGCGGGGGCGCCGCACCCCGGCCCGGCGCTCACCCGCACTCGCTGTAGCCGCAGACATGGCACTTGGCGCACCCTTCAGCGAACGTCAGCTGTGAACCGCAATCCGGGCAGGCGCCGAGAAACTCCTGCTCCCTGCCCCGATCGCTGAGCAGCTCGCGGGCACCGACGGACTCCCGGACCGGCACGGCGCCCGCGGGAGCACCGGCGGCGGCGCCCAGCAGATCCTGCTGGATGCCCTGCTTGTCCTGCATCCACTTCTCGAACGCGATCCCGATCGCGTCGGGCACCGACAGCACCTTGTGGGGCCCGAGGCCGACGGCGCGGTCGGACGAGATGCCGCGCAGCTGCCGGTAGATCTCCTTGAGCGGAATGCCGGAGCGCAAGGCGAGCGAGATGAGTCGCCCGATCGCTTCGACGTCGGCCATGAGGGCGCCGCCCGCCTTGCCGAGCGAGATGAACACCTCGAACGGCTGGCTCCGGTCGTCCTCCGTGATGGTGACGTACATCGTGCCGAGCGGCGTTTCCACCCGCCTGGTCGAGCCCTTGAGCAGCTCGGGGCGCGAGCGCTTGGCACGACGCTGCAGGTTCTCCGCCTCCACCTCGTGCAGCTGGTCGCGCGTGCGCGCGAGCTCGGCGTCGAGCTCGGCGATGCGCCCCAGCGCCTCGGCGAGGGCGCCCTGCCCGCCCGTCGTCGACGCCTGCCCGTGCACCTGCTTCGCGGTCGAGCCCGTGGAGAGCACCTGACCCTCGCGGGCCCCATCCCGGTAGACGGTCACGCCCTTGCACCCCAGCGCGAAGGCGAGGCGGTAGATCTGCTCGACGTCCGCCTCGGTGGCGTCGTGCGGGAAGTTGCACGTCTTGGAGATCGCCGAGTCGGTGAACTCCTGGAAGGCGGCCTGCATCCGGATGTGCCACTCCGGCGTGACATCGTGCGCCGTGACGAACACGCGCTGCCACTTGGCCGGGACCTCGTCGAAGTGGATGTGGCCCGCGGCGGCGATGCGCTGCACCACCTCGTCTGAGTACCAGCCTTCCCGCCGCGCGATCGCCACGAAATCCTCGTTCACGTCGGGCATCAGGACGCCGGCCTGGTTCCGCATGAACGCCACGGCGAAGAGCGGCTCGATCCCGGAGGCGCACCCGGCGATGATGGAGATCGTGCCCGTCGGCGCCACGGTCGTGAGGTTGCAGTTCCGCAGCCGCCGCAGCGGCCGGATGCGCTCCCCCGTCGGCCCGCGGGCGCACGTGGCGTCGGGCCCCCAGATCGACCGCTCCCATTCGGGGAAAACGCCCCGCTGTTCCGCCAGCCGCTCCGAGGCGAGCTTCGCTTCCTCATCCACGAATTGCATCATCCTGCGGCCGAGCGCTACCGCCTCGTCGGAGTTGTAGGGAATCCCGAGGCGCACCAGCAAGTCCGCCCACCCCATGATGCCGAGCCCGATGCGGCGGATGCGCTGCGCCAGGTCGTCGATCTCGGGGAGCGGATACTTGTTCGCGTCGATGACGTTGTCGAGGAAGTGCGTGCACAGCTGCACCACGGCGCGGAGCCGCTCCCAATCGACTCCCCCTCCCCCGTCCCGCACGAACAGGCCGACGTTGATCGACCCGAGGTTGCAGACGTCGTACGGGAGGAGCGGCTGCTCTCCGCAAGGGTTCGTCGCCTCGTAGCCGCCGAGGTGGGGGACGGGGTTGTAGTGGTTTGCCCTATCGATGAAGTACACGCCCGGCTCGCCGGTCTTCCAGGCGCCGTGCACGATCTTGCGGAACACGTCCCGGGCGTCGAGCTGGCCGACGACCTGCTGGGTGCGGGGATGGATCAGGTCGTAGCTCGTCCCCTGCTCCAGTGCCCGCATGAACGCGTCCGTGACCGCGACCGAGATGTTGAAGTTCGTGACCTGGGTGAGATCGTCCTTGCAGGTGATGAACTCGAGAATGTCCGGGTGGTCGACCCGCAGGATCCCCATGTTGGCGCCGCGGCGCGTGCCGCCCTGCTTCACTACGTCGGTCGAGGCGTCGTACAGCTTCATGAAGGAGACCGGCCCCGAGGCGACGCCCATCGTGGAGCGCACGACGTCGTTCTTGGGCCGCAACCGGGAGAACGAGAAGCCCGTCCCGCCGCCCGATTGATGCACGAGCGCCATGGCGCGGAGGGTGTCGTAGATCCCGCTCTTACCGTCCGAGAGACAGTCATCCACGGGCAGCACGAAGCAGGCCGACAGCTGGCCCAGCGGGCGGCCGGCGTTCATGAGGGTGGGCGAGTTCGGCATCCACACGCGGGTCGCCATCAGCTCGAAGAAGGCCTCGGCCAAGGTCTCGACCGCTCCGGCGGACGCGCCGTAGCGCGCGTCCGGGGCGGCGACGGTGCGCGCGACCCGCCAGAACAGGTCCTCCGGCCCCTCGACGGGGGCCCCGTGGTCGTCTTTGACCAGGTAGCGCCGCTCGAGCACGGTGATGGCGTTGGGGGTCAGGTCCAGCATCCCCTTGCGGGTGGAAACGGTCATGCTTGCTCGTCCCTCTGCGGTAAGAGCGGCCCGAGGACAGCTCGTGCGTCCGTGTGGTGAATTTAGCTACGCGCGGACCGGCGCGACGGCGCGGATGGGCAAGGTAGACAGGCCGCTCCCGCCGGGCAAGCCGCCAGAGGAGCCGCGCGCTGTCGAGGCGTTCCGGTATTCACATCACAAACTGGTTCTCGCCACCGGGAAGTTCCCGGCCCGGTGCCGCTCGGCCTCCGCTATGTAGTGCTCCCACGTGCCACGGATGCGCTGCTGCAGGATCGCGTCCACGGGCCGCACCACGCGGCCGGGGACGCCGACCACGAGCGAACCGGGCGGGACCACCATCCCCTCCGGCACGACGGCCCCCGCGGCCACCACGCTCCCCGTCCCGATCCGCGCGTCGTTCAGCAAGATGCTCCCCATCCCGATCAGGCATTCGTCCTCGACCGTGCAGCCGTGTAGCACGGCGCGGTGCCCGATGCCCACGCGGGCGCCGATCGTCGCGGGAAGCCCCTCGTCCACGTGAATGATCGAGCCGTCCTGCACGTTGCTGGCCTCACCGACCCTGATCGGCGCCATATCGCCGCGCAGCACGGCCCCATACCAGACGCTCGCGCGCGCGCCGAGCGTCACGTCCCCCAGCACGACGGCGCCCGGGGCGATGAAGGCGCTCCGATGGATGTTGATTACTCCCTCGTGGGGTTCACGGGGTACTGCACCCAGGCGTCCACGGGTTCGCCGTTCTTGAGCGCCGGGTTCCACCGCAGGGTCTTCGCGAGGTCGAGCGCCTGGTCGTTGAAGGTCTCCACGTTGGACCGCACGAACACCCGCACTTCTTGCGTCTCGCCGTTGCGCGACACGTGGAACAGCAGGATGGCCGGCCGGGGGAAAACCGGCGCGTCGCCGGGGACCGGGACGAGCGCAGGCTGCAGCGGGATGGGCCGGGTATCGAAACAGACCTTGTCCTGATTGTACGCCGGTCCGTAGGCGTCGCACGGCCCCCCCCCGCTCTCGTCGCTCGCGACGGCCGCCTGGAGCTCGACCCGCACGGTGAGCGGCGCTCCCGGAGGCACGACCACCTGCCGCTCGTACGGCTCATAGCCACCCGCGCGCACCGCGAGCTTGTAGACCCCCGGCGGGACATCGAGCTGCGGCCCTCGCACCGGCTGGCCGTTCAGGGTGACGCGCGCGCCCTGCGGCACGCCCTGGAGCGTCAGCCGCCCGGGCGTGCCGGGAGGGGGTGGGGGGGCTGGCTGGTGGGAGCGGGACGCGTCGTGCCCCGTCCCCCCCGTCCCCCCCGTCCCCCCGGTGTCGGCGCTCGCAAGCGCGCCGCTCGAGTCGGCGCGGCGGGCGCTGTCGGCCGCGGCGCTGGTGTCGCGCGCCGTCGAATCCCGCGCCCCGGTGGCAGGCCCGGGCGTGGCGAGCAACCAGCCCTTCTTATACGCGTAAAAGCCCCCGCCCCCGGCGAGCGACAGCACGATGAACAGCCAGATCGACACCGCGGCCGCCACGGAACGATGATGTTCAGCGGGAGCCGCCGGGCGCTCGGCCTTGGGCAGCGGGGTGGTGAGCGCCGCCGGGAGTTTCGACAGCGAGGGAATGGCCCGGGTGGGCGCCGTCGCGATCGCCAACGGAGCGAACGTCCCGCCCTCCAGCGCCTGGACCAGGTCGTCGGCGTTCTGGAAGCGGTCGTCCGGCAGCTTGGCCATCATCTTGCGGATGACCTCGAAGAGGCTGCGCTTGTCGGGCGTCTCGAGCGCCGGGGTCGGCAGCTCCTCCATGATGTGCTTGTACCCGATCGCGAAGGAGTCCTCGCCGTCGAAGGGGACGCCGCCGGTGAGGCACTGATACGCCACGACGCCCAGCGAGTAGAGATCGCTGCGGCCGTCGAGCGCCTGGGCCCGGGCCTGCTCCGGGCTCATGTAGTGCGGTGTGCCGATGGACATGCCCGTGCCCGTGAGCTTGCCCCCGGTCGCGGCCTTGGCGATGCCGAAGTCCGTGACCATGGCGAGGCCGTGCTCATCGAACATGATGTTGTCCGGCTTGATGTCGCGGTGGACGATGCCGCTCCGGTGCGCGTAGGCGAGGGCGCGCGCGACCTGGGCCAGGACCTGGCGGATCTCCGGCGGCGCCAGTGTGCCCCGCGCGGCGAGCACCGATGACAGCGGCTTGCCGCGCAGGAACTTCATGACGAAGAAGATCACCCGGCCCGACTTCCCGACGCGGTAGATCGGGATGATGTTCGGGTGCTCCAGCTTGGCGGACGTCCGCGCTTCCCGCTGGAAGCGCTCGACGAACTCTTTATCGAAGGAGAGAGAGAACGGCAGGACTTTGATCGCGACGTCGCGCTCGAGTTGGCGCTCGCGGGCCTTGAAGACGATCGCCATTCCCCCCCGGCCCAACTCCTCTATGATCTCGTACTCCTCCTTGAGCTGCTCCCGAACGAGCTCGAGGTCGGTCACCTCCTGCTGCGGGTCCCGCACCGCGCCGACGGGCGTCGTGGCAGTCAGGTCCATGCCGCAGGAGCGACAGAATTTGCTCGCGTTCTCGTTCTGGGTTCCGCAGCGAGAGCAATACATCGAGTCTCCGGGGAGTCGCGGAAAGTTACGGAGCGGTCGGAGCGGGTGTCAACTCGCGGACGCCGAACCACGATGCGACGACGGCCACGATCAGAAGTCCGCGGCGAGGGCGAGATAGACGAGCGGGCGGCGCGCGTCACCGGACGGAGGCGTCGCGAGCGGTTGCGCGACGCCGAGCCGGACCTCCAGCGGAAAGTCGTAGCTGACGGTCACGTCGCCGACGAGCTCGATGCCGACGGAGCGCAGCCGAGCGAAGCGCGGTGCGATGCCCGGGTTCCAGGCGTCGCCCGCGTCGCCGAACAGCGCGAGCCACAGCTTGTCGGCGCCGAAGGGGAGATGTCCCAGCGACTCGCCGACGAGGGCCAGTGGGAGGCGGTACTCGACGCTCGCCGTGGCGGCGCGCCGCCCGAGGAGAGCGTTCCCGCGGTAGCCGCGCACCGGGAACGTGCGCGAGCCGCCGAGCGGCCCGGCGAAGCCCAGACCCAGCACGCTTTGCGACACGCCGCCCACCTTGAGCAGGTCGGCGAGCGGCCCGCCGGTCGCCCCGGCCGCGAAGCGCGCGGCGAGCACGTGACGCGCGAAGCCGCCGGGGCCGGGAACGCGGGCGTACAGCGCGAGTCGCGTGCGCAGCTCGTTGGACCAACGGGCGGTGCCCTGCTGCTCCCGCCGCCGATACGTGACGGTCCACGCGAACCCGTCCTGCCGCGAGATCGCGAGCGGCGCCGTCACGAAGTGCGCCAGGCCGAGCGACAGCGACCCGCCGACGAGATCGCGCACCTGGCACGCGCTGCAGGCGGCCGCGAGCGGCGTGCCGGCGGGCAGCACGACAAAGCGGTTGCCCTCGTATTCCGCGGCGACCCGCAGGCTGGCGGACGTCCGGAAGCGCCGCGCCACGAAGCTCGCTCCCACGGCCGCGTTCTGGTCGCGCTCGGCGACGCTGGTATCGCCGGGGATCCGCACGGCGAGCGACCACTCGGAGTCGAAGGAGACATCGAGCGTCGGATTGCCGAGCCGCGCCGTGACGGCGGCGAACCCGCCCGCCGCGCGCAGGGGGGACGGCGAGACGAGGAGCTCCCCCGCATAGGTGTCCCGCCCGACGGCATCCCTGCCGGCGGTCACCCCACCGAAGAAGCGCCCGGCCGGACCCGTGTTCACGCCGTACGGCAGCCAGAAGCGCGGTCGCAGGGACGGCCACGCGGTGTACCCGGTCTCGACCGCCGTCACCGGCGGCGCGGAGTCGAACGGCGCGGGCTCGTCGGGCGGCGCGGGCGCGGCCGCCGCCGCCGGGCGGCTCCGCGAGAGCCGCCACCCGCGGGCGGACAGCGTCGCGTACAGCAGGCTGCCGTCGGGCAGCGGCGCCGGCGCGCGCGCGCCCAGCGGCTCGCGCGTGAGCTGCACCGGCCCGAGCGAATCGCTCCAGCGGTACACCTGCGGTAAGCCGGTCTGCTCCGCCACGAACAGCAGCCCGCCGTCCCCGGTCCAGACGGGATCGGAGATCACACCCATCGCCGCCCGCAACACGGTCGCCGCCTGGGGCGAGTCGGCCGGCCAGCGCAGCAGCGCCCAATGACCCCGCGCGTTGCGGGTCGCCGCGACCCAGCGGCCGTCGGGCGACGGCGCGACGTCCCCCCACACGGCCCCCGGCGCCGTGGGTGCAGGGAGGGTGGGCTCGGCGGCCGCGGGCGTGAGGCGGATCGCGGCGAGGCGCGCACCGCCGGCGCGCGGCCGCACCAGCCGCGCCCCGCGCGTGTCTCGGCGCCACCCACCGTCGGGGAGCCAGCGATACAGATCGCTGCGCAGGCGCCAGCGCGACGTCCAATCGAGCTGCGCCACCACCAGCGTGTCGCCCAACCAGTCGTAACTCACTCCGGCGTTGACGCGATGGTGCCGCAGCACGCGCCAGTCCCGCATGTCCACGACGACGAGCTGGCGCGCCCCCTTGGCGTCGTCACGCTGGTAGGCGACGCGACCTCCGTCCGGTGACAGCTGCGGCGCCGGCTCGCTCCACAGATCGCGGGCGAGCACGTCGCCCGGCGCGCCGGCCGGGACCTCGGGCCGGGTGGCCCGCGCCCAGTCCTCGCGGAGCTCGCGCCCCGGCCCGGCCCGTCCCAATTGGCGCCCCACGCGGAACGGGATCAGCTGCCCGGCGGTCGCCTCGACGAACCGGGGAACGACGGAGTCCCCCGCCGCACCCGCCAGATAATGAAAGAACCGGCTGCCGTACGCGTACGGCGCCAGCCCGTCCGGCCAGCGGGTGAAGAGCAGCGCGTTTGTCGGGGAGCGGGACGCGCCGCCCGCGTGGTCGGCCGCGAGCAGCTGCGTATGGAAGCTGCCCCGCACGCGCCCCCCGTTCGTGAACTTGGACTCGTAGTAGGTCGCCAGGCCCTCGATGACCCAGCTCGGCTGGAACGCGTTCGGGAAGAGCCCCGGCGCGCGCCCGAACACGCGCTGCAACACCCCCCACGCGCCGCGCACCCGGTCCAGGTGGAAGACGTGCGTCAGCTCGTGCACCGTGACCAGGCGGAGCCAGCTGTCGAACCGCTCGAGCCCCGGGTCGCCGACGGGCGGCGGCAGCCAGAGATAGACCCGATTCGAGGGGAACACCGTCGTGGCCCCGTTGGCGACGTCGACATCGTCGCCCAACACGAAGTCGATGACGCCGCGGGGCGCCCGGAGCTCTCCCGCGAGCAGACGATAGGCCCGCTCCGCTTCGCGCGCTTCCTGCTCGGCGACCGCGCGGTAGGCGGGGCGGAAATGAATCCGGAAATGCTCCGTATGGAGGGTGCGCCAGCGGCCCGAGGGATCGACCTGGGCTTCGGCCCGGCCGGCGAGGAGCGACAGCGCGCACAGCGCCACCTGACACCACGACGCCACCCCGCTGCGCCGCATCCGGCGGATCTCGCGGAGCGTGGCGTCATGGCGTCGTGCAACGGCGATCACTGCGCGCAAGCTAGCATCGACCCTTTCGACGCGTCAATTTGCGGAATAGATTGCCAAGCCTAAACTTGTGCACCCCTGGAGCAGCGAGCTCAGTGACCTGCGCCTATTGCGGCCGTGACAACG
The DNA here is from genome assembly GCA_003221995.1 of Gemmatimonadota bacterium. GTDB lineage: Bacteria > Gemmatimonadota > Gemmatimonadetes > Gemmatimonadales > GWC2-71-9 > AG29. Next base: position 41,117 of record QHUR01000103.1, on the reverse strand, counting down.
ACGCCGGCGCGCAGTTCTGCATGGATTGCGGCAAGCCCGTGGGCAAGGCCAGCGGCGTGAAGGCGGTGGCCGCGGTGGCGACGCCAGCCGCGCCCGTCGTGACGCGCGACACGGTGGGCACCCGCTTCTGCGCCGTGTGCGGCGCGCCGCTAGCGCAGTTCCTGCCCGTCCGCGCCTCCGCCCCGCCGACCACGCGGCCGAGCCACGCCATCACGCTGGTGCTCCTGGACGAACTGGGCAACGTGGTGCAGCGCTTCGACCGCAAGACCCTCGACACGACGATCGGCCGCCAGGACGGCGACGTCCGGTTCCCCGACGACTCCTTCATGTCGCCGCTGCACGCGAAGCTCTCGTGGGAGCAGGACCAGCTGGTGGTGCGGGACCTGGGCAGCCGCAACGGCACGTGGGTGTTTCTCGAGGCTCCCCATCGGCTCGCCGACGGCGACCTGCTGCTGATCGGCGCACAGGTGATCCGCTTCCGCCGGCTGGGATATCCCGGCCCGCACCCGCCGGACGCCGATGCCACGCACCGCATGGGCAGCCTGACGCCCAGCGCCGACATCGCGAGCCTGACGCAGCTGCGCTCGGACGGCAGCGTCCGGGACGTCGTCCAGTTGTCCCCGGGACGCGACATCCGCGTCGGCCGGGAGCGCGGCGAGTGGCTCTTTCCTTACGATCCCTCGATGAGCGCCGAGCACGCGCTCATCCGGTCCGAGGACGCGGACTTTGTCGTCGTGGACGGCGGCAGCCGCAACGGCATCGCCCTCGCCGCCCGGGGCGACATCCCGCTGCAGCACAACTCGCGCATCCTGGTGGGCGACAAACTGCTCCGCATCGAGATTCCGGCGTGACGATCTGTCCCCTCTGCTCCACCGACTATCCGGCCGACAGCAGGCACGACTAGGCCGATGTTCCGACGCGCGCCCAAGCCCATCCGCATCCAGGTCTTCGGGAAGACGGACCTCGGGAAGACCCGCGACCACAACGAGGATTGCTTCCTGATCGCCGATCTCACGCGCGAAGAGGCGTCCCTGCAACCCAGCGTGCGCGAGCACGTGGTCGGAGAGCACGGTTCGATCTTCGTCGTGGCGGACGGAATGGGCGGGGCGGCGGCCGGCGAGTTGGCGAGCGAGATGGCGACCGAAACGATCTACTCACAGCTGGTGCGGGCTTGGGGCGGCGAGCGGGAGGTCACCCCCCAGCGGTTCGCCTATCGCCTCAAGGAGGCGGTGGAAGTCGCCAACAGCCGGATCCACGCTCATGCCAAGGCGCATCCCGCGGTGCGCGGCATGGGCACGACCACGACGGCGGTAGGGGTGCTGGGCGACCACGTCTACCTCGTCCAGGTCGGCGACAGCCGCGCCTACCTGATCCGCGACAGCCAGGCTTACCAGCTCACGAAGGACCAGTCGCTGATGCAGCGTCTCGTGGAGGCGGGCGAGTTGACCGAGGAGGAGGCAGCGCAGAGCGAGCGGCGGAACATCATCCTCCAGGCGCTCGGACCGGATCCCAAGGTGAAGGTGGACTTGACCCATCAGGAGATCCGGCGCGGCGACGTGCTCGTGCTCTGCTCCGACGGCCTCTCCGGTCAGGTGAAGAAGGAGGAGATCGCCGAGATCGTGAATTCCGAACGGGACCTGCAGGCGGCGTGCGACCGGCTCATCGCCCTCGCCAACCAGCGAGGTGGCCCCGACAACATCACCGTCATCATCGCGCGGTTCGACGGCGAGGGGTTGCGGTCCGCGGGGGGGGAGGGGGAAGTGGGACACCAGCTGTACCCGCTCATCGACACGGAGACGAGCACGGAGCCCGTCCCCGTGTACCGCGGGAGTCCACCTCCCGTGCCGAACCGGCGGGCACGCTGGCGCATGGTCGCGGCGGCGGTCGTCGCGGCGGCTCTCGTGGCCGCCGCCGTCTACCTCGTCTCCCGGAGTCCGTGAAAGCGTAAGGCTGGGAAGGGGGAAGAGGGAAGGGGGAAGGGGCCCCCAACCCTTCCCCCTTCCCCGGCCCTTACCGGATTCTGTTTAGGACCCATCTCGCCGCCGCGCGTTGCATCAGCGGCTGCCCATGCCAGGCGCACAGCACCGGTCCGTCACCGGAGATCTGCGGCACGAGCCGCGGGTGCGCGAACAGCACTACCAGCGCGGCCCCCGGCACGAGCCGACGTAGCGCGCTGAGCGAGCGGACGCCCAGATCCGCCCGCCCCTTCCACGACCGCGGCTCGGCGTACACGAGCACCACACTCGTCCCCTTTTCCCTTTCCCCCTTCCCCGCCCGCACCGCCACTCCAGCCTCTCGCACCGTTTGGTGGAAGACATCGCGCGGCCCGACGGTGTACGGTCCGCCCACGTCGTCGTCGACGACGTGCACGCCGAGCGGCGCGCGGAGCCACGGGGGATCCTCGCGGTGGAGCAGCAGCGCCCGGTCCGCGAGTCCGTCGGCGAACGCGCCGTGCGCGACGAGGTCGGGTTCGCCCTGGTCCGCGCCGCCGCCCCACTGCGCCGCCGCCTGCTCGCCATGGGCCAGCGCCTCGTCGGCACGGGTCTGCGGGATCGCGCTCCCCACCGCCCGGTCGAGCGCCGCTGCCACGGCGCGGAAGTCCTCCGGGTAGAGGAGGGCGTCGCATCCGGCGGCGACCGCGGACACCGTCGCCGAAGGCTCCGTTTCCCGCGCCGTCGCCCCCGCCATGATGAGGGCGTCCGTGACGACGAACCCCGCGAACCCGAGCGCCTCGCGCAGGTGACCCAGGATGATGGGTGAGAAGCTCGCCGCCCGGCCGGAGGGGTCCCAGTCGGGATAAGCGACGAAGGCGCTCATCACGCTGCCCACCCCTGCGCGGAGGGCGTGCTCGAAGGGCGCGCCGTCGATCGCCAGCAGCTCGGCCCTGGGCGTCGTCACGCGGGGCAGCGTTTCGTGCGAGTCCCGCAGCGTACGGCCGTGCCCGGGGTAGTGTTTGGCGCAGCCGAGCACGCCGTGCTCCTGCAACCCCTGCAGCCAGGCAGCGGCGTGCTCGCCGACGCGCAGCGGCTCGCTGCCGAATGACCGGGTCTGGACGATCGGGTTTTTGGGCTCGAGGTCGAGGTCGCACACCGGGCCGAAGGCCCAGTTGATGCCGAGGGTGCGCGCCTCGGATCCCGTGATCACGCCCGCGGTCCGCGTCGCCTCGAGGTCGCCCAGGAACCCGAGCGCCGCCGCGGGCGGCAGCTCGGTCATGCCCTGCACCTGCTGGGCGACGCCGCGCTCCAAGTCGGCGCCGATGAGGAGCGGCCGGCCGGCCCCCTGGCGGAGGTCGCGCGTGAGCGCGCCGACGGCGTCCCGGGTGCCGCCGAAGATGATGAAGCCGCCGACGCCGGCCGCGAGGGCGGCGTCGATCTTCGCGCGCTCGTGGTCGAAGCCTCCGCCACTGGGGCGCCAGCGCAGGGCGGGGAACGCGAGCCGTGCGAGCGACGTCGTCACGCCGGCGTGACGGAGCCGAGCACGCGGGGCCCGCGCGCCCCTGTCGCGGCCGGGAGGTTGCTGGGCTTCCCCGCCAGCGTCAGGAAGCCCAGGAACGCGAAGGCGACTGCCTCCTTGGCCTCGCCGTCGAAGAAGAGCTGGTCGAACGGAACGACGGGCCGCGGCCGCACCCGCGCCGCGAGCAGCTCCACCAGGGCCGGGTTGCGGGCACCCCCGCCCGAGATGACGAGCTCGTGTGCCGCGCCCGGGGGGGGAGAGGGAGGGGGAGGGGGGGTCCAGCGCTCGATGCCGCGGGCGACGGTTTCCGCGGTGAGCGCCGTGGCGGTCGCCACGGCGTCGTTCGCCGAGCCACCGGCGCCCCGCACCAGCGCGATCAGCCGGTCTGCGAACTCGATCCCGAAGCGCTCGCGTCCGGTGCTCTTGGGCGGCGCCTGGTCGAAGAACGGGTCGCCGAGGAGCTGGTGCAGCGCCTTCAGGTCGGGGTGGCCGCGGCGCGCCCGCTCCCCGTCCTGGTCGTACGCGGCGTCGGAGTCGACGCGCCGCGTCACGGCGTCGATCACCGCGACGCCGGGGCCGGTGTCGAAGGCGACCGCACCGTCGATCACGCCGCGGCGCGGCACCCACGTGATGTTCGCCATCCCGCCGAGATTGAGGAGCAGGCGCCCGCGCTCGGGATGCCCGAACAGCATCACGTCCGCGAGGGGGACGAGCGGCGCCCCCTGCCCGCCCGCGGCGACGTCGCGCGACCGGAAGTCGCTCACGACCCGCACACCGACGCGTTCGGCGATCACGGCCGGATCGCCGAGCTGCAGCGTAGCCCGGCCCGGCTCGTGCCAGATCGTCTGGCCGTGCGACGCGATGAAGGCAACATCGCGGGGCGCGACCCTGCCGCCGGCGAGCAGCTGGAGCGCGGCGCCCGCGAAGCGCTCCCCCAGGGCGACGTGCAGCATCGAGAGATCCTGGGCGCGCCCGCGTGCGATGACGTCGATGATCGCTCCGCGCTCGGCTGCCGTGTAGGGTTCCTGGCGGAACGCGACGAGCTGCGCAGCGAGAGGGTCGTCCGAGAGCCGTACCAGTGCCGTCGACACGCCGTCGAGCGACGTGCCCGACATCAGCCCGACGGCGAGGCAGCTCGTCATCGCCGGCCGCGCGCCTCCGTCACGGGCGGGGGGTCGCCGACCGCGCGCCGCACGAACCCGCCCGCCTGCTGCAGCAGGCGCTCCGCCTCGGCTTTGGCGAGGCCTTTTTTCACCATCACGATCGCGAGCTTTGCCGAGCCTCCCGCGGCCTCGATCGCGCGGCGCGCGGCCCCACGGTCCACCTGGCAGCACTCCATCACGATTCGCTCGCTGCGGTCGCGCAGCTTGTCGCTCCAGGCCATCAGGTCCACCATCAGGTTGCCGTAGGCGCGCCCCATCCGAATCATGGCGCCGGTGGTGATGGTGTTCAGCACGAGCTTGGTCGCGGTCGCCGCCTTCATGCGGGTCGACCCCGTCAGCACCTCGGGCCCCACCTTGGGTAGGATCAGCACGTCGCAGGTGCCGGTGAGCAGCTGCGGCGGGTCGGAGCAGGACACCAGGCCCGTCACCGCGCCGAGCGTCTGCGCGCGGGACAGCGCCGCCCGCACGAACGGCGTGGTACCGCTCGCCGCGATGCCCAGGACGAAGTCCCGCGGCTCCACGCGCTCGCGGTCCATCGCGGCGGCGGCGGCGGTGACGTCGTCCTCCGCGCCCTCCTGGCTCTTCACGAGCGCCGGGAGACCGCCCGCGATGACGCCGACGACGAGCTCCGGGGGTGTCCCGAAGGTCGGGGGGCATTCGCTGGCGTCGAGCACGCCGAGGCGACCCGACGTCCCGGCGCCGACGTAGATGAGGCGTCCGCCCCCCTGGAAGGCCGCCACGGTGAGCTCGATCGCGCGCGCCACCGCCTCACGCTCCCGGTGCACGGCCGCCGCCACCGTGGCGTCTTCGCTGTTAATGAGATCCACGATCTCGAGCGGCGAGGCGACGTCGATGCGCTCGGTTCGCGGATTGCGGTGCTCGGTGAGACGGGGATCGAGATACTCGGGCGCGGGCATGAAGGATGTCGGGTGGCCCCCAAGTTAGACGTTGACCGCGGCTCGGGTCAACGTACACAATATGACTCATGCGCATGCCGCTCGTCGTCACCTTCGTCCTGCTCGGCGCCTGTGCGAGCTCCAGTGTGCCGGCGCCGCAGCCCGCGCCCGCACCGTCGGGTGCGACGCCGCCCGCCGCGCCGGCGCCGGCCGTGGGCCCCGCCGCAGGACCCGCCACCGCGCGCATCACGCGCCGCGCCCTCATCGCGAGCGGCTGGCCGCTCGCGGGGCGCGCGAAGCCGGTCGAAGGCCGGCAGGCGATGGTCGTCTCCGGACATCCGCTCGCGAGCGACGTCGGCGTGGAGATCCTGCGGCGCGGCGGCAACGCCGTGGATGCGGCGGTCGCGGTCGCGTTCGCGCTGGCCGTCGTCGAGCCCGTGGCCGGGAACATCGGCGGCGGCGGGTTCATGCTGATCCGCGACCCGGGCGGGACGGTGCGCGCCCTCGACTACCGCGAAGCCGCGCCGCAGCGCGCGACACCCGGGATGTACGTGGACTCGACCGGGAAGCCCGCCGCCTCGTCGCTCACCGGTCACCTCTCGGTCGGCGTGCCGGGGAGCGTCGCGGGACTGTGGGAAGCGCATCGCAAGTACGGCAAGCTGAGGTGGAAAGACCTCGTCGCTCCCGCGATTGTCCTGGCCCGCGACGGGCACGTGCTGGACGGCCCGCGCAGCCACCAGATCGCCCGCGAGGCATCGCGGCTCGCCCGCTTCCCCGCCTCGCGCGCGCAGTTTCTCCGGATCGGCGAGGCGCCACCGGCCGGCACGCGCTTCGTGCAAGCCGAGCTGGCCCACACGCTCGAGCTCATCGCCGACAGCGGGCCCAAGGTGTTCTACCGCGGGCAGATCGCCGAGCTGCTGGTGCGCGAGATGGAGCGGGGTGGCGGACTGATCACGCGGGACGACCTCGCACGCTACCGGGCCAAGTGGCGCGCCCCGCTCCAGATCGACTACCGCGGCTACACCATCTACACCATGCCGCCACCCTCCGGCGGCGGCGTCACGCTGGCCGAGATCCTCAACACCATGGAAGGCTTCGGCTCGCTGCCCGCGTTCGGCAGCGCGCGGCTGCTGCACCTCCAAGCGGAGGCGATGCGCCGCGCGTACGCCGACCGCAACGCCTTCCTCGGCGACCCCGACTTCGTCGCGCTGCCGCTCAAGCGGCTGGTGAGCAAGTCCTACGCGGCCGAGCTCCGCGCCGCGATCGATCCGGGCCGAGCGACCAGGGCGGCGTCAACTCCGGTGGTGGAAGCGGAAGAGGACACGAGCACGACACATTATTCCATCGTGGACCCGGAGGGCGGCGCCGTCTCCTGCACCACCACGCTCAACAATGACTTCGGGAGCGCGGTGACCGTCACCGGCGCGGGGTTCCTGCTCAACGACGAAATGGACGATTTCGCGACCGCGCCGGGGAAGCCCAACCTGTACGGCCTGGTGCAGGGGGAGGCGAACGCGATCGCGCCGGGAAAACGCATGCTGTCGGCGATGACGCCCTCAATCGTGCTCGATCCGCGAGGGAGCCTGTTGCTCGTGCTCGGCTCCCCCGGCGGCTCCCGCATCCCCACGGCCGTGTATCAGGTGATCAGCAACGTGATCGATCAGGAGATGCCGCTCGCCGATGCGGTGGCGGCCCCGCGCCTGCATCACCAGGCGCTGCCCGATTTGATCCACGTGGAGCGGGCGGGCTTCGTGCCGGCGTCCCTCGATTCCCTCGAGGCGATGGGCCACCAGGTGAGTGCCTGGGGCTTCAAGACGGACGTGAACGCCATCATGCGAACCGCCGCCGGCTGGGTCGGGGTGGCCGATCCCAGGCGCGGCGGCGGCGCAGCAGGATACTGAAATGCCGGTTAGACCCGCTTCACCGTCAGCGGCTTGTCCAGCTTGATGGTGATGGCGGCACCCTTGGGAATCACCACGTCGATGTCCCGCGACTTGCTGGCGGCGACGGCGCCGGCGGCTGCGCCCGCGGCTCCTCCGACCACCGCGCCCTTCGCGTTCTTGCCGAGCAGCCGGCCGGCGATGGCGCCGATGGCGGCACCCCCCGCGACCTTCGCGGCGTCGGCGCCCGTGACGCCGCGGCCCTGCATCACCGTGTCCTTCGAGACGACGGTCGCGTCCACGGGATAGCTCGTCCCCCGAACAGTAACGCTCTTGACGGCGAGCTCGATCTTGCCGCTCGAGTTGGGATTGGGCGCCGGCTCGGCGGCCGTGATCGTCCCTTCGACCCTCGACCCCGCGGGGATCACGACGTGCCCGGCGGCGTCCTTCACGTCGTGGCCGACCGTGGCAGTGAACGCGTCGCCAGCCTTGGCCGATCGCGTGCTGATCGAATCGCTCGCGGCGAGCCCGACCCGCGTCCCGGCCGCGAGGGTCAGCGTGGTCGGGGCCGCGGGCTTGGGAGTCGGGGCCTTGGTGGCGGGGGTCGTGGCCTTCTTCTCAGGTTGCGCCGGCTGCGCGGCCGGCACGTCCTTCATCGCCGCCGACGACTCCGTCGGCGCAAGGGTCAGGTTGCGCGCGGTCGAGTCGGCCCGCTGCGCCGACTGCTCGCCTTTGACGCAGGCGAATGCGGTGGCGGCGAGAGCGACTGCGAGATATGACCAGTGCTTCTGTAGAATCCTCATTTGTCACCTCTATCAGGGATCGCTGGCACCTAATATAGGCGAGTCGCCTCTCGAGTTGTATTACCATTGCTTCTCCCCGCCTCACAACCGGCTCTTCAGGAACTGCGGTGTCAGTCCCTGCAGGTAGCTGGCGATGAGCGTGAAGCGATCTGTGAGCAGCAGCACGCCGAGCAGCAACAGCAGCGCGCCCGCGGTGCGGTCCACCCACACGATGTAGGGGCGAAAGCGCTGGAACCAGGTGAGGAAGCGGTCCAGGGCGTAGGCCGTGATTAGGAACGGCACGGCGAGCCCGAGCGCATACGCGGCGAGCAACGCGACACCCTGCCCGATGCTCGCTTGGGCGGCCGCGAGGGTGAGGATCGCGCCGAGGATCGGTCCTACGCAGGGGGTCCAGGCCGCGCCGAAGGCTACCCCAACGACGCCCGAGCCGAGATAGCCGAGCGGCTTGCGGGCGAGCTCGAGGCGGCGCTCCCGCATCAGGAAAGCTGGCCGCAGCACTCCCAGCAGGTAGAGACCGAATCCGACGACCAGGACGCCTCCCACGCGCCCGATCCACACCTGGTAGTGGAGGAGTAGCCGCCCGAGGGCGGACGCCGTGGCGCCGAGGGCCAGGAAGATGAGCGAGAACCCGGCGACGAACCACACCGCGTGCAGCAGCGCCGTGCCGCGCCGCGCCTGCACCTCCTCCAGCGACAGGCCGGTGAGGAAGCCGACGTAGCTCGGGATGAGGGGCAGGACGCAGGGCGAGAGAAAGCTCAGGAGCCCCGCCGCGAACGCCAGGCCGAAGGAAACGCCGCCGGCGGCGTCGGGTGCGGCGATCAGCCGCAGAAGCACACGGCCGAGACCACGGTCGTCCAGCGCCCGTCGTCGCCGCATTCGGCGGCGGAGGTGACGTTCATCGTGCGCACGATCTCACCGGAGAGCAACCACTGCTCGCGGCGCTCGTCCCACGCCTTCTCCGGGTCGAACGGCACCCCCAGCACGGTGGCGAGCATAGACGCGGCGAGGTCCTCCGCGTACTCGCCGGCGGCCATCTCGTTCTGGCCGTAGCTGTGGTGTTCGGAGATGTAGCCGTGGTGGGTCGCGTCGGCGGGCATCGCGACGCCGATCGAGGCCGACACGAGCCGGCTCGGCTCGTTCGTCGACGACTCGGCGATGACGGCGAACACCACCTGGCCGGGTTTCAGCAGCGACAGCCCCTCCTCCCGGTCCATCAGCTCGCAATGGGGTGGAAAGATCGAGCTGACGCGCACGAGGTTGAAGTTGGCGAGATGGGCATCCCGGAGCGACATCTCGAAGCTGGTGAGCTTCTCCTTGTGCCGGCCGACGCCCTTGGTCAGGAAGGCCTTGGTCGGCACGAACATGCGTGAGTCGATCAACCCGTCACCTCCTCTGAGCTTTCGTACCACACCGATGGCCCGGCGGCGATCGGCGGCTCGGGATCCCCCGTGCGATCGGCGGTCGCCTGTACGACCCGCTCCAGCACCTCCGCCGGCGTGAGCGCGGTCTCCGCCACCTCGGTCTTCGACTGGCCGCGCTCCTTGCCACGCACGATCAGCATGTAGCGCGCCGTGTAAACCCGCAACCGGCCGCCGGGCTCCGTTGGCCGCCGGGTGACGACCGCCGTGCCCCATTCCCGCCCCTCGCGCTTGAGCGGGCGGAACAGGTAGATCGTGTCGATCTCGGCCGGCGGCACGCAGGCCGCCACCGCCTCCGCCAGCTTCGCCCAGCCCGGGCCCTGCCCGGGCGTCAGCGGACCAGGGAGGCGGGAGTCTGGGCCTGCTGCCATCGCTCCACGTAGAAGCGCAGCACGTGCATGAAGTCCTGGGCGTTCGTGACGACGCCGTACGCCTGGTGCGTGCCGCGGTCCTTGAGCTTCGTCACCACGAACTCCGTCTGATCCACGCAGATGGTCGTGAGCGGCCGGATGCCGTCCGGGGTGGGAGCATCCACGAACGCCGGGAGCATGTTGCCGACCGCGATGGCGTGCAGCGCCGTCGCGACGAACACGGCGAAGGTCGCCTGCGCCGTGTGCTGCCGCATCGCGTCCTGGGCGGCGAGCGTATCGCTCAACACCTCGGGGAGCGGCCCGTCGTCGCGGATCGAGCCCGCCAGCACGAAGGGGACGCGGTGCTCCACGAGGGCGTGCATGATCCCCGCCTTCACGATCCCCCGCTCCACCGCCCGGGCGATCCCACCGGCTCGACGGATGGTGTTGATGGCGCGCATGTGGAGCGCGTGACCGCCCTCGACCCCTTCGCCGCTGCTCGACATGCCCAGCGTGGTGCCGAAGATCGCGGCCTCGAGGTCGTGCACCGCGACCGCGTTGCCGCCGAGCAGCGCGCTCACGTAGCCGTTGCGGATGAACCAGATCAGGTCTTCGCGCGCCCGGGCGTGCACCAGCGCGGGCCCCACGACCCAGAGAGTCTTGCCACCGCGCTGCTGCTCTTCGCCCAGTAGCTGTGCCAGCAGGCCGTAGTCCGCCGGCCGCTCGCGGGACACCTCCGTCTGCATGAAGCGGAACTCGTTGGCGCTGTGACTGCCGCCGAGGAAGCCCTCGACGTGGACGTAGATGCCCTGGCTACCGTCCTCCGCCGCGCCGACGGCGACCGGCGCGCCCTGCGCCACCCGGCGCGGCTCGGTCACCACGAGGTCGCCGTGCGGGTGCAGGACGACCACGCAGTCCATCCGGGGGAGCCGCGGGCGCCGCCATGCGCCCGCCACCTTGACGTAGGTCGGAAGGTTCGTGGTCGAAAAAAAACCGTCGGGAAGGACCCCGTCGGCGGGTGCGGGCTCGAAGCGCGCGTCGGGTGCCTCCGAGAGCGGGGGCGCATCGAAGTTCGGTGGTCGGTACTGAAAGCGGGGCCGAGTGGTCACAGAGTGACAAAGCTAAATGCCGCATGCGCATTCACAAGAGCGACACCGGATCGCGATCGACCACCACCGCGCGGCGCGCCCGCGCGCTCCACGCGCGCACCACGCGGCCGATCGCCCGCGCCTCGGTCGATTTCACGAGCACGTGCCACCGCCAGCGCCCTTTGAGCCGCTCGATCGGACAGGGCGCGGGTCCGAGGACCGTGAGCACGTCACCCAGCCGCTCGCTGTTCGCCCGGCGGAGCCAGGCGGCCAGGCGCTCGGCCGCCTGCTGCGTGCCCCCGGCGTCCGTGCCGCTCGCCACGAACCGCGCCAGGCCGAGGTGCGGCGGGTACGCCGGACCAGGCGGCGCCCGCAGCGGCAGCTCCGCCGCGGCGAATGCGACCACGGAATGGGCCGCCGCCGCCCGGATCGCGTGGTGCTCGGGCGCCCGGGTCTGCACGAACACCCGGCCGCCCTTCGGCCCCCGCCCCGCCCGGCCGGCAACCTGGGCCACGAGCTGGAAGGTGCGCTCAGCGGCCCGAAAGTCGGGCAGATGGAGCCCGGTGTCCGCGTCCACCACGCCGACCACCGTGACATTCGGGAAATCCAGCCCCTTCGCGATCATCTGGGTGCCGAGCAGGATGTCCACGTCCCCCCGCCCCACGCGCTCGAGGATCCGGTGGTGCGCCCACTTCGTGCTCGTCGTGTCGAGGTCCATCCGCGCGACCCGCGCCGCCGGAAACCGCAGGCCCACGAAGTGCTCAAGTTGCTGGGTGCCGAGCCCCCGCATGCGCTGGGTCTCGTGGCCACACTGGCGGCAGGAGCTCGGAATCGGCTCCTCGTGCCCGCAGTAATGGCAGCGGAGGGCGGGTGGCGCCTGGTGGACCGTGAGCGCGATGGCGCAATGGGGGCAGGCCGGCACGTCGCCGCAGTGCGGGCACTGGAGGAAGGTGGCGAACCCCCGGCGGTTGAGCAGCAGGATCACCTGCTCGCCCCGCCCCAGCGCGCCCGCTACCGCAGCATCGAGCGCCTCGGACCATGGCACGCCCCGCGCGTCCGCGACGCGCGGCGCCGTGCGCAGGTCGATGACGTCGACGGGCGGCAGCGGCCGCGCCCCGATGCGCTGCGGCAGCTCGAAGGTGTGAATCCGGCCCGTTCGAGCTAGGTGCAGCGTTTCGAGCGACGGCGTCGCGCTACCGAACAGCAGTCGCGCCCCCCCCTTTTCGAGCCGCGCCCGCACCAGCGCGGCGTCGCGTGCGTGGTAGCGCGGCGCCATTCCCTGCTTGTAGCTCGGCTCGTGCTCCTCGTCCACGACGATCGCCCCGAGCCGCTGGACCGGTGCGAACACCGCGGAGCGGGGGCCCACCGCCACGCGGCGCTCCCCGCGGCGCAGCGCGCGCCACGCGTCCGCCCGCTCGCCGTCCGAGAGCCCCGAATGCAGGACGGCCACCTGGTCGCCGAACACTCCCCGCACCCGTGCCACGGTCTGCGGCGTCAGCGCGATCTCTGGGACGAGCAGAATGGCGCCATGCCCGGACGCCACGACGCTCCGCAGCACTTCGAGATAGACCAGGGTCTTCCCCGAGCCCGTGACGCCGTGCACCAGCACGGGCACATCCGGCGGCCCGGCGAGGATCAGGTCCACGACCCGCCGCTGGTCCTCCGTGAGCACCGGGGGCGGGGGGGAGGACAGCCCGGCGAACGGATCGCGTACCGCGGCCACGCGCTCGACGCGGGCGAGTCCCTGCTGCACCAACCCGTCCAGGACCGCCGGGGAGAGCTTCAGCTGGTCGACGAGGTGGCGCACCGGCGCCGATCCGCCCAGCGCCTCCAGCGCCTCGTAGGCCGCGCGGCGTCGCGGCGCACGCCGAAAGGCCCGCTCGCGCTCGAGCAGCGACCCGAGCGGCTGCGCCAGGACCACGACGCGCTCGCTCACCGCCGCCGGGCCGGCGGGCCGCTGCACGCTCCACAGGGGGCCGGGGAGGATCGCCCGCAGGGCGAGCCCGAGGGGCGCGCCGTAGTACCTCGAGATCCAGCGCCCCAGCTCGAGCAGCGCGGGCGAGAGGGCCGGCTCCGGGTCCGGCGCGTCGAGGATCGGCCTCGCCGCGACCGATGGCGGCGGCACGTCCACCGCCGTGACGAGCGCCACGACCCGGCGCCGCTGCAGCGGCACCACGACCCGGGCACCGGGGACGGCCCGCGCGGCGAGTCCGTCGGGAATCCCGTAGGTATAGGGGCGCGCCACCGGCAGTGGGAGGACGACCTCGGCGTAGCGGACGAGCTCGGGCACGCGATCGCCTGGCCGGGAAGTGGTGGGCGCGGTGCGCGGCTGAAGCCGCGGCTCGGCCACACTCCCTCCGTTCACTCGCGCCTCTTCACACCCAGCCCCGGCTCGACCGGCAGGCGGATCTGCCCGCCGTCGATGGTCGCTCCCGCGAATGGGTCGTCCACCGTCAGCGCCGCGCCGTCCAGGTCCGCGTAGTCCACGAGCGGCGTGAAGTGAGCAGCGGCGGTGATACCGAGCGACGATTCGATCATGCAGCCCACCATCACCACCATCCCGTGGGCGCGCGCCACCGCGACCATCCGCAGTGCTTCTCGCAGCGAGCCGCACTTGGCGAGCTTGATGTTGATGCCGTCCGCTTTGCCGGCCAGGCGCGGGATGTCCGAGGCGACGAGACAGCTCTCATCGACGACCACGGGCAGGTCGCCCGCCGCGGCGGTGACGCGCGCCGTGCCCTCGAGGTCTTCGGGCGCCAGCGGCTGCTCGAGCAGCTCCACACCGTGCTCCTTCAGGATGGGCAGCATGCGCAGGGCGCGCTCCAGCGTCCAGCCGGCGTTCGCGTCCACGCGGATCGGCTTGTCCGTCAGGTCGCGGACCGTGCGCAGGATCGCTTCGTCGCGGTCCGTGCCGAGCTTGATCTTGAGAACGGGAAAGGCCTCGGCCTCGGCGACCTTGGCGCGCAGCTGCTCCGGCGTGTCGAGCCCGATCGTGAACGAGGAGCGCGGTGCCTTCCGGGGGTCGAGCCCCCAGAGCCGCCACAGCGGCTGTCCCAGCCGCTTGCCCCACAGATCGTGCAGCGCGGCGGACAGGGCGGCGCGGGCGGCGGCGGTGTGGGTAGGGGCGACGCCACGGAAGCACGCCTCGGCGCCTTCCAGATCGAACGGGTCCCGCGGCAGGTGCGGCGCGAGCCGCTCGATCGTCGCACGGACGCTATCGTAGTTCTCACCGTAATAGGAGGAGGGATCCGCCTCGCCCCAGCCCTCCAGGCCCTCCTCGTCGATCACCCGGACCCACACCCGGCGGTAGCCGGTCGTCGAGCCCCGGGAGATGACGAACGGGTGCCGGGTCGTGAGCCTGCACTCCTCGATCGCCAGTCTCAGAGCCATGGGTGGAAGTATCGGCGCGGCCTACCGGTCAGGCAAGCGCGCGCACGTGCGCGCGGACGCCGGCGGCGAGCAGGTCCAGCCGGTAGCCACCCTCGAGCACGCCCACAACCGGCGCCGGGGCGACGCGTTCACGCAAGGCGGTGGTCCATGCCGCGACGTCGTCGGCCTCGAGCGTGAAGCCGCCGAGCGGATCGCCGGCCAGCGAGTCGAACCCCGCGGAGACGAGCAGCACGTCCGGCTTCCAGCCATCGAGCGCGGCGTCCACGGTGGCGAGGAGGTCACGCACATAAGTCGCCCGCGGCAGCCCGGGCGGGCGTGGCACGTTGAAGACGTTGCCCACGCCCCGCTCCTGCTCGGCGCCGGTGCCCGGATACCACGGGTACTGATGCATGGAGACGTAGCGGATCGACGGGTCGCGCTCGACCAGCGCCTGGGTGCCGTTGCCGTGGTGCACGTCCCAGTCCACGATCAGCGCGCGCGCGCGCCCGAGCTCCTGGGCGCGACGGGCGGCGATCACCACGTTGTTGAAGAAGCAGAACCCCATGGCGCGGGCCGCGAGGGCGTGGTGACCGGGCGGGCGCGTCGCGCCGAACGCCGTGCCTCCCCGGCCTGCGGCCAGCGCCCGCTCCACCGCTGCGATCGCTACGCCGGCGGCGGCGAGCGCCGCGGCGAAGCTGCGCGAGCCCAGGTAGGTATCGGGATCGAGCGCGCCCCCGCCACGCGCCGCGAGCTGCTCCAGAGCGGCGACGTAGGACGTCGTGTGCACGCGCTCGATCGCGGCCCGGTCGGCCGGTTGGGCCTCGCTCCAGACGACGCACGACTCGAAGTCGGGCGCGCGCAGCGCCGCGAGCACCGCACGGATCCGATCCGGCCGCTCGGGGTGACCGGGCCCGGGCTCGTGCAGCTCACAGGCGGGGTGCCAGACGACCGAGACGGTCATGCCCGGCTAGTTGTGGAGATGATGCTCCTTCAGGAGATCGCGAATCGACTCCAGCTCGGCTCGCATCGCCTGCTGGGCGGCATCGAGCTCGACCAGCGCCCGGCGGTAGCGCCGCCAGCCGACCACCACGAGCACCGCGGCCACCGTGCACACGCCGCCACTCGCGAGGACGAGCGGCCGCGACAGGACGACCCCGAGGTAGCCCAGGAGGAGCGCGTCGAGCGCCAGGAACCCGACCGTGAACGTGGTGAGGGTGCGGCTGGCCGGCTTCATCGCACCGGCCGGCGCCGCGCCGGCAGCACGATGAACGGCGCGTTGGGGACGGCGCCGAGCGCACTCAGCGTCTTGGATTCGTCCGTGACCGCCGCGCCGCGGAACTTGACGACGTAGTCGTCGAGCCGGACCGCAGACCGCTTCAAGGCCTTGCTCAGGGCCTGGCGCTTCAGCTCGGCCACGGTCGTGCCCGGCTCGACGGGAATCTCCACGTGGTCCCAGGCGTCGGTCACCATGACGCGCACGGCGAACGGCTCCGCCGCGGCCGTCACACGACCTCCACGCCCGCCTCGAGCGGGAGCGTCGACAGAAAGCGGTCCACGGCCTGGTCGAAGAACAGGGTCGAGGCGCGCACCCGCGTCTTCCCGCCGGCCTCCGTCCAGGCGCTGAAGACGACCTCCTCGCCCCCCTGGCCGCGCAACACCAGGAACCTGGGCCCCTCCTTCTCGACGAAGGCCGCGGCGTGGGGAACGCGCTCGAGGAAGAACGCCTGCGCCCGCGCCAACACTTCCTCCGGCGGCAGCGCGACGACGGTCGTATGGGTCATGGCCGGCGCAGGATGGCGATCCCGGTGGGCTGCAGGGGGATCGGCGTGGTCGCCACCCGGGTCTTCGTCGTCAGGTCGATGACATCCACCGCGCCCGGATCGGCCCCCACGCTCTCGACCGAGACGAAGGCGAACCTGCCGTCCGGTGCGTACGCGATCCCGTGCGGCAGCTGCTTCGACGTCGGGATCCGGGCCGCCTCGGTCAGGGTCGCCGCGTCGAACAATGACACGCTCCGGTCCTTCTTGTTCGTCACGATCACCCACCTGCCGTCCGGCGACGGCTCGACATTGTACGCGCCGTGCCCGGTGGGGACTGCGCGCAGGAGCTGCAGCGTGCCGGCGTCCACGACCTGCAGGGCGTCGCTGCCGTTGCAGGCCACGTACAAACGCCGATCGTCCGGCGACACGGACACGAACGTCGGCATGCAGGCATCGCCTGCCGCCCGCCCCTTCCCGCCTCCGTGCCCCGTGGTCATGGGTATCGTCACGCCGCCCGTCGCGTGCCGCCGCGCGATCCCGAGAGTCTCGCGGTCGATCTCCAGAATCTCGTCCGAGTTCATGCAGGACACGTAGACGCGGGTCCCGCTGTGGTTCACCCTCACCCCGTGCGGCATGTCGCAAGCCGCGAGCTGCGCGAGGGTGAGCATCGGGCCGGTGTAGACGATGGAGACCACGTTCTTGCGCGGGTGATCGCCGTGAAAGTCCGAGTTGGCGACGAAGGCCAACTCGCCGTCCGGCGTCAGGGCGATCGTGGTGGGGAACATTTCGAGCTGGGCCTTGCCCAGCAGCGTGTCGCCGTCCGCGGCCATCTTCCAGAGCGAGCCGTACGGCGTACCGTGCGCTATCGAGACGTACCAAAACCTGCCGTCCGGTGAGACGGTCACGTTGTGGGGACCGTCGATGTCCGCCGGCATGATGCCCACCGGCACCACCTTGACGGTCCGCAGCGCGGCTCCGTCCCAGGCGAGCTGGGTGACGATGTCCCCTGACTCGCTCGTCACGAGGATGCGGAAATCCGGACCCTGCTGGGCGGCGGCCCGGCCGCTCGCGAGCACCGCCAGCGCCAGGATCGAGGAGAATTGCTTCACGGGTGCGGCAAAAGATAGCAAAGCTGGCAGCGGGAGTGCCAACTTGGTCCCGCGCGGTTGTCATCCTGGCAAACGCAGGGCCCTCCTGATCGGCACGGCGGTTGCAAAGCCCGCGCGGCGAGGCCGTGGGGCCTCGAGTGGGTTCCGTCTTGAAAGGAGGCGAATGGTATGTTCCTGACCACGCGCAATCTGTCGAAGGATCCGGTGCTGGCCGACTTCTTCAACCTGCTGTCTCGGGATGGAGGGACTACGGCCTGGGTACCGCCGGTGGACATCTCCGAGCAGGCCGACGCCATCAGGATCACGGCCGAGGTGCCGGGTGTGAAGCCCGAGGACGTGCAGATCTCGCTCGAAGGAAACGTCCTCACGATCCACGGCACGAAGCAGCAAGTGGAGGAAGAGCGGACCGAGCGGGTGCATCGCTACGAGCGCGCCTACGGTGCGTTCGAGCGCAGCTTCACTCTGCCCGCGACGGTGGACCCGCGCGGCATCAAGGCCACCTACGACCACGGTGTTCTCACTCTGACCCTGCCGAAGGTGGAGCAGGCAAAGCCGCGGCAGATCCCCGTCGAAGTGACGTCGAAGTAACGAGCGCGGGCAGTCGCCGGACCAAGGGGCGCAGCACGCTGCGCCCCTCACGCTTTCAGGAAGCTGGCGAGCCGCTCCTGAACCTGCGAGTTCGGGACGGCAGTAGCACCTGCCTCGCGGGCCGCGCGCAGCAGCTCCGGCCGCACGTGCGCTCCGTAGGCAAGCACGGGGATCCGCCGCTCGACGAAGCTCCGGATGCGGTCCGCCGCCCCGGGAAGCTCCACGTCCACGACGGCGAGGTCACACGCGTCGGGATCCCGCCCCGTTACCGCTCCGGCGCCGTCCACGACGGCGGCGAGCTTGGAGCGGAACACCAGGTCCCGCGCGTCGAGGAAGACGCGCTTAGTCAGCGACCGGCTCCACGGTCACGACCGCCCCGGCGGGCGCCGGGCGGTGCCACACGTCGCCCAACGAGGACTTCCGGGCGACCACCAGGACGGCCTCGCCCGGCGGTGGCTCGTCGAGCCCCTCGAGGGTGAGGAAGGCCGGGGGGCGGACCCCGCCCGGCAGGGAGACATGGTAGAGCCTCCCATGCCACACCCCCTCAAACCCTTCCCCACTCGGCCTTCCCTCTTCCCAGTTCTCGATAAACACGTCGTCCTCGACCTTATAGACCCCCTCGGCGATCTTCTCGCCCGAGCGGTAGAAGAGCGGGTCGAACGGCTGCCCCTCCTGGCGCGCGAAGTTCTGCTCGGCCGCCCAATCGTAGGCCTCGAGCGCACCGGAGTTCGCGCGCCATTCGAGGTGGTGGCGCAGCTCGTGGGAGAGCGTCTCCCACGCCTCCTCGCGCCAATCGAAGTCGCCCAGCCTGGCCAGCGCCGCGAAGGAGCCGTGGTAGAGCACGACGCGGGATTGGAGGTCGGCGCCGTTGCCACTCCATTCGAGCGGAATGCACTCGCCCAACGTGTAGACGTCGCCCCGAAGGGGGTGCGGCACGGCCTTGGGGCTCACCTCGACCAGCACCACCCCATCGAGGTACGCAGGAGGGACCTCCCTCAGGAGCCGCTCGACGAGCTGCCGGAAGTCATCGAACCTCATAGGCAATACGTGGGGCGTGGGGAGTGGTACCCGACGGTGTGCACCCCGCCCACAGCTTGCATCGACAGGTACCACTCCCCACTCCCCACGCCGTTCAGCCCCTGAGCCTGTCCCCGAGGAACTGCACCAAGCGGTCGGAAGCCACTCTGACCTGCGCGAGCGTATCCCGGTCCCGTACCGTGACGGTGCCGTCCTGCGTCGACTGCCCGTCGATCGTGATGCCGAATGGCGTTCCGGCCTCGTCCTGGCGGCGGTAGCGGCGCCCGATCGAGCCACCGTCGTCGTAGAAGGCGTTGCAGTGGTTGCGCACGTCGTCGTAGATCCGGCGGGCCAGCTCGGGCATCCCGTCCTTGTTCACGAGTGGAAATACCGCCGCCTTGAGCGGGGCGATGGTGGGACGGAAGCGGAGCACGACCCGCTTCTCCCCCGCCACGTCCTCCTCGTGGTAGGCGTCGCACAACACCACGAGCGTGGTGCGGTCCGCGCCGGCGGACGTCTCGACGACGTAGGGGACGAACCGCTCGTTCGTCGCCGGATCGAGGTAGTCGAGCTTCTTGCCGGAATACTCCTGGTGCCGCGCCAGGTCGAAATCCGTGCGGTTGTGGATGCCCTCGAACTCGTTCCACCCGAAGGGAAACTCGTACTCGATGTCGTACGCGTCTTTTGCGTAGTGGGCGAGCTCTAGCTTCGTGTGCTGGTGGAAGCGCACCTTCTCCGCCCGAATGCCGAGATTCCCGACCAGCCACTTCATCCGCTCGTGGCGCCAGAAGTCGAACCATTCGCCGTCCGTTCCCGGCTTGACGAAGAACTGCATCTCCATCTGCTCGAACTCGCGGGTGCGGAATGTGAAGTTTCCTGGCGTGATCTCGTTGCGAAACGCCTTGCCGATCTGCGCGATGCCGAACGGGATCTTTTGCCGCGAGGACTGCAGCACGTTGAGGTAGTTGACGTAGATGCCCTGCGCCGTCTCGGGGCGCAAATAGACCACCGCGGCGGCTTCCTCGAGCGGCCCCATGAACGTCTTGAACATCAGATTGAACATCCGCGGGGCGGTGAGGGTCCCCCTCGAGCCACACACCGGGCATTGCGCGTCGGGCTGGCCGGGCGTCCCCTTGATGCGGGGATCGTCCGCCCGAAACCGATTCTTGCAGTGTTTGCAGTCGACCAGCGGGTCCGTGAACCCCGCCACGTGCCCGGAAGCCTCCCACACCTTGGGGTGCATCAGGATCGCCGCGTCGAGCCCCTCGATGTCTTCGCGCTCATGGACCATGGAGCGCCACCAGCGCTCCTTGATGTTCTTCTTCAGCTCGACGCCGAGCGGGCCGTAGTCCCACACCGACCCCAGGCCACCGTAGATCTCCGACGACTGGAACACGAACCCGCGCCGCTTGGCGAGCGACACGAGCTTGTCCATCAGGTTGTCGGCGGGGGGCATAGGGGCGGGAAGATAGACCTGCCGCTAGGCGGCGGGCAACCCGAACGCTTGCCGCGTCGCGCGCTCGCCGAGCGCGGCGAGGCCGGCCGCGTCCAGCGTCCGGCCCTCGCCATCCAACGCGTGCAAGCCGATCAGGCCCTCGACCTTTCCGGCCACGACGGCCACCCGCTTCCTCGCCGCCTGCGCCCGGCGGACCACCTCGCCCGAGGCCTTGCCCACGAGCGACGTCCGGTCGAAGGAGCCCTCTCCCGTGAGTACCAAGTCCGCCTTGGCGAGCGCCGCGTCGAACCCCACGCGGGACAAAACCCACTCGGCGCCCGCCATCAGCTGCGCCTTCGCGAAGAACACGAGCCCCGCGCCGAGGCCACCGGCGGCGCCGCCACCGGGGAGCGTGGCAAGGTCCGGTCTGCCGTGGTCCGCCATCAGCCGCGCGAGCAGCTCGAGCCCTTGGGCGAGCCGCCGGGCCCCCTCCGGCGTGGCCCCCTTCTGGGGTCCGAACACCAGTGCCGCGCCCTCCGGGCCGACGAGCGGCGTCGTGACGTCGGCGAGCCCGATTACGTGCGCCGGGAGCGACCAGCCGCCCCCCAAAGCCGCGAGATCGCCGAGCGCGCCGCCGCCTTCCAGGAGCCCCGCGCCGCTCGAATCCCGGAACGTCCAGCCCAAGCCCCGCGCCATCCCAGTGCCGCCGTCCACCGTGGCGGACCCCCCCAGCCCCACCACCACGCGCTTCGCACCCCGCTCCCCCGCCTCCCAGATCAGTTCGCCCACCCCGCGTGTCGTGGTGCGCAGCGGGTCGAGCTGGTCAGGCCGCAGCAGGCGGATCCCGCAGGCCGTCGCCGACTCGAAGATCGCCGTCTCCGGATCTATCCAGCCGAGCTCGGCCGATACGCGATCCCCCAGCGGACCCGTGACCTGCAGACGCTCGCGCAGCATCCCGGCCGGGAGCACCGCGTCGAGGAGGCCGTCACCTCCATCCGAGATCGGGCACAGGAGGACCGAGGCTTCTGGTAGGGCGCGGCGCACGCCGGCCGCCAAGGCGTCGGCGACCTGGCGCGGTCCGAGCGTCCCCTTGAAGGCGGCCGGAGCGATCAGGACGAGATGCGACACAATGCAGGATGCATTAAATCGTGCATTTTGCTACGAGAAACGATGCTGACCACGTCGCTACGGCGCGGATGTGACGTGGGATACGATTGGGGCACCCTTCTTGCTGCTATCCCGCGGCAGCACAGCTCTGTCAAGGGCAAACCGCCGGCGACGGCGGGGCGCAAAGCCAAGGGGTCTCGAGCTGTAGGCGAGATAGCCCGGCTGCCAGAGGTGGCACCGGTCCCAGCCCTTGAAGAGAGCGCGGCACGAGAAGTCGCCTCGCTCACATCGGGTTCTAGGGCGCACGGTGTCGGGCAGGCGATCACCCCCCAGGGGCAACTCTGGGGGGTTGTGCTTTTAGGTGACTGCAGATGAGCCCTCCGTGGGCGCGACCGTTCTCGATGAAGATGCGGTTCGCGTCGAAGCCCGATGCCAGGACGCCGGCGATGAACACGCCGGGCACGTTGGTTTGCATCGTGGCCGAGTCGTGCTGCGGAACCCCAGTCTGTTCGCCCACTATCACTCCGACCGCCCGCAGCAGTGACAGATCGGCGCGGTACCCCGTCATTGCCAGCACGAAGTCCGCCGGGAGGCATTCGGCGGCGCCGTCCGTTTCGGACCGGACGATCACCTCGCGTGGGCGGATCTCGGCTACGCGCGACAGCCACCGCGCGGCGATGCTCCCGTCTTTGACGCGATTCGTGATATCGGGGAGGATCCACGGTTTCACGCCCCGATCGAACTCGCTGAGGAAGTGGACGATGGTGACCCGCGCACCGCCGCGGTGCAGCTCGAGGGCGGCCTCCACCGCGCTGTTGCCTCCGCCCACCACCACGACACTCTGCCGCCAGTAGGGGTGCGCCTCGGTGAAGAAATGGGATACGTGCGGGAGTTCCTCCCCCGGCACCCCAAGGGGATTGGGCGAGTCAAAGTATCCGGTCGCAAACACGACGTGGCGTGCGCGCACGCGCGCGGGCGCCGCGTGTGCGGCGGCGCGCACGGCCAGCTCGAAGCCCGGCGGCACACGCTCCAACGCCGTCACGGCGTGATAGAGCCGGACGTCCAGCGCATAGAACTCCGCCACCTTGCGGTAATAGCCCAGGGCCTCGCGTCGCGTGGGCTTGTCGCCGGCCGTCGTGAACGGCACGCCGCCGATTTCGAGCTTCTCCGGTGTCGAGAAGAACGTCATGTATGTCGGATACTTGAGGAGGCTTGCGACGAGCGGGCCCTTGTCGAACAGGGCCGCCCGCAGGCCCTGCTGCTTGGCGGCCACGCCCACGGCGAGCCCGCACGGCCCAGCGCCGATCACGGCGAGGTCGAGTGTCGTCAGGTGACCTCGATGATCTGATCGCGCTGCGTGCCGACACTCACGTAGCGAATCGGCGCGTGGGCGAGGTCCTGCAACCGGTCGAGATACGCCCGCGCTGGGGGAGGAAGGTCCGCGAGGCGGCGCACGTCCCGCAGCGGCTTCTGCCACCCGGGTAGCGTTTCGTAGATCGGCTCCACGCGCTCGATGCGCTCGAGGTCGGCCGGCATGCTGTCGACCACCTCGCCATCCAACCGATAGCCCACTCCCACCGGGATCTCGCGGAAGGAGTCGAGGACGTCCAGCTTGGTGACGGCGAGGCCGGTGAGTCCGTTCACGCGCACCGCGTAGCGCACCACCACCGCGTCGAACCACCCGCAACGGCGCGGCCGCCCCGTCGTGGCCCCGAACTCGCCACCCAGTTCGCGGACCCGCTCGGCCAGCGCTGGCTCGGCCTCGGTGGGGAGGGGGCCGTTCCCCACCCGCGTCGTGTACGCCTTTACCACGCCGAGCACGGCGTCGATCGCCGTGGGCCCGATCCCAGCCCCCACCGCCGCGCCGCCCGCGGTCGTATTGGACGACGTGACATAGGGATAGGTCCCGTGGTCGACGTCGAGCAGTGCGCCCTGTGCCCCCTCCAGCAGGACGCACTCGCCGCGCTGCAATGCTTCGTAGACCGCCCGCCCAGCGTCCACTGTGATCGGCAGGAGCCGGGGACCGAGCCGCTCCAGCAGCGCGACGTGCTCGGCCGCGTCGGCGCGTTCTGGCGAGCCGAGCAGCTCGAGCATCTGGTTCGCAGCCTCGACGCGCTGGCACACGATGCCCCGCGCCCGGGCAAGGTTGCGGAGGTCGCCCACGCGCAGGCCGCGGCGGCCGTATTTGTCCTCGTACGTCGGACCGATGCCCCGACCCGTCGTGCCGATCTGGTCACGCCGCTCGCGCGCCCGGTCCAGGAGCTTGTGATAGGGCAAAGTGAGGTGCGCGCGATCCGACACGTACAGGCGCTGCTCGGTGCGGACGCCGCGCGAGCCCAGGGCGTCGAGCTCGGTGAAGAACGTCTCTGGATCGAGCACGACGCCGTTGCCCACGATGCACACGGCGCCCTGGATGATGCCGGAGGGGATCTGGTGCAGCACGAACTCCCCCGCGCCGGTATCGACGGTGTGACCGGCGTTGGCGCCGCCCTGGTAGCGGACGACGAGATCGGCGCGCTCGGCGAGCACGTCCACGATCTTCCCTTTGCCCTCGTCGCCCCACTGGGCGCCGACGACGACGACGCACTGCGTCTTCGGTCCGAACATCGCGACTCCAATAAAAACGCCCCGGGGGACGGGGCGTGGGTATCCTCTGGGGGAAGCTAGACCCTGAGCGGCGTGGCGTCAACGCGTATCTCCGCGTCCTGAGAGGGCGCGCTTGGCCGAGCCTTGCGTCCTTAAGGACGCACCCAACGCCGAGCCCGGGCTTCAGCCCGAGGACGATTCCGCCAGCGCCCGCGCTACGGCTGCCGCAACGTCGCGACTCCCCTCAAGCGTCAGCCGGTCGGCGGTATCCCGCGGCGTATGCACGACCCGCGCCGTGCCCCAATCGCCGCGCATGATCGTCACGCACTCCCGCGCCGCCCGCGCGAACGCGATTCCATCCACGATCACCGGCCACGCGCGCCGGCGGCGCGCGCCCAGGGCCGCCACGAGGCGGTCCACGATCGGGCCGGGCCGGTGCACCAGCGCGATCGTCGCACCATGATCGTCGAGACCATCGAAATTGACGACCACCGTGTCGCGGAGCAGGTTCGCGCGCTGGCGCGCGAGCACGCCGGCGCCGAGCAGGCCGAGCTCTTCGGCATCAGGAAAGATCACGCCGACCGGTGCATCGGGGGGGAGCGCGTCGAGCGCACGCAGGACGGTGACCACGCCCACGGCGTTGTCCACGGCACCTGGCGAGCGCTCGGTCACGCGGCTCAACCCCAGGAACAGCGCCCCCAGGGCCGCCGTCGGCGCGAGCGCGACGAGCGGCCCGCCCGCGGCGACGATCCCGAGCGCGACCACGAGGGAGACGGCGCAGGCCGCCGCCAGCAGCAGGCGCCCCGCCATCGACATCGGCTGGCCCTTCGAGTCGTAGTGCGCGGCGAGCCAGGCGGTGACGCGGGCGCGCGGCCGCACACCTATCAGGTTGACGCCCTCCGCGGGCTTCCGCCCCCAGAGCGGGGCCCGAGGCGACGCCGCGAACCGCTGCTCCAGCACGACGAAGCCCCGCGCTGCGAGCTCGCCCGTGAGCATGCCTCGGACTTCCGTGTGATTGCGGGAGCCGACAAGCCGGGGGATGGCGAGCTGGGCGAGGAGGGCGCGGTAATCGGTCACGCGGCGACGAGCTGCGCCACGTGCTCCCGCACGGCTCGGGGCACCGCTGCGAGCGGCGCCCGGCAGGGCCCGCCGTAGAGCCCCACCGCATCCATCGCGGCCTTCACGCCGGCGGGCCCGAGCTTGCCGACGATCTCCTTGTCGAGCGGCGTGAGGCGCTCCTGGAGCCGCCCGGCCCGGGCGCGGTCCCCCGCCCGGTAGGCGGCCTGGAGGTCTGCGCACAGCCGCCCGGCGAAGCAGGCGGCCGCGAGGACGCCCCCGTCGCATCCCATCTCCAAGGCCGCGTAGAACAGCGACGCCGAGCCGACCAACACAGACCACGCTGGCACGGCGTCGCGGTAGGCCGCGAGGTTCTTCGCGTCGGCCGCCGAGTCCTTCACCCCGACGATGTTGGGATGAGCGGCCAGCTGGCGGAGCAGCCCCGCCTCGACCGTGAGGTGGGTGTACTTGGGGATGTTGTACACGAGCACGGGCACCGTGCTCGCGTCGGCCACCGCACGGTAGTAGTCGGCGAGGCTCGCGGGTGACGTGGCCGCGGCGAAATAGCCGGGAGGCCGTACCAGCACCGCATCCGCGCCCTCCTCGGCGGCCGCCCGCGTCAGCCGCACCGCTGCGCGCGTGGACTCGGCGCCGGTCCCCGCCACGAGCCAGCCGCCGTCGGGCAGCACCTCCCGCACCCAGGCGACGAGCCGACGCTGCTCGTCGGGGTCGAGCAGCGCCGCCTCCCCCGTCGACCCCGCGACCACGAAGCCATCGAGGCCCTGCTCGACGAGGCTCGCCACGTTGCGCCGGAGATGAACCGGCGCGAGGTCGCCTGTGGCGCTGTCGAACGGTGTCGTGAGGGGGGCGAGCACGCCCCCGAGCTTCGGCTCCGTCACGAGGGCGGTAGCAGGCTCGACAGGTCGTCGCTGAAGCCGGCCTGCTTCTCGACGGCCCCCGCGGGGGGGCCGGTCCGCAACGGCCGGCGCAGCGTCCGCATCTGCAGCTCGAGGTCGGCGGGGTTCGAGGCCGCCGCCAGCGCAGTCTCGTAGGCGACCACCCCCTCCGCCACCAGGTCCATGAGGTGCTGGTCGAAGGTCTGCATGCCGTACTGCTCGCGCGCGTCGCGGATGTAGGCGTGGAGCTCCCCGGTGCGAGCCGGGT
The DNA here is from genome assembly GCA_003221995.1 of Gemmatimonadota bacterium. Classification (GTDB taxonomy): domain Bacteria; phylum Gemmatimonadota; class Gemmatimonadetes; order Gemmatimonadales; family GWC2-71-9; genus AG29. The sequence continues at coordinate 14,875 of QHUR01000103.1, read as the reverse complement.
CCTTGATCAAGTCGCGCACCGCGCCTGTGCAGATCATGACCTCAACGGCAGCGACGCGGCCGTGCCCATCGAGCCGAGGGAGCAGGCGCTGGGACACCACGGCCTGCAAGGCCTCGGAGAGACGCACCCGGGCGATCTCCTGCTCCTCGGGCGGAAACATCGCCACGATGCGGCTCACGGTGGTCACCGAATCCGGCGTGTGCAGGGTCGAGACCACGAGATGGCCCCTCTCTGCCGCCTTCATGGCGGTGTCGATCGTCTCGGCGTCCCGCATCTCGCCGATCAGCACGACGTCCGGGTCCTGGCGCAGGGCGGCCCGGAGGCCCATGCGGAAGTCGTCCGTGTCCACCCCGATCTCGCGCTGGGTCACCGAGCAGCCGATGTCGCGGTGCAGGAACTCGATCGGGTTTTCGAGCGTGACGACATGCTTGTTCTGCGTCTGGTTGATGTGATGGATGATGGCCGCCATCGTCGAGCTCTTCCCCGACCCGGTGACGCCCGTGACGAGGATCATGCCCCGCTCCGCCGCGGCGACGGTCGCGAGCACCGGCGGCAGCTTGAGAGACTCGAACGACGGGACGTCGAACGGGATGACCCGCATCACGATCATGAAGGACGAGCGTTGCCGCAGAATGTTGACGCGAAACCGCCCGATCCCCGGGGCGCCCCAGGAGCAATCGTAATCGCGCAGCCGGTCGATCCGGGCCCGCTCCTCGTCGCCGGGCAGGAGGCGCAGGGCGATGGCCCGCGTCTGCTCGGGGGTAAGGCGCTGCTTGGTCAGCGGGACCAGCTTGCCGTCGATGCGCGCCCGAAACACGTCGCCTGCCTTGATGTGCAGGTCGGACGCACCGCGGTCGACGGCCGCTTTAATGATTTGCTCGATGCCACGGGGCTGGGTCGGCGCCGCGCCGCTCGCGCGTGGGCTGCGAGGTTTCGCCTCTTCCATCTAGTATCCCGCCTCCGGGTCGACCACGTTCGCGAGGGGCGCCCCTGCAAGATAGCGCCGGACGTTCTCGACGATGAGCCCGGTCTCGCGTTCCCAGAACCGCTCGGTGACCGCCGCCACGTGCGGGCTCACGAGTACCCGGGGATGGCGCCACAACGGGTGGCCGGGCGGGAGCGGCTCGGCCGCGAACACGTCCAGCGCCGCTCCGCGCAGGTGGCCGGCGTCCAGCAGCTCGAGCAGCGCCGCCTCGTCGAGCAGGGACCCTCGCGACACGTTCACGACGATCGCGCCCCGCGGCAGTCGCTCCAGTACGCCCCGGTCCACGGCGCCCTGCGTCTCCACGGTGTGGGGCGCGGTGATTACGAGACAGTCGCTCTCGGTCGCGAGCCGCGGCACGTCGGCCCGCCCCCCGACCCACCGGACCCCCGGCGGCCCGCCCCGCTGCGGCCGTCGCCGCACTCCCGCGACCGACATGCCGAGCGCGAGCCCGCGGCGCGCGATCGCGCTCCCGATGCCGCCCAGACCGAAGACGCCGAGACGCACCTCGCGGAGCTCCCGCACCTGGAGACGAAGGTTCGCGAACTCTTCCCTCGCCCACCGTTCCGCGGCCTGCGCCTCGCGCATCCGGTCGAGACCGCGAGCGAAGTACGCGATGGCCGCCAGGGCCCAATCGGCGATCGGCTCCGCGTGCACGGCCGCCGAGTTCGTGAAGACAACCGCTGTGCCTTTGATGCGCGGCAGGCTCGCGCCCACCCCGGCCGTGGCGGTGTGCACCCACCGCAACGTGTCGCGGGCGGCGGCCGCGACTCCCTGGGGTAAGCCGTACCCGATGTAGATCTCCGCCCCCGGGGCCGCGCGCACGGCCTCATCGCTCCCCGAGCCGCCGTCGCCGTCCGAGGCTGCCGGCTCCCGCACCTCCACGACGTCCCAGCCGTTGCCCAGGGCCGCGCGAATCGCCGTCACCGTCCCCGCGGGGGCGCGCCACGCCGCGTAGGGCGAGGCGAGGTCCACCACCAGCCGGCGGGTCACTCCCCCGACGACACCGTCCGCACGCCGGGATGGTGGAGCAACGCCACCATCACCTGATCGTGCAGCCGCTTGGGCCCCCGGAGCTCGAAGTCCACGACCAGGTCCACGTTCTCGCGGCGGCTCTGCTGCTGCACGATGTCCAGCCCCGTGCGACGCACTACGGTCTCCAGCTCCTCCAGCACCGTCGGCTCCGGCCGCGCGTGGATCGAGACGCGACTCGTCGTCGACTGGCGCTCCACCACCAGCTCCACGCGGCCCAGCCCCTGGAGCACGAGAAGCACGAGCAGGGTCGTGCCGATCGCCTCGAGGTAGAATCCCGCGCCCAGCGCCACGCCGATCGCCGCGACCACCCAGATGGTGGCCGCGCTCGTCAGTCCCACCACCATGCCGCGCGCGTGCAGGATCGTTCCCGCGCCGATGAACCCGACGCCGGTGACGATCTGCGCGGCCACGCGGGTCGGGTCCGCGTTTCCCGTCGCCATCGTGATCGAGAGCTTGGTGTACAGGACGGAGCCGAGGCAGATCAGGATGTTCGTCCGGAGGCCCGCGGGCTTGCCGCCGAGCTCCCGCTCCAGCCCGATCGCGCCTCCGAGGATGGTGCCGAGCGCGAGCTGGCCCATCAGCTCCAGCCGCAGCACCTCCACCACTTTCTGCATGAACTCCTGCATCAGTCCGTCGCTCCTTCGAGCAGACCCATGCGGCGCCGCACCTCCGCCAGCGTGTCGCGCGCGAGCGCCCGCGCCTTCGCCGCTCCCCGGCGCAGGGTCGCGTGGACCCGCGCCGGATCGGCCTGCAGCTGGGCGGCGCGCTCGCGGATGGGGGCGAGCGCCGCTATCATATTGTCCGCCAGGACCCGCTTGCAATCGAGGCAGCCCCAGGCCGCGGTGCGGCAGTTCGTCGCCACCTGCTTCTGGGTCTCCGGGGGCGAGAACCCCTGGTGGATGGTGAAGATGTTGCAGATGTCGGGGTTGCCGGGATCCTTGCGGGTGACGCGAGCGGGATCCGTGGCCGCGGGCTTGAGCTTCTCCCAGATGAGCTCCGGGGAATCGAGCAGCCCGATGGTGTTGCCCAGGCTCTTCGACATTTTTGCATGGCCGTCGAGCCCGAGCACCCGCTTTGCCGTGGTGAGCAGCGCCTGCGGTTCGGGGAAGAACGCGGCGCCGTAGCGCGTGTTCCAGCGCCGCGCGATCTCGCGCATCAGCTCCAGGTGCTGGAGCTGGTCCTCGCCCACGGGAACGAGCGATGCCCGGTACAGGAGCACGTCGGCCGCCTGTAGTACCGGATAGTTCAGCAGGCCCGCCGGCACGCTCTCCAGGCGCTGCGCCTTGTCCTTGAACTGAGTCTGGCGCTCGAGCTCGCCGAGCGGCGTGACGGTGGTCAGCAGCCAGTTCAACTCGCTGTGCTCGGGCACGTGGGACTGGACGAACACGATGCAACGCTCGGGGTCGAGTCCCGCCGCGAGCAGGCCGATCGCCATGTCGAGCGTGCGCTGCCGCAGCGTCGCCGCGTCGTAGGGCTGGGTGACGGCGTGCAAGTCCACGATGCAGAACAGGCACTCGTGCTGGTGCTGCAGCCGCACCCAGTTCTGCACGGCACCGAGATAATTGCCGATGTGCAACTCGCCCGAGGGTTGAATGCCGGAGAAGACGCGCGCCATGGGCTCACAAGCTACGGTCGCGAGCGGGGGCACCGCAAGGTGCGTGATCTCAAAGACTTAGTCGATGTAGCCCGACACGCCGCCGCGCGCGCCGCGACCCACTTGCGAGGGCTCGAGCCGCCGGCGCCGACCGATTGGACGGAGAAGGCACGGCACGATTTCGTGACCGAGGCGGACCGCGCTGCCGAGCGGCTCGTCGCCGAGACGCTCACAGCGTCCGTCCCCGGCTCGACCGTGGTGGGCGAGGAGCTCACGCCGGACGGCCCGCGCGCGGGCGAGATCGTGTGGATCGTCGATCCGCTCGACGGCACGACGAACTTCCTGCACCGGTATCCGCAGTACGCCGTGTCCGTCGCGTGTGTGGTGCGTGGGGCGTTGGGCGTGGGCGTGGTGCACGACGTGGCTCGCGACATCGTGTACTGGGCGGCGAGCGGGCACGGCGCCTGGCAGGGGGAACGGCGGCTGCGAGTGTCGGGTGTCGGCGAGCCGCGGCACGCGCTCGTCGGCACCGGGTTCCCGTTCAAGGAGCTCCCCGCCCTGCGGCGGTACCTGGATCAGTTCGCCGCCGTGATGGGGGCCGCGAGCGGTATCCGGCGCGCGGGCTCGGCGGCGCTCGACCTCGCCGACCTCGCCGCGGGGCGTTTCGACGCCTTCTGGGAGCTCGTGCTGGCGCCGTGGGACGTCGCGGCGGGGGTGGTGCTGGTGCGGGAGGCGGGCGGCGTGGTGACGACGCTCGAGGGGGAGCCCGACGTGCTGCGGCACGGGTCGATCGTGGCGGGGAATCCGAGAATGCATGCGTGGCTGATGGAGCTCCTGAACAAGTCATGAAAACGCGGAACGCGGAAGTCGGAACGCGGAACGGAACGGCGACCTTTGGATTGTGGGTTCGTCGCTCTGTTCCGCATTCCACGTTCCGCGTTCCGCGTTGACGTTGCCGTGCCCGCTCCGCTCGTCGAGTGCGTACCGAACTTTTCCGAGGGCCGCAACCAGGCGACGCTCGACGGTCTGCGCGCCGCGCTGACGTCGGTGCCGGCCGTGACGCTGCTCGACGTTCACGCCGACGCATCGCACCACCGCTCGGTATTCACGTTCGTCGCGCCGCCCGCCGCCGCCGTCGAGGCGGCGTTCCGCGCCATGCGCGTAGCGACGGAGCGCATCGATCTGACGAAGCATCAGGGGGAGCACCCGCGCATGGGGGCGACGGACGTGGTGCCGTTCGTCCCCGTGCGCGACGTCACCATGGACGACTGCGTCGCCCTGGCGCGGGCGCTCGCCGAGCGGGTGGGCCGCGAGCTGGCGATTCCCGTGTATCTGTACGCGCGAGCCGCGACGCGACCGGAGCGCGAGAGCCTCCCCAGCCTTCGCAAGGGGCAGTTCGAGGGTCTGCGCGAGCGCATCGGGCGCGATCCCGCCGCCGACCCGGACTTCGGCCCGAAGCGGATCCATCCGACGGCCGGAGCGACTGCGATCGGCGCGCGGCCGTTCCTCGTGGCTTACAACATCTATCTCGACACGGCCGAGGTTGCCGCCGCGAAGGACATCGCCACGCTGCTCCGCACCTCGAGCGGCGGGCTCCCTGCCGTGCAGGCGAGCGGGTTCGAGGTCGGCGGCAAGGCGCAGGTGTCGATGAACCTGCTCGACATCGACGTCACGCCGCCGGCGACGGTGTTCGCGGCGGTAGAGGCGGAAGCCCGGCGGCGCGGCGTCGCCATCCTGCGGAGCGAGGTCGTGGGCCTGATTCCCGAGCGTGCGGTCATCGGCGCGGCGGCGACGTGGCTCAAGTGCACCAACCTGATGGACCATCTGCTCGAGGCGAAGATCCGGGCGCATGGGGGCCCCGGCCTCGATGACTGGATCCAAGACCTCGCGGGGCCGAGCCCCACCCCGGGTGGCGGCAGCGCGGCCGCGCTCGCCGGCGCCCTGGCGGCGGCCCTCGTGGCCATGGTGTGCAGGCTGACCAGCGGTCGCAAGGCCTATGCGGTCGTCCGGAACCGAGTCGACGCGATCCTGAAGGAGGCGGAGGCGGCCCAGACAATGGAGCGGGCGCTCGTGGATCTCGATGCCGCCGCGTACGACCTGGTCCGGCTGGCTTACCTGCTCCCGAAGGACCACCCCGACCGACCGGCCGCCGTCGATGATGCGCTCCTCAGCGCCGCGCGCACGCCGCTCGCGACCGCGCGCGGCGCCGCGCGTCTCGTGCCACTCGCGCGCGAGATCGGCGCCATCGGAAACAAGAACGCCCGATCGGACGCGAAGGTCGCGGAGATCCTGGCCCGGGCGGCGGTGCTCGGCGCGGTGGAGAACGTGCGGGTCAACGTGGCGGGGATGTCGCAGCCGACCAGGGGACAGGACCTGCTGGAAGAAGCCGAGCGACTGGAGCGGGAGGTCAGTTCGCCGTCGTGAGGATGCGGGGTGGCCCCCCGTTCTCCAAGATCGCCACAGTGTGCTCGAAGTGCGCCGAGAGCGAGCCGTCCTGCGTGACGACGGTCCACTTGTCGTCCAGCGTCCGGATCTCCGGGCCGCCCACGTTCACCATCGGCTCGATCGCCAGCGTCATCCCGGATACGATGCGCGGACCCCGTTTGGGCTTGCCGTAGTTCGGCACCTGGGGCTCCTCATGGAAGCTCGCGCCGATGCCGTGGCCCACCAGCTCCCGCACCACCGAGTACCCCGCTCCCTCCGCGACCTGCTGCACGGCGTGCCCGATGTCGCCGACGTGTTGGCCGGCCCGGGCCTGGGCGATCCCCGCTGCGAGCGCTTCCTGCGTCACCCGCAGCAACCGCCGCGCCTCGTCGCCGACGTCGCCCACGGGGAACGTGGCGGCGGAGTCCGCATGCAGTCCCTCGAGCCACACGCCCACGTCCACGCTCAAGACGTCGCCCGCCCTGAGGACGCGCTCTCGGGAGGGAATCCCGTGGACCACCTCCTGGTTGATCGAGGTGCAGAGGGTGGCGGGGAAGTCGTACAGGCCCTTGAACGACGGCCGGGCGCCGGGATGGCTGCGGATGAACTCCTCGGCGAGCCGGTCCAGCTCCGCGGTGGAGACGCCGGGGTGGACGTGGCGGGCCACCAGCGCCAGCGTGGCCGCGACGATCCGGCCGGCGGCGGCCATCGTCTCGATCTCCCGCGCCGACTTGATCGTGATCATCGTCCAATGAGGCGCTTGATCTCCGTCGCGATATCCTCGATCGTGCCCGCCCCTGGCACGCGGTGCATCACGCCCCGCTGCGCGTAGTGCGCAACCAGCGGCGCCGTGTCCCGCTGGTACACCTGGAGCCTAGTCTTGATGGCCTCCGGGGTGTCATCGGAGCGCCGTTCCTGGGCGGCGCGGGCGCGCATGCGCCGGATCAGCTCCTCCTCCGGTACGTCGAACAGCAGCACGTGGCTCAGTCGCTGGCCCCGCTCGCCCAGAGTCTGGTCGACGAGCTGCGCCTGAGCGGCCGTGCGGGGGAACCCGTCGAAGATGGCGCCTTCCTTCGCCTCGGGCTTGTCGAGCTCGGTCTTGATCAGGCCGAGGACGACCGAATCGGGTACCAGCTTCCCCTCGTCCATGAACTTCTTCGCCTCGCGGCCGAGGTCGCTGCCCGCCTGGACCGCGGCGCGGAGGATGTCGCCGGTGGTGATCTTGGGAAGCCCCATGCGCTCCGCCAGGATCTTGCCCTGCGTGCCTTTGCCCGAGCCGGGCGCGCCGAGAAGGAGGATGAACACGCGCCGTTACATGTAACGCTGACGCCCGCGGAACTTGACCCGGCCCTCCTTCATGAAGCCGTCATAGTGCCGCAGCAGCAGGTGCTGCTGCACCTGCTGGACCGTGTCGAGCGCGACGCCCACCACGATCAGCAGCGCGGTGCCGCCGAAGCCGAAGGGCATGTTGAGCACGTTCGACACCACGATCGGCAGCATCGCCACCACGGTCAGGAACAGCGCCCCGGGGAGCGTGATGCGCGTCAGCACGTCCTCGATGTAGTCGGCGGTGGCGGCGCCGGGCTTCACGCCCGGGATGAAGCCGCCCTGCTTCTTGAGGTTCTCGGCCAGGTCGACCGGGTTGAAGATGATCGACGTGTAGAAGTACGCGAAGAACACGATCAGCACCGCGCTCGAGAGCACGTACCACGGCGAGGTCACCGAGAAGTATTCCGCGAAGCGCTTCAGCCACGCCACGCCGCTGAACGTCGCCACCGTCCCCGGCACGATGATCAGCGACTGCGCGAAGATGATCGGCATCACGCCCGACGAATTGATGCGCAGCGGGATGAAGGTCTTTTGGCCTTCGCGAATGCGCCCCCGGCCCATCACCTTCCGCGGGATCTGGATGGGGATGCGCCGAGCCGCCACCGTGACCGCCACCGTCCCCGCGACGACGCACAGCATCACCACGAGCACCACGAGCAGCACCGGAAGGGTGAGCGATCCGGCCCGGAGCGCCTCGATCGTGCGCAGCGTCTCGGGCCAGATGCGCTCGATGATCGAGAAGAAGATGAGCAGGCTCATGCCGTTCCCGATGCCCCGCTCCGTGATCTGCTCGCCCAGCCACATGATGAAGATGCCGCCCGTCGTGAGCGTGAGGACCGTGGTGAACCGGAAGCCCCAGCCGGCGTGCGCCACCGCCCCGGGCAGCTGCTCGGTGAAGATCGCGAACCCGTAGCTCTGGAACAGGCACAGCAGCACGGTGAGGTAGCGGGTCCACTGCGTGAGCTTCTTCCGCCCTTCCTCGTCCCGCTGCATCTTCTCGATCACCGGGAACACCGGTCCCGCCAGCTGGAACACGATGCTCGCCGAGATGTAGGGCATGATGCCGAGCGCGAACACCGTCGCCCGTGAGAAGCCCCCGCCCGCGAACAGGTCGTACAGGCTGAACAGCGTCCCCTGCCCGGCGTTCCGGAGGAAGTCGGCGAGCGCCTGCACGTTCACCCCGGGGGTCGCGATGTGCGCGCCGGTGCGGTAGACGAGGAGGCAGAGGAGCGTGAAGAGGATCTTCTCCTTCAGCTCCGGGACCTTGAACAGATTGGGAATCTGGGGTGCAGTCACGGGATCAGCCCTCGATCGTGCCGCCGGCCTGCTCGATCTTCGTCCGGGCGGAGGCCGACGCGGCGACGCCCTTCACGACGAACTTCCGGGCCACGTCGCCCATGCCGAGCAGCTTGACGGGATGGTCCGGCCGGCGCACCAGACCGGCGCCGAACAGGGTCTCGGGAGTCACCTCGACCCCGTCGGCGAGCTTCGCGAGGTGTCGCACGTTGACCACCTGCGCGGGCTGCCGGAACGGGTTCGTGAAGCCGCGCTTCGGGATGCGCCGGATGAGCGGCATCTGGCCGCCCTCGAATCCGGGGCGCGTCTGGCCGCCGGTCCGCGCGGTCTGCCCCTTGCCTCCTCGGCCGGCCGTCTTGCCGATCCCCGAGCCCGGACCGCGGCCCTTGCGGATGCGCGCGCGGTGCGATCCCCGCGGCGGCCGCAGGTGATGCAGCTTCAGGGACTCGACCGCCTCCTTCGCTTTCGCCTTCGCCTTCGCCATGGCCTAGCTCCCCTTCCCCTCCGGCGTGACTTCGACGAGGTGCCGCACCTGGTGGAGCATGCCGCGGATGGCCGGGTGATCCGGCTGGACCACGACGTCCTGATGGTGCTGCAACCCCAAGGCCTCCAGCGTGCGCCGCAGCGCGGGCGCGCGGCCGATCGCCGAGCGGACCTGCTTGATGCGGAGCGGGTGCTTCCCCACCGGAGGCAGGGCCCGATCGCGCCCCGGCTTGCGTTTGCGGTACTTCCGCGTCGGGGGCTTCCTAGCCACGCGTGGCCTCCTGGCGCGGCTTGTACGCGATGCTGTCGAGCTCCACCCCCCGCTCCTTTGCCACGCGCCGCGGCGTGGTGAGCCGGGCCAGCCCGTCCATCGTGGCGCGCACCATGTTGTGCGGGTTGGTCGAGCCCAGGCTCTTGGTGAGGATGTCGCGCACCCCGGCGCATTCGAGCACCGCGCGCACCGGGCCCCCGGCGATCACGCCGGTCCCCGACGCCGCGGGCTTGAGGAGCACACGGCCCGCTCCGTGGTGGCCGACGATCTCGTGGGGAATCGTGCCGCCGGTGAGCGGCATCTCCACCATCTGGCGGCGCGCGGCCTCCACCGCCTTGCGCACCGCCTCGCTGACCTCGTTCGCCTTCCCGGTCGCGATCCCGACGCGGCCCTGTCCGTCGCCGACCGCGACGAGCGCGTTGAATCCGAAGCGACGGCCGCCCTTCACGACCTTGGCGACGCGATTGATCGAGATCACGTTCTCGACCAGGCCGTCGCCCTCGCGCTGCCGCTCGCCGCCCTCGTCGCGGCGGGGACCGCCGCGACCGCGGCCCCGCGGCCCGCGCCCCCTCCCCCGCTGCTGCGGCGCAGCGCGCTCACCCCCGCTCCCCCCAGGCCCACCGGTCCCCCCCGCCCCCCCCGATCCCCTCGCCCCCCCCGCTCCCCCGGCTCCCCCGGTCGCCGCGGCGTCCCCGCCCGCTGACGCGACCTCGCCCGGCTCGCCTCCCGCCTTCTCGAGTTCGTTCGCCATTAGAACACCAATCCACCTTTCCGGGCGCCGTCGGCCACCGCCTTGACGCGCCCGTGGTATTGATAGCCGGCGCGGTCGAACACGACCGTGGTGATGCCGTGCTCCCTCGCCTTGGCCGCGATCAGCTGCCCCAGCGCGAAGCTCTTCGCGGTCTTGCCCTTGCCGTCGATCCGTATGCCCTCGGAACGGTCCGACGCGCCCGCGAGCGTGACCCTGCGCGCATCGTCCACCAGCTGAGCGTAGACGTGCTTCGCCGAGCGGAACACGACGAGCCGCGGGCGCGCGGCGCTCCCCACCACTTTCTTGCGGACCCGCAGGCGCCGCCGCGCGCGGCGGTGCTCCCGCGTCCGAATCTTATGGATCGATCGCATGGCTCATTTCGTGGCCGCCTGGGCCGTCTTGCCTGCCTTGCGGCGGACCTGTTCGCCCGCGTAGCGGATGCCCTTCCCTTTGTAAGGCTCGGGCGGGCGCACGTTCCGGATCTCGGCCGCCACCTGGCCCACCAGCTCCTTGTCCACCCCCTCGATCTTGAGAAGGACGTTGTTGTCGACCGAGATCTTGACGCCCTGGGGCGCGTGATACGCCACCGGGTGAGAAAAGCCCACGGTGAGCTGCACGCCGAATGGCTTCGGCTCGGCCTTGTAGCCGACCCCCTGGATCTCGAGCCGCTTTGCGAAGCCCTTCGTGACCCCTTCCACCATGTTCGCGACCAAGGTCCGCGTGAGGCCGTGCAGCGCCTTGTGGTACGCCTCCTCCGACGGGCGGCGGACGACGACCGTGCTGTCCTCGACCGCGATCGTCAGGTCACGGTGGATCGTGCGGCTGATCTCGCCCTTCGGTCCCTTGACCGTGATCTTCCGCCCCTCGACTTGGGCGGTGACGCCCTGGGGGAGCGGGACGGGGCGCCTGCCGATACGCGACATCGGGGGCCTCCTACCAGACCACCGCGAGCAGCTCGCCGCCCACGTGGGCGGTGCGCGCTTCGCGGTCCGACATGACGCCCTGGGGGGTGCTGAGGATGGCCATCCCCAGCCCGTTCTTGACGCGCGGGATCTCGCGCGCCTTCACGTAGCGCCGGAGCCCCGGCGCCGACACCCGCACGAGCTCGCGGATGACGGGGGCGTCGTTGTGGTACTTGAGGTACAGTCGCAGCAGTCCGTGCCGTCCGTCGTCCAGGGCCTTGAAGTCCTGGATGTAGTGGTTGTCACGGAGGATCCGCGCGATCTCGACCTTCAGCTTCGACACCGGCATGTCCACTCGCCGGTGGCCAGCCTGGCAGGCGTTGCGCACGCGGGTCAGCATGTCGGCGACGGGATCAATCACGTTCATCTCACCTTCCGTTCGTTACCAACTGGCCTTGCGCACGCCGGGGATCTCCCCACGCAGCGCGAGCTCCCGGAAACAGATGCGGCACAGCTTGAAGGCGCGGAGCGTCCCGCGACTGCGGCCGCAGCGCTGGCAGCGGTAGTAGGCCCGCACCTTGAATTTCGGCTTCCGTTTGACCCTCTCGATCCAACACTTCTTCGCCATGCCTGGCCTCCTAGCCGACCGCCACCGGGGCTTCGCCCCGGAAGGGCATGCCCAGTTCCCGCAACAGCGCCAGGGCCGTGTCGTCGCGGCCGGCGCTGGTGACGAGGGTGATGTCCATGCCGTGGATCTTCTCGACCTTGTCGTAATCGATCTCCGGGAAAATCATCTGCTCCTTGAGCCCGACCGTGTAGTTGCCCCGCCCGTCGAAGCTCTTGGTCGGGAGCCCCCGGAAGTCGCGCATGCGCGGCACCGCGATGCTGATGAAGCGATCCAGGAACTCGTACATGCGGGCGCCGCGCAGCGTCACGGCGCAGCCGATCGCCTGCCCCTCCCGCAGGTTGAAATTCGCGATCGCCTTCTTGGCGCGCGTCACCACGGGCCGCTGGCCGGTGATCGCGGCGAGCTCCGCGACGGCGGCCTCCAGCCCCTTGGGGTTCTTGGGCGCGTCGCCCATCCCGACGTTCACCACGATCTTCACGAGCCGCGGGATCTCGTGCGGGTTCCCGAAGCCGAACTGCTGGGCGAGCTTCGCCCGAACCCGCTGCTCGTAGAAGTCGAGCAGGCGCGGCCGCGGAGCGGGCTCCGGGGGCGGGGGCGGCGGCCCCGCCGGCTCGCGCGGAGCGGCACGCTCTCCCTCGGCCGGCTTCTTGGCCTTCTTCTCCTTGCGCGGCGCCCGCTCACGCTGCGGCGGCGCTGCAGGATCAGCCGCGGCAGCCGGAGTCGGCGGCGTGGCCCCGGGGTCGGGGGTGCCCTGGTCCTGGGCCTCGGTCTCTTTCGGGTCCGCCATCGCTATCTCACCCGCGGGATCGGTTGACCCGACTTGACGGCCACGCGCTCGATGGTGCCGTCCTTGTCGCGGCGGCGGCGCACCCGCGTGGGCTGGCCCGATTTCGGGTCGAGCAGCATCACGTTCGACGCGGCGATCGGCGCCGGGAACTCGATGATCCCGCTCTCCGCCTGGGGGGTGGTGGCGCGCTTGTGCTTCTTCACGACGTTCACGCCCTCGACCACGACCCGGAACTGCTTGGGGTACACGTGCAGCACCTTGCCCTCGCGCCCGCGGTCGTCGCCGCGGATCACGCGCACCCGGTCGCCCTTGGCGACGTGGAGCTTGTGGCGCGCCGGCTCTCGCTCGCTGCGCCGTCCCCGTCGGCTCTTCTTGAAGACGAGCGGCTTCATTTCAGATCACCTCCGGCGCGAGCGACACGATCTTCATGAACTTCTTCTCACGCAGCTCGCGCCCGACCGGCCCGAAGATGCGGGTCGCGCGGGGCTCGCCCTGGTCGGTGATGAGCACCGCGGCGTTCTCGTCGAAGCGGATGTAGGACCCGTCCTTGCGCTTCGTCTCCTTGGCGGTCCGGACGATGACGGCCCGCGCCACCTCGCCCTTCTTGATCTGCCCGGTCGGGATGGCGTCCTTGATCGTGACGACGACGACGTCGCCCAGCCCACCGTAGCGGCGCTTGGACCCCCCGAGCACGCGGATCACGAGCGCGCTACGCGCGCCCGAGTTGTCGGCGATCTTGACGATCGACTCCTGCTGGATCACGATCCCTCCACCCTACTTCGCGCGCTCGACGATCTCGACCACCCGCCACCGCTTCAGCTTCGACAGCGGCCGCGTCTCCACGATGCGGACGGTGTCGCCCAGCTTCGCGCCCCGCTCGTCGTGGGCCGCAACCTTCTTGGTGCGCACGATCTGCTTGCCGTAGAATCCGTGGGCGAAGCGGCGGGTCAGGAGAACCGTGACGGTCTTCTGCCGCTTGTCGCTCACCACGACCCCGGTGCGGAGCTTGCGCTGGCCCCGCGGCTCCTGCTCGGTCTCCGTCATGCCGGCTTCCTCTCCCGCTCCCGCAGGATCGTCTTGATGCGCGCGATCTCGCGTCGCTGCGCCCGGAACTGCAGCGGGTTCGTGACCGCCTCCGTCGCGCGCTTGAACGTCAGGCGGAAGCGCTCGTCGGTCAGGACCGCGAGCTTCTGCTGCAGCTCGTCGGTCGACAGCTCCCGCAGCGCCTCCGGCTTCTGCTTCGCCATCCTAGCGCTCCTCCCGCCTGACGAACCTGGACTTGATCGGTAGCTTGGCCGCCGCGAGCCCGAGCGCGAGTCGCGCTTCGGTCTCGGGGATCCCTTCCACCTCGAACATGACGCGACCCGGCTTCACGACGGCCACCCATCCCTCCGGGTTACCCTTCCCCTTCCCCATGCGGGTCTCGGCCGGCTTCTTGGTGATCGGCTTGTCCGGAAACAGGCGGATCCACACCTTGCCGCCCCGCTTCATCTCCCGCGTGAGCGCCACCCGTGACGCCTCGATCTGCCGGTTCGAGATCCAGCCGGGCTCGAGTGCCATCAGCCCGTAGTGGCCGAAGGCGACCGTGTTGCCCCGCGTCGCCATCCCCGAGGTCCGGCCCTTGAACCGCTTGCGAAACTTGACGCGCTTCGGTGCCAGCATCGCTCAGACGCCCGTCGAATAGGTGCGGCCGTGCAAATCTTCGGTGCGCTCGCCTTTGAAGATCCACACCTTGACCCCGATGGTCCCGTACGTCGTCTTCGCGGTCGAGGTGGCGTAGTCCACGTCGGCGCGCAGCGTATGCAGCGGCACGCGCCCCTCGTGATAGCCCTCGGTGCGCGCGATCTCCGCCCCGCCCAGCCGGCCCGCGGTCTTGATCTTGATCCCCTGCGCCCCCATCCGCATGGCGCTCTGCACGGCGCGCTTCATGGCGCGCCGGAACGAGATGCGCTGCGTCAGCTGGTGCGCCACGCTGTCCCCCACCAGCTGGGCGTCGAGCTCCGGTCGCTTGATCTCCTCGACGTTGATCCCCACTTCCTTGCCCGTGAGCTGCGCCAGCTCGTCGCGCAGCTTGTCCACCTCGGCGCCCCGCTTGCCGATCACGACGCCGGGGCGGCCCGTGTGGACCGTCACCGTCACCTTGCCCGGCTTGCGCTCGATGTGCACGTCGGCGATCGCCGCGTGCGCCAGCCTCGTCTTCAGGTACTTCCGGATCAGGTCGTCTTCCTTCAAGAGCTCGGGGAAGTTGCGGCGCGCGTAGTAGCGCGAGCGCCACTGCTTCACGATCCCGAGCCGGAACCCGTAGGGATGCGTTTTCTGGCCCACTTACTTGCCCTCTTTCCGCCGGGTCGCCCCGGCCTTCGCCGCTTTCTTGGTCTGCTTCGTGCCGCCCT
>QHUR01000109.1 GCA_003221995.1 Gemmatimonadota bacterium | reverse complement strand
CCGCACCGTTTCGCGTCCTCGATCTCGGGGCCTATCCAGGTTCGGTGCTGGCGGCGTTCGACGTCCCCCAAGTGCTCGGCTACCACGGCAACGAACTCCGCTACTACGACGAGCTGCTCGGGGGCAAGAATGAGTGGAGGAACCTCGGATACCTCCCGCTGTGGGATCTCTTGGCGGTGCGCTACCTGATCGCCCCCGTGGGCGCGCGCAAGGCCGATTCGATCCCCGGCTTCCGGCGAATCCTCGACTCCGTGCGCACGCTGGGCGGTGACCAGGCGAACCTGTTCGAGCGGGTCGCGCCCGCCCCCTACGCTCGGGTCGTGCCCGCGGCCGTCAAGGGGGATTCCGCCGCCATCATTCCCACCTTGCTCGACCCGCGCATGGACTACTCTCGCCTGGTGCTGTTCACGCACGATCAGCCGGTCGCTCCGGCGCCCCTCAAGGCACTGCCGCCGCCGAGCCCGTCGCACGCCACGGTCACGTTGTGGCAGCCCGGGCGGATGAGCGTGGCGCTCGACCCCGCTCCCCCGCTACCCAGCTACCTGCTCATCGCGGAGAACTGGTATCCCGACTGGGAGGCGACCACGGACGGCCGGCCCGCCCCGTGCCTGCGTGGGGACTACAGCTTGATCACGGTGCCACTCGCCGCCGGCACCAAGAGCGTCGAGCTGTCCTTCCACTCGAAGCTCTACGAGAGAGGCAGGGAGGTGACACTCGGCTCGCTCGGGCTGCTTGCCATCGCCGCGGCGGGCTCTCTCGCAGCAGGGCGCAGGCGGCGTGCCTGAGCGAGCGCTGGTCGTCATCCCGACCTACAACGAGGCGGCGAACCTCCCCAGCCTCGCACCGCAGGTGCTCGCGCAGGACGCGCGCCTCGAGCTCCTGGTCGTGGACGACAACTCGCCGGACGGCACGGGCCGCCTCGCCGACGAGCTGGCCGCCCGGGAGCGCCGGGTGCACGTGCTGCACCGAGACGGCAAGCTCGGGCTCGGGACGGCCTACATCACGGGGTTTCGCTGGGCCCTGGAGCGGGGCTACGATTACGTGTTCGAGATGGACGCCGACTTCTCGCACGACCCGGCGCACTTAAAGGAGTTTCTCAAGGCCGTGGAGGGAGCCGACTTAGTGCTGGGGTCGCGCTACCTCAACGGCAAGGTGACGGTCGTCAACTGGCCGATGACCCGTCTTATGTTATCCTACTGTGCCAATATCTACGCCCGGCGGGTGACGGGCCTGCGCATCTGGGATCTCACGGGCGGGTTCAAGTGCTTTCGCAGGCGCGTGCTCGAGGCGATCGACCTGTCGCAGGTGCGGTCGAATGGTTACGCCTTCCAGATAGAAATGAGCGTGAGGGCATGGCGAAAGGGGTTCAGGCTGACCGAGATACCCATCGTGTTCGTGGACCGGACCGAGGGGCACAGCAAGATGAACCGAGCCATCGTCCGGGAAGCGGTCTGGATGGTGCCGCGGCTCCGGACGATGGCGCTGTTCGGCCGCATCTAGCGGGACTGCCGGTCTACAAGATGACGGGGTCGGGCAACGACTTTGTCATGGTGGACGGTCGTTCCTCCGGTCCGGGAGACTGGAGTGTTCGCGACATCCGCGCCGTCTGCGCCCGGGGCACCGGTATCGGCGCCGACGGGCTGGTCTTCGTCGCTCCGGGGGCGGCACCGGGCGCCGTCCGCATGGCCTACTTCAATTCGGACGGTTCCCGCGCGGCCATGTGCGGCAACGCTGCGCTGTGCACCACGCAGCTCGCCGCGCGACTCGGGCTCGCGAACGGCCGCGGGATGAGCCTCGAGACGGACGCCGGAACCTACGAGAGCCGCTGCGCGCCGGCGGAGCGCGCCGAACTGCGCCTCGCCCCCGTGCGGGCGCCACAGCACGTTTCCGGCCTGTGCGTCGGGGACGGCGAGCGCCGCGCGGCGCTCGCCGTGGTTGGTGTGCCGCATCTGATCGTGCTGGTGGACGAAATCGATCGCGTGGACGTACCGCAGCGCGGTCGCGACCTACGCTCCGACCCGGCCCTGGGACCCGAGGGCGCCAACGTCAACTTCATCTCGCCCGCGGGCACACGAGAGGGGTGGCGGATGCGGACGTACGAGCGGGGGGTGGAGGCCGAAACACTGGCCTGCGGCACCGGGGCCGTGGCCGCAGCCTGCGCGGTCCAACAGTGGGGCTTGGGGACACTTCCCACCACGATCTGGACTAGGAGCGGCCGCACGCTCGAGATCCGGGCTCGGCAGACCGCCAACGGGAGCTATGACGACGTGTGGCTGGTGGGGGAGGCCCGGCTCGTGTTCAGGGGTGTTATTACTTGAAGCCACTTCTCCACATTTACACCGGAGCCAGCTTAACATAACATCTCTTATACGAAGTCACCGGACGCCCTTGGTCAGTTCGCCGAGCCGCACCTTCGCCTCGCCCGCCACCATCATCGCCGCCGAATCGTTCTGCGCCACCACCGTGCGGTAGGCCTGCACGGCCTTCGCCGTGTCCCCCACCGCAACCCAGGCGCGTCCCGCTTCGGTCAGGAATTGAGCCTTCAGAAAGGGCAATTGCGCGGCGTCAGCGGCCTGCTGGTACGCTTCCGCGGCCTCTTTGGGATGGCCCACGTTGTCGTAGGCCGCACCCAGTAGCCCGTAAGCCTGAGCCCGAAACGCCGCGTCGGCGCGCGGCGCAAAGCGCTTCAGCAGCTCGATCGCTTGCTGGCTCTGGCCCTGCTGCAGCCGCGACTGGGCGAGGAGAATGTTCGCCTCCTGCGCGGCACGCGTGCCGGAATAGTTTTCCACGACTTGGGACAACTCGCTTGCGGCAAGCGGATAATTCCTAGAGTCGAACGCGAGCCGCGCCGCGTTCAGCCGCACGCCAGCGGCCTGCTCCGTCTGCCGGGCGGAGAGGGTGTTCCACGCAAGCAGGACGATGACGATGACGAGCGCGCCGGCAATGGCGAGCGCTTTCTGCCGGTTCGCAGCGATCCAGCGCCCGATAGCGACCAGCAGCGGGTTTTCTTCGGCGGCCCGAGCGGCCGCCGTCTGCACCGATGTCCCCATGCCGCTTGTATCCTTTTGTTGGCACGTGCCTGGATCCGTTCACCCCACCGAAGTGCCCCTGGGGTGACTCGAACACCCGGCCAACGGTTTAGGAAACCGCTGCTCTATCCACCTGAGCTACAGGGGCTAAGCGCTGCAATGTAGGAGGCTTACGCATAGTGGAGCAAGGCCTCAACCCGCTCCCCGCGCAGCCGCTCCCTGCCCTTCAGAAAGTCGAGCTCGATGAGAAACGTGAACCCCACGACCTCTCCGCTGTGGGCGCGCACCAGCTTCGCCGCTGCTTCGGCCGTGCCCCCGGTCGCGAGGACGTCGTCGACGATCAGCACGCGATCGCCGGAGCCGAGGGCGTCGCGGTGCATCTCGAGGGCGTCGGTGCCGTATTCCAGAGCGTACTCGACCCGGCCGCGCTCCGCCGGGAGCTTCCCTGGCTTGCGGATCGGCACCAAGCCAGCCCTGAGTGCCAGCGCCACCGGCGCACCCAGCAGGAAGCCCCGCGATTCAATCGAGACGACCCGCGTGACCCGCGACCCCTGGAACGGCGCCGTCATCAGCTCCACTGCCCGGCGGAACGCCGACGCGTCGAGCAAGAGCGGCGTGATGTCCTTGAAGACGACGCCCGGCTTGGGAAAGTCCGGCACGTCGCGGATCCGCCGAGCGATCGCCTCCATGTCTGCGCGTTGGACCACGGAGCCTCGCACCAATCAATTGATCTCAAAGCGCTTCCGGACGCCGACCTCATGTGGAACGTCGAGCTTTTCCACACGCAGCACGCGCGCTCCCGGGGGACCTCTCTCGAGGGAGCGCTCGAGCTGTGACAGCGCGGCGTCCTCGCCGTCGGCCACGACTTCGACCGTCCCGTCGGGCAGGTTGCCGCAAAATCCACGCAGCCCGAGGCGCTGCGCTTCTCGAAACACGAACCAGCGGAACCCCACGCCCTGCACCCTGCCGTGCACGAGGTAGCGGCGAGCGGCCATGGCGCTAGCCCTCGCGGTTCTGCTGGGCCGCCCGCCGACGGTACCACCAAGCGTAGAGCCCCGCCAGGACCGCCAGAGCCGGGAGCACGATGACGAGGGCTCGGCCGGCGTAGCGCTTCGCCTCCTGGTTCAGGACCTCGAGCAGCACGTCCTCACGGCTCCCGATGAACCATCCGATCCAGGTGAGGATGGTGCACCACACCAAGGCTCCCAGGCCAGTGAACGCGACGAACTTCCCCAGGTTCATGCGGGCGATCCCTGCGGGGATCGAGATCAGGTGCCGCACCACGGGGATCATTCGCCCCATGAACGTGCTGATCTCGCCGTGGTCCGCGAAGTAGCGCTCGGACCGGTCCAAGCGCTTGTTGGTGACGAGCACGTACCTGCCAAGCCGGACGAAAAAAGCGCGGCCGAGCCAGCGGGCGAGCCCGTAGTTGCCGAGCGCTCCGAGGATGCTCCCCAACACTCCGCAGCCGACGGCTACGACGAAGCTCATCTCCCCTTTCGCCGCGAGGTAGCCTGCGGGCGGCATCACGAGCTCGCTCGGCAGCGGCAGGAACGACGACTCGATGGCCATCAGCACCACGATGCCCGGGTAGCCCAGGTCGCGGAACCGCTCGAGCAGCCACTGGATGAACTGTTCAAGCATCGAAGCCGTGCTCTCCCAGGAGGGGAACGAAGCGGGCGCCACCCAGGGGGGTGCGGCGGAGCGTGGCCCCGTCGCGCTCGACCAGGGTGAGTGTCTGTGCGCCACGCTTCCCGAGCGGCACGAGCAGCCGGCCCGTTAGCGCGAGCTGCTCGACGAGCGGCGGCGGGATCTCGGGCCCCCCCGCCGCCACGACGATCGCATCGTAGGGGGCGTAGGCGCTCCAGCCCAGGGTCCCATCGCCGACGAGCACCGACACGTTGGCCACGCCGGCCGCGCGCAGGGCCTGCTGCGCCGCCAGCGCCAGGCTGCGGACGCGCTCGACGCTGAACACCTGGTCCGCCAGAGCGCCGAGCAGCGCGGTCTGGTATCCGGAGCCGGTCCCGATCTCGAGCACCCGCTCCCGCCCCCGGAGCCGCAGCGCCTCAAGATAGCGAGCCTGGGTGAAGGGTTGGGAGATGGTCTGCCCGTTCCCGATCGGCAGCGCGGTGTCGTCGTACGCCCGATGGCGCACGGCGGCGGGAACGAAGAGGTGGCGCGGGGTCTCGGCGAACGCTTTGAGCACGGCCAAATCGCGGATGCCTTGTGCGCGCAGCGTCTCCACCAGACGCGCGCGGTAGCCCGCATAACTATCGCCGGCTGGGCTCAGTCGCCGGCCAGCCACGAGCGCACGACCTCGATCAGCTTGTAGTTTGTCATGTCCATGTGGAGCGGCGTCACCGAGATGTAGCCGTCGGACGTGGCGCGGAAATCCGACTCGGTGCCGCCCGTCCACGTGATGCGGCCGCCGCCGATCCAGTAGATCTCCTTCCCCCACGGATCCTTCATGAGCGCGATCTCCTCGCTGAACACGCGGCTGCCAAGGTGCGTCACCTTGACGCCCTTCACCCGATCGCCCGGGATGCCGGGAAGATTGATATTGAGGAGCGTCTCCTTGGGGAAGTCCTTGACCTGCGTGATGCGTCGCAACAGCGCCGCGAGGCCCGGCTTGTGGGTGTCCAGCAGGTCGAGGTCCGCTCCGGCATACGACACCGCGATGCTCGGCACGCCGGCCACGAGACCCTCCATGGCGGCGGCCACGGTCCCCGAATAGAACACGTCCTCCCCCATGTTCTGTCCGTGGTTGATCCCCGAGATCACGAAGTCCGGTTTCTCCGGCATCAACGCCCCGAGCGCCAGCAGGACGCAATCGGTGGGCGTCCCGTCCAGCTGAAAGGCGCCGTCCGGGCGCCGCGTGGCCCGGAGGGGCCGGTGCAGCGTGAGCGAGTGCGACGTGCCGCTCTGCTCGCGGTCGGGCGCCACGACCGTGACCTGCGCCAGCGAGCTGCACACCTCGGCGAGCACGCCGAGGCCGCGGGCGAGAATCCCGTCGTCGTTGGAGATCAGGATCTTCATGGCGCCCCCAGGAGGATCCGGCGCCCGTAGCGCGCGAACACGCGGGCCACGCGCCAGCTGTCCGCCCAGGAACGGAAGTGGCTGCGCCCGCCCTCGTAGATGGTCGATACGGGGACCGAACGGACGCGAAATCCCCGGGCGAGCGCCTGGAGCAAGAACGCCGTCTCGAAATCGAAGCGGGACCCCGCAGGCGGCGCCGCCTGGGCGACGGCCCGCGAGAACGCCCGGAAGCCGGTTTGCGCGTCGGCGATCGGCTGGCCGCCGATGCGGGAGGCGAGCGCGGCGGAGAGCCAGTTGCTGCAGCGCCGCCGCCGCGGCATGGCGGCCGTGCGCGCCCGCGCACCCAGCACGAGGTCGGCCTCGCCCCGCGCGAGCGGCGCGAGGAGCCGCGGCAGCTCCGCCGGCGCATGCTGGCCGTCAGCGTCGAGGGTCGCGACGATCCCGGCTCCGTCCGCGAGTGCTCGCGCGATGCCGGTGCGGAGCGCCGCGCCCTTGCCGAGGTTGCGGGGGTGCGTGAGCACGGTCACACCCTTCCCCCTTCCCCCTTCCCCGGCCTTATCACCGGTCTCATCCCGGGACCCGTCATCCACGACGTACACCGTGGCCCCAGGGAGGGCTCGCAACACTCCGCCAACGACCCCCGGAATTGTGTCTGCGGCCTGGTAGGCGGGGATGACGACGGCGACGGCGGCGCCGCTCTCAGCGCGCCCCGGCATTGGGCGGGGTCGTGCCCTCGAGGATCGCGAGCACGGCCTTGAGCTCGCTGCGCAGGTCCTTCACGGTCTGCGTCGCGAGCGCCCGGCGCGCCTCCGGCTTGAGCTCGCCCGAGCGGCGGTACTGCTCGATCTTCTGGCGAGCGCCCTCGATCGTGTACTTCTCCGTGTACAGCAAGTGCTTCACCAGCATGATCAACTCGATCTCGCGCCGCTGGTACACACGGTTGCCGGAACGGTTCTTCGCGGGGTTCAGGAACCGAAACTGACTCTCCCAATAGCGCAGCACGTGCGGCTTGAGGTCCGTCAGCTGGCAGACCTCGCCGATCGAGAAGAATTCCTGCACTGGATAGGGAGCGCTCATCGCCAGTGCTCGGCTTTCAGTTCGCGCTCCATGAGGTCCGACACGGCCCGCCGGGGGGACTTCCCCTGGAACAGGACCGCGGCCACCTCGCGGGCGATGGGCAGCTCGACACCGTGGCGCTCGCCGAGCGCCACCGCCGACCGCGCCGTGATCACGCCCTCCGCCACCGACGCGCGACCTGCCAGTGCCTGTTCGAGCGACTTCCCCTTGCCGAGCTCGATCCCGAGCGTGTAGTTGCGGGACAGCGTCGCCGTGGCGGTGAGGACGAGGTCGCCCATCCCCGCGAGGCCCGCGAAGGTGATCGGATCGGCGCCCAGGGTCACGCCGAGCCGCGCGATCTCGGCGAGACCGCGTGTCAAGAGCGCCGCGCGGGCGTTGTGCCCCAGCCCCAGCCCCTCGAGGATCCCCGCCGCGACGGCGATCACGTTCTTCAAGGCGCCACCCAGCTCCACACCCAGGACGTCGCTGGTCGTGTACACGCGGAAGTGGCTCGTGGCGAACACCTGCTGCACCCGCAGCGCGACCGCGGGGTCGTGGGACGCCGCGACTACGGCCGTCGGCTGGCGCCCGTACACCTCCTGGGCGAACGACGGCCCCGAGAGCACGGCGATCGCCATTCCCGCCGGCAGCACGTCTCCCAGCACGCACGACAGCGTCGTCAGGCGCTCGGGGTCGAGCCCCTTCGACACGCTCACGAGGAGGGCCCCAGGGCTGAGGGCCGCCGCGGCCCGCGCTATCGTCTCGCGCACCGCGAACGAGGGCGCGGACGACACCACGACCTCCGCGCCGCGCACCGCCGCCGCCAGGTCGGCCTCCGCCCGCAGCTCCGGCGCGAGCGGGGCGTCGGGCAGGAACAGGTGGTTCAGATGCTCCCGGTTGACGCCCGCCACCACGTCCGGCTCGCGCGCCCACAGCGTGACGGTCTCACCCTTGCGCACCAGCAGGTCGGCGAGCGCCGTGCCCCAGGCACCACCGCCGACCACGGCGATGCGCGTCACACCACCCCCCCACCGGTCACGCAGCCACTCCCTTTCGGGTTCTGAAGCGGTTCTCCGTTCCGGCCAGCAGCCGCCGAATGTTGGACCGATGCGAGTAGACGATCAAGAGCGCCAGCGCCACGCTCGCCCAGAAAACGTGCGGCGCTCCGGGCACTGTGAGGCGCACCCACAACGGAAACAGCGCCACCGCGACGAGCGAGCTGGCCGAGACGTACCCCGTCAGCCAGAGCGTGAGACCCCAAGCGGGAAGGGAGATCGCGAGGGCGAGCGGCGCGAGCGCGAGGAACACCCCCGCGGCGGTCGCCACGCCCTTCCCCCCCTGGAAGCGGACGTAGGGCGAGTAGACGTGCCCGAGCACCGCCGCAAGGCCGAGCGTGACGGGGAACCAATCGGGCCCCGCTGCCCAACGGCCGAACAGTGCGACTGGGGCGGCACCCTTGGCCAGGTCGACGAGACCCACGGGGATCGCGTACTTCCAGCCGAGCACGCGGTACACGTTGGTCGCGCCGAGGTTCTTGGAGCCGTGTTCGCGCAGGTCGATGCCCCGGCCGAGCTTCGCGGCGATATAGCTGGTGGGCGTCGCCCCCAGCAGGTAGGCGGCCAGGATCCACAGGGCGG
>QHUR01000108.1 GCA_003221995.1 Gemmatimonadota bacterium | reverse complement strand
TGATCCGTAACGCCGTATCCACGTCGTACTCGTCGATCACGAGCGGCGGCGCGAGGCGGAGCGAGCTCTTGCCGGCACCGAGCAGCAACAGCCCCTTGCGGAAGGCCCGCACCACGAGGTCGTGCACCAGCTCCGGCGCCGGCTCGCGGGTGGCCCGATCCTTCACGAACTCGATCCCGATCATCAGGCCCAATCCCCGTACCTCGCCGATCGCGGCGTGCTGCTGCTCGAGCCGGCGGACGCCGGCGAGCAGCCGCTCGCCCATGCGCTGCGCGTTCGGGAGCAGCTCGCCCGTCACGATGTCGAGCGTGGCAAGCGCGGCCGCGCAGCACACGGGGTTGCCGCCGAACGTCGTGCCGTGGGCGCCCGGTCCCCACTTCATTACCGACTCCTTCGCGATGATCGCGCCGATCGGCATCCCGGAGCCGAGGCCCTTGGCGGCGAGCAGGATGTCGGGCTCGATCCCCTCGTGCTCGCACGCGAACAGCTTGCCCGTGCGCCCGATCCCGCTCTGCACTTCGTCGCACACCAGCAGGATGCCGTAGCGGTCGCACAGCTCCCGCAGGGCCCGCAGATACCCGGGCGGCGGCACGACGTAGCCCCCTTCGCCCTGCACCGGCTCGACGAACACGGCGGCCACGCTCTTCGGGTCGAGCCGGCGCGCGAACAGATCGTCCTCGATGCTCGAGACGCACCGCATCGTGCACGCCGCTTCACCGCGACAGAAGTCGCAGCGGTAGCGGTAGCCGTACGGCACGTGATAGACCTCTGGGACGAACGGCGCGAACCCCGCGCGCTGCACGGCCTTGCTCGCCGTGAGCGTCATGGCGCCGTAGGTGCGGCCGTGGAAGGCGCCGCTGAAGGCGATAAGCGCCGGGCGCCCGGTGGAGTGGCGCGCCAGCTTGATCGCGCCCTCGACCGCTTCGGCCCCCGAGTTCGAGAGAAAGACACGCTTCTTGCTCGTTCCGGGAGCGAGCGTGGCCAGCCGCTCGAGCAGCGCGGCGTAGCCCTCGTAGTAGAAGTCGGCGCCGCAGATGTGCAGAAAACGCGCTGCGGCGTCCTGGATCGCCTTGACGACCTTGGGGTGGCCATACCCGGTCGAGGCGACCGCGATCCCCGCCATGAAGTCGAGGTAGCGGTTGCCGTCCACGTCCTCAACCACGGCGCGCTCACCGCGGGCGACCACGAGCGGATACTCCTTCGGCAGCGAGGTCGACGCGTAGCGGTCGTGTCGCGCCACGATCTCCCGGGCCTTGGGCCCGGGCGGGGGGACGGTGATGCGGGGATAGTCGCGCGCGGCCGGGGTCATGCCTCGATCACCGTGCGGCTCTGCTCCCGCATGAACTGGGCGACGTAGTACGGACCGCACCCGCCCTTCCCCGTGGAGCCCGACCCCTTCCAGCCCGTGAACGGCTGGGCGCCGGGCCACGCGCCGGTCGTGGCCCCGGTGCGCTTGTTCACGTAGCAGACGCCCGCCTCGATCTCGTCGAAGAACCGCTCGATCTCCTCCGGCTTCTTGGAGAAAATCCCCGCCGTGAGCCCGTACTCCGCCTTGTTCGTCTCGGCGATCGCCTCGTCCAGCCCGGCCACCTGGCCCACCGCGACCAGCGGCACGAACAGCTCCTCCAGAAAGAGCGAGCTCGTGAGCGGCAGCTCGGCGATCGTTGGAGCGACGAAGTGGCCACGGTCGAAGCCCCCGCCCGTGAGTCGCTCCCCACCCAACAGGATCGTCCCCTCGCGCCGGGCCTGGGCAACCGCCCGCTCGAATTTCTGTACGGCGTCGGCGTTGATCACCGGTCCGTAAAAGACATCGCGCGCGGCCGGATCGCCCATTTTCATCGTGCGCGTCTTCTCGAGCAGCCGTTCGAGGAAGGGTCGGGCCACCGCGCGGTGCACGTACACACGCGAGGTGGCGCTGCACTTCTGGTTCTGCAGGCTGAAGGCGGAGCGCATCACCCCTTCCGCCGCGGCGTCGAGGTCGGCCGAGTCCGTCACAAGGCAGGCATTCTTGCCGCCCATCTCCAGCAGGCAGGGCTTCACCCACCGCTGCGACAGGCCGCGGTAGATGCGCATCCCCACGGCCTGCGACCCGGTGAAGACCACGCCGTCGACGCCCGGGTGCTGCCACAGGGCGTCTCCGATCACCGCGCCGCGGCCCGTGAGGTAGTTGAAGACCCCCGGCGGGAGCCCCGCGTCGCGGTACACCTCGTACAGCTTGAGGCCGGTCCACGGCGTGTCTTGGGCGGGCTTGTAGACCACAGCGTTGCCGGCGACCAGCGCCGCGGACGACATGCCCGTCGAGAGGGCGAGCGGGAAGTTGAACGGCGCGATGCAGGCGAACACCCCGTAGGGGCGCAGCACGTCGGTATTGCGCTCGACCGGGGTGACCTTCGCCATCTGGCGGACGAAGCCCCTCGCGTCCTCGACCTGCTGGCAGTAGTAGTCGATCAGGTCGGCCGACTCCTCAGCGTCGCCCATCGCCTCGAGCCGGCTCTTTCCCACCTCCAGGCTCATCAGCGCCGCGAGCTGGAACTTGCGCTCCCGAATCAGAGCGGCGGCGCGCCGCAGCGTCGCCACGCGCTCGAGCCACGGCCGGCGCGCCCAGCCCCCCTGGGCGGCGTGCGCGGCGCGGACGGCGCGGTCCACGTGCTCGACCCCCGCGGGCGCGAACCGGCCCAGCACCAGGCTGGTGTCGGCGGGCGCAACGTCCACGATCGCGTCGCCCGCCACGGCCACCGGCTCGCCGCCGATGTAGAGCGAGTGGTCGCGCCCGCACTGCGCCCGCACCGCGGCCAGGGCTTCGTCGAACAGGCGATGGAACAGCTCCCAATCGACGTTGGCGGAGGTGTAGGTAACCTTGAATTGAGCGGCAGCGGCGGGGGCGGCGGTCACGCCGGCCTCGCCGCGAACGTCCGTTCCAGCGCCGCCTGGAAGAGCGTGACCAGCTCGTCGATTTGCTCCTCCGTGACGACGAACGGCGGCGCGATCATCACGAGGTCACCGTTCTCGCCGTCCGCGTGGCCCACGTTGGGCCAGACGACGAGGCCGGCCTCCTGCGCCGCCTCGGTGAAGTTTTCGGCGAAGCGGAGCGAGCGCGCGAACGGCGCCCGGGTGTCCTTGTCCTCCACGAATTCCACTCCCGCGAGCAGCCCGATGCCGCGCACGTCGCCGACGTGCGGCAGCGCCCGCAGCCCGGCGAGCCGGCGGTGCAGCACGTCGCCCATATGCGCGCAGCGCTCGACCAGGCGCCGCGCCTTGAGGTGGCGCACGGCCGCGAGCCCCGCGGCGCAGGCGACCGGGTGGTGACCGTACGTCTGGGCGTGCAGCAGGGCACCCGAGTGCCGTGCCAGGACGTCGAGCAGGCGCTCGGGGGCCGCGACGGCGGAGAGCGGCGCGTACCCGCCCGTGATCCCCTTGCCGAGGGTCATGATGTCGGGGGTGACGCCGGCGCGTTCCAGCGCCCACCAGGTGCCGGTGCGGCCGGCGCCGCACAGGATCTCGTCGGCGACGAAGAGGACGTCGTGGCGATCGCAGATCGCCCGGACGGCGCGCAGGTATTCCGGTCGCGGCACCGACGCGCCGGTCGAGGAGCCGCCCACCGGCTCCGCGATGAACGCGGCCACCGAGTCGGGCCCCTCGCGCTCGATGGCCGCCTCCAACGCCGCGCCGCTGCATGCCGGGCACAGCGGCTCTCGCCCGCCGCAGGCGCAGCGGTAGGCATAGGGCGCCGGGATGCGCCGCACGTCCACGAGCCACTCGCGGAACAACGTGCGGTACTGTTCGCGCGCCGACACCGAGAGGGCGAGCAGCGTGTTGCCGTGATAGCTCGGCGCGAGGGCGATGATCTTGTGCTTCGCCGGACGGCCCGACTCGGCCCAATATTGACGGGCGAGCTTCAAGGCCGCCTCCACGGCTTCGGAGCCGCTCGAGAGGAAGTAGAGCTTGTCGAGATCACCGGGGAGCGTGTCCGCCAGCTCGGCCGCGAGCTGCTCCGCGGGCTCGTGCGTGAAGGCGCTGCCGCTGAGGTAGGCCACCTGGCGCGCCTGGCGCGCCAGCGCGTCCGCGATCTCGGCGACGCCGTGGCCGACGTTCACGACGAACGCACCGCCGCAGGCGTCGAGGTAGCGCCTGCCCCGGTCGTCGTAGACGTAGCAGCCCTCCGCCCGCACGATCCGCGGGAAGCTGCGCGTCAACTTCCGGTAGAAGACGTGACTCTCGGGGTAGGCGAAGACCGTCACGGAGCCCGGGCCTTGAGGAGTTTCAGAATCTCCGCGTTTCCCCCCTCCGCCGCTAGGCCGATCGCGCTCTTCCCCGCGTCGTTCTGCTGACGCGGATCGGCCCCGTGGGCGAGGAGATAGCGCGTCGTCTCGACGTCCCCGTGCCGTACCACCTCGTGCAACGGGGTCCAGCCCTCCTGCTGGCGAGCGTTCACCGGCGCCCCCGCGTCGACGAGCAGCTTCACGGCCTCGAAGCTCCGGCCCGCCGCCGCGGCGTGTAGCGGCTGCACCTTCATCGGGTTCTGCGCCGCCTGCGCGACGTCGGCGCCGCGGGTGAGCAGCAGCCGCACGGTCTCCGGGTGCGCGAAGAAGGCGGCCAGACCGAGAGGATAGAAACCATCGCTCGAGTAGGCGTTGACGAGCGACGGCTCGCGGTCGAGCAGCTCCGCCACGCGCGCCGTCGCGCCCACCGAGGCCGCATCGAACACATCAAGCTCCGGCCCGGCGGCGAGCAGCAGCGCGACGCACTCCCGCCGGTGATGGTACTGGGCGATCAACACCGGCGAATGACCACGCTCGTTGCGCACGCCCGCCAGCGACGGGTCCGCCGTGAGCAGCGCCCCCAGGCGCGCCGTATTCCCCTCCCGGATGACGTCGAAGATCTCCTGGGCCGCGCTCATGGGCTCCTTCCCGCCGCCCGTGCGAGCGCCGCAAGATACGTCCGGATGCGCGCGGCGTTCGCCCCCACGTCGCTCTTCCCGACTCGCGACTTGGACCGCATGTCCACGACCGAGCTGTCCGTGCCCCGCGGGGTCACGCGGATCACGATGTCATCCTTGAACCCGAACCAGCGCGTCGTCGCCGTCGCTTCGATCCGCCCGGCGGCCGAGTCGATCGCGGTGATCTCCCACGCGGGCATGCCCGCGGCGGTGCGGTGCGCCACCCCGAACGCCCGGCCCGCCGGTATCGGGAGCGCCAGCGCGGCGAGGTCGGGGTAGCCGCGCCGCACCGAATCGGCGAAGCCCGCCGGGTAGCTCATCTCCTTCCCCTTCCAGAATTCGTTCGCCGCCGCAGCGACGTACGGAGGCGGGTTCTGGAGGTCGGTCGAGATGTCGTTGATGGGGGGAACGGTGCGCGCGAGTCGGTACTGATGCAGCACCATGACGGACGGCACGACGCCCACGACGAAACCGACCGCGCCGAAAGCGACCCCCCCCACGTGGGCTCGCAGCGCGTGCACGATCCCCGCGAGCGACAGCAGCGCGCCAAGCATGGCGAGCAGCGTGCCGATCGGCAGGACGCCGAGCAGCGGCAGGCCCAAGAGCCGCCGGCCGAACGCGAGCCGCAGGCTCCACCAGCCGTGGTGGTAGCCGAAGCCCGCGAGAAACGTGACCAGCAGCCCAGCGCCGGCGAGCGCGAGGCCCGCCACTGCCACCCGTGACCACGACCGCGCATCCATGTGCGTGCTCCTTCTAGAAGACG
The DNA here is from genome assembly GCA_003221995.1 of Gemmatimonadota bacterium. Lineage (GTDB taxonomy): Bacteria > Gemmatimonadota > Gemmatimonadetes > Gemmatimonadales > GWC2-71-9 > AG29. Next base: position 3,265 of record QHUR01000108.1, on the reverse strand, counting down.
ATCAGAATGCGACGCCCTTGCGCACGGCGACGGCCCAGCGGCTTCCGGGGCGGAAGCCCTCACCGAAGCGGTATCCTAGCGCGATTTCCCCCACGTCACCACGCACGGCGCGCGTCGGGCCCAGCCGCAGCGCGATCCCCACGTCGCCGCCCAGACGGGACCCTTCGTCCGCGTACCAGGCGCCCCCCCAGTCGAAGAACGGCGTGACGCCGACCCCCACGAGCCCCCACAACTCGTCGGTGACGAGGATGCGGTCCTCGAGCGCGAGCCACGCCATGCGGGTGCCCGTGAACTCGTGCGCGCCGAACACGCGCGGACCTCGCTTGTCGAGCCACAGGTCGAACTCGCTCCCGGGGCGAGTCCGCTCCAGCGCCCCCCCCTCGAGGTGCAGGATCAGCGTCTGCCGGGGCAGGTTCTGGCTGGCCACCGTCACGCCGACGCGGACCCGACCCGAATCGAGGCCCGCCCCGGTGTAGAGCCCGTTCGCCTGGCCCCGGAGCACGGCGAAGCCACGCGGCCAGAGGGCGCTGACCTGGGCCCGCGCCTCGGGGCCGGCGCCGGCCCGACCCGCCGGATAGCCCCAGGCGCGCGGCGCGGCCCAGACGCCGAGGCGCAGCGTCTGCGACAGGTCCACGTCCTCGCGGCGGGCGTAGGAGTTGAACCGCTCGAGCACCTGGAAGCGCACATGACTGAGCTCCACGCCCGCGCCCGCGCTGGCGAACAGCGAGCGCGGGATCACGCTAGTCGTCTCGGCCGCGAAGTCCTCGCGCCGCCAGCTTGCGCCGTACCAGATGCGCACGTAGCCCCGACTCGTCGCGCGCGCCGCCCAGCCACCCGCGACGCCGATGCGCAGCGCGCGCCGCGCGAAGGTCGTGTCCAGCACGCCGTCGCGGAACACCAGGATGCGCTCGGAGGCCGCGTCGCCGTCCGTCGCGAGCGCGGCGCGGGCCGCGGTCTCGTAGAACGGCTCGCCGAAGAGCCACTGGCCCTTGCGGCCGTCCGACAGGTTCTGGTACCCGAGGTCCAGCTGCGCACGCCGTCCGACGAAGTGCTGGCTGAAGTACTCGAGCGAGAAGACGCTCCGATCGGGGGTGCGGTTGTATACCGCGCGGAGCGTGCTCGCGGTGCCCAGCACGTTTTCGTCGACCAAGCCCACGAGCCAGGACACATCGCCCCCCGCAGCTGAATAGCCGAGCTGCGGCTTCGTGCTCCAGCCGTCGGTCGTGTGGACCAGCAGCGCGAGGCGGCCGTCGACGCGCGCGCTGTCCACACGCACGCGGCTGAAGACGTTCATGGCACGCAACGCCCGTTCGCTCTCGGCCACCCGCGCCGAGTCGTAGGGGTCGCCGGGGCTGACGAGCAGCAGCCGGCGGATCACGGATGGGCGGGTGCGGATGTGGAGCGCGTTCGCGAGCCGGGCGATGAACCCGGGCGCATCGGCCTCGCCCGCGGGAAAGACGTTCTGACTGACGACGACGACGGTGTCGATGGCTTGCGCTCGCAGGCGGGCGGTCGGGCAGACGGACAGCAGGATCGTCAGGAGGCCGATGGACCGTCCGACCGTCCGACCGTCCGGCCGGCTACTTGACCGCGTCAAGGCGCTGGTGCAGCGGGTACGTCACGTGGCGCGAGGAGTCGTTCCACGCCGTGAAGTAGAGGGCGGCGTCTACGCGGCCGGTGATCTGGCGCATCCCGCGCGTGACCAGCGTGAACGTGCCGCGCACCGAATCGGGCCGGAGCGGGCGGCAGAAACAGGTGGCGGTCGCGGAGGCGGGAATCCGGGCCGGCGGCGAGCCGAGCTCGTAGGGGACCCCCGGCCGCAACGCGCGCACGTTCCCGAAGTCGAGCCCCAGCGTGAGGGCATACTCGTCGCCCGCGCCGGGCGAGGGGTCGAAGTCGTAGCGGACGAGCGCCACGTCGCCGCCGCGCGTCGTGTCGATGCGGATCCGCATGAGGGTGAGGGACGAGTCGGGCGCCGCCACGATCCGCCCGTGCCACTCCCAGCGACCGTAGCTCTGGAGGCCCGCGGTGTCGCCGGGGCGGGAGGCTTGGTCGCAAGCGAGAAGGCTGAACACCGTAAGGAGGGAAACCGTAGGGGGCAATGTCGTAGGGTGAAAACGTACCGAGCTAGCGTACGATCGGTACGCGCTCAGGATATGTGGCCCCTCATGTTGTGCCATGGCGCTGCGCGCTCACGTTGGGAAGCTACGCGTACACCAAGCGGCCAGCGAGGTTGCAGTCGAATCTGTGAGCCTGGCACGCCGGTTCCGCGGACCGGGGGCGGCAGAGCGAGGGGACCAACTCGTCCGGGCCGCCCTGTCAGTGACCTCTAATATCGCGGAAGCCTGCGGCCGGGGGTCGGTCGCGGAATTTCGTCAATTCCTCCTCTACGCGCGGGGCTCGGCGCAAGAAGCGCTTTCGCAGCTCGACATCGCCCGGCGGCTGGAACCGCCGATGTTGACGACTGTAATCCGTCGCTTGGAGAGCCGCTCGGCGCTGGTCATCAAGCAGCTCGGGCGTCTACACGACAACCCGCCACGGCAGCGCTGACGTTACGCAGTTGCCCCTACGCCGTCTCCCGTACGAGGGTTCCCTACGCCTCTTACCTTACGGGTTTGGCCGTACTGTCAGTACTGCCCCAGGTACCGCCGCAGTTCCCACTCGCTCACCCGGCCGATATAGGCCTGCCACTCCTCGCGCTTCGCTTCGACGAACCGCTCGTAGATGTGCGGGCCCAGCGCGTCCCGCACCACGTCGTCCTTCTCGAGCATCTCCAGCGCCTCGTGCAGGTCCCGCGGCAGCTCATCGATGCGGTACTTGCGGCGCTCCCGGAAGCTCATTTCGAAGATGTTCTTGTTGACCGGATCGGGGGGGAGGAGCTTGCTCTCGATACCGTCCAGCCCCGCCGCCAGCTGCACCGCCAGGGCGAGGTAGGGGTTCGCCGAAGGATCGGGCATCCGCAGCTCGCAGCGCGTGCGCATCCCGCGCCGATCGGGGATGCGGATCAGGGGCGACCGGTTCCGCATCGACCACGCCACGTTGGTCGGCGCCTCGTACCCCGGGACGAGCCGCTTGTAGCTGTTGACGAGGGGGTTCGTCACCGCGCAGAACCCGCGGGCATGCCGCAGCAGCCCGGCGATGTAGTGGAGCGCCGTCTGCGAGAGCTCCCACTTCCCCTTGGGATCGTGGAACGCGTTCTTGCCATCCCGGAAGAGCGACTGGTGCGTGTGCATGCCGGAGCCGTTGATCCCGAAGATCGGCTTCG
>QHUR01000107.1 GCA_003221995.1 Gemmatimonadota bacterium | reverse complement strand
TGGAACACGTGCACCACGAAATCCACGTAATCGAGCAGCACCCACCGGCCCTGCGGCAGCCCTTCGACGTGATGCGGCTCGATCCCCCGGGGTGCCAGGGCCGTCATCAGGTGCTCCGCCATCCCCCGCACGTGCGCATCCGAAGTCCCAGATGCGATGACGAAGTAATCCGTCGCAGCGGTGAGTCCGCGCAGGTCCAGCACCACGGGCTCCAGGGCCTTGCGATCGACCAGGGCTTCGGTCACGAGCCGCAGCGCGTCCGCAGCGCCCAGCGGCCCGGGACCCTGGGCCTTCCGCCGTGGCCCGTGCCCGCTAGTCATAGCGGGGCGGGCACCCGTTTGTTCCGTTCCCCACCCCCGCCGTCATTCCTTTACCACGTGCACCACGATTTCGGGTCGGACGTCCGCGTGGACCTTGATGCCGACGCGGAAGTCGCCCAGCGCGCGGATCGGCTCGGGCAGGTCGATCTGCCGCTTGTCCACCCGCAGCTCCTGCTCTGCGAGCCGGCGTTGGATATCACCCGCCGTGACTGAGCCGTAGAGCTTGTCTTCTTCCCCGACCTTCACGGAAAAGGTGAGCTCGATGCCGGTGAGCCGCTGGGCCTCCGCCACCGCCGCCTCCTTCTCCACGACCCGCCGCTTGGCCAGGCGCTCCGCCTCGTAGGTGATGCGCTTCTTGTTGGCCTCGGTGGCCGGGTAAGCGAGCCCTTTGGGCAGGAGATAGTTGCGCGCGTAGCCGTCCTTCACCTTCACGATCTCGCCCGCCCGGCCTAGGTGCTGCACGTCCTCTCGCAGGATGATCTCCATCGCGATCCTTTCGATCGTTACGCCGCGGCCTTGAGACGGCGGCGGAATTCCAACCAGGTATCGGTGACGCCGAGGGTCGCGAGCCCCGGCACCAGGAACAGCAGCGGCACGGCGAGCACGGCGGAGATCGCGGCGCACACGACGAGCGCCACCGGCGAGATCCCGAGCGCGGCGGCGAAGGCGATCACGATGGCGAGCCCACGCAAGAGATACAGCGCGCCCAGCACGACCCCGAGGTTGAGCGCCACGGCCTTGAGGCCCGCGAGCAGTGGCGTCACCCAGACCGTCAACGCCGCCACAAGGGCCCACACCCAATGGTCCCCGAAGCGAAACTCGCGGAACGGCCCGAGGCCGGGTCCGAACGGCTGCCGCGCGATCCGCCGGTGCCACTGCCACGCGAGCGCCAGGCCGGCGACGCTCTGGAGCGTGAGCGTCGCCGGGATCGTATCGCTCACGAAGCGCACGACGGGCTCGAAGGCGACGAACAGCTGCGGCTCGAGCTCCACCAGGAATCGCATCGTGGCGCTCGCCTGGCGCGTCGCCTCCCAGTGCAGGGCCTGCCACGCCGTCCCGCCGCCCACGACACGCGCCAGCGCCAGCGCGGCGCCGCCCGCCGCGACGCTCGACCAGAGCGCGCGCCTGAAAAAGCCCTCGGCCCCGAGGGCGAGCGTGACTGCGAGGAACGCCGCCGTCGCCAGCACGACGTAGGCGCGCACGAGGCCCGTCAGCAGGTCGCCCGCGGGGGCGACGAGCAGGGCGAGGCTCGTGGCGCCCACCACGAGCGCCGGCAGCCACTCGGCACGCGCGCGGGGTCGCGTCGCGAGCATCAGCGCGGCGAATGGCAGCCCGACCAGACTGGGGGGCGCCCACGCCGCGAACGCGACCGTGCCGACGACGAGGCCCCAGGGCCGGCGCACGTCAGCCGCCGTATCCCTTGATGTAGGGCAAGAGCGCGAGCTGCCGCGCGCGCTTGATCGCGGTCGCGAGCTGGCGCTGGTGCCGCGCGCACATGCCCGACAAGCGGCTCGGCAGGATCTTGCCGCGCTCGGTCAGGAAGCGCCCCAGCGTGCGTTCGTCCTTGTAGTCGAGCACACGCACGCCCGACTCGCATACGGGACAGGTCTTGGACGGCCGTCTCATGCTTCCTCCTCCTCGATCTCGTCCACTTCGGCCGCGATCACGGCGGGCGCGGCTTCGGGCTTGGCCGGCAGGCCCTCCGACACGACGACCAGGAACCGCAACACCGCCTCGTCGAGCTTCACCACGCGCTCGTACTCGGGAAGCAGCTCCGCCGCGGCCTCGAACTGCGCCACGACGTAGTAGCCCGTGTCCTTGGTCTTGATGGCGTAGGCGAGCGTGCGCTTGCCCCAATGGGCGACGTTCGTGATCGAGCCCTTGCCGTCCTTGGTCAGGAGAGCGTGGAACTTTTCGAGCTTTTCGTTGACCGCGGAATCTTCCAGCGCGCTATCGAAGATGTAGACCGTCTCGTAGCGACGAGGCATGTCACCTCCCTTTGGTCGTCGACGACCCGGCGCTGGTGCGGCACCGAGTAGGGGATCTGTGGGGCGATAAGATAGAAGGGGGCCGGCGGGGGGTAAAGGACCGGCCCCATGCTGAAGAAGGGTGCATACCCGTGATCCAGATCACGCTCTGGTGCCGCAAAATTCACGAGCTTGACCCCTGATTGCACCCGGTGATTGGGGTCACCTGGCGGAGTAGCCGCCTCCAAACGTGTCGGCGCGCAACGACTTGGCCGTGGCTACAGCGAGTGGTACGCCCGTGGCACTCGACTTGCGAAAAATGGTGCGTGAAGGACCCCGGAGCCGTCTCGCAGGCCGGGGGAGGGAACGAGGTAAGCGCTATGATCGCTGGTTCGATGGGGACACTGCTGCGCGTGTTGCGCCCCCTGGGCGCGACCCTGGGGATCGTGTCGCTGCTCGCCCTGCAGCCCGAGCCCGCGCGCCTGGCGCGGTCGGCCGCGCCGCACGAGGTGAGCGCCGCGAACGCTCCCCGCGCGCTCGTCCTGTCGGAGCAGGCGCGGCGCTTCTTGCTGCTGCAATACCGCTCGTTCTCGACCGAGTTCATGGGCTGCATGATCGGCGAGGTGCAGGCCGGGGTGGTCGTCGTGAAGCGGATCGCACCGGCCGACGTCGAGCCCGAGGAGTCCACGCCCACGCGCGTCATCCCCAAGCAGACCTGTGAGCGTGCCGGCTGGAGTGGCACGGTCGGCATGATCCATAGCCATCCGACGGGCGAGCGCTGCTGGTACTACTTCCCGGGTACGCAGGTCCCGAGCTCGGACGGCCAATCGTTCCGCTTGAACGACTACCCGGTCGACGCGATCATGTGCGGCGACCGCGTCGTGTGGATCAGCCGCAGCCTGGTCGAGCGCGCGACCCCGCTCGGCGACCGGCGTGCGGTCCGATCTGCCCCGGCCCGGCCACAACGCGGGAACGGCACCCAGCACACCGGGTCGAGCGATCCGGTCGGGGGCGAGTAGCCGAATCAGCCCGGCGGGGGTAGCGTAGGGCGATGCCCTACGTCCGATTGACCCGCCGCTCGTTGCACACTCCAGTTCTCATCGCCGCCGCGCTGCGCCTGGCGCTCGCAGACGCGCCCGCGGCCGCGCAGGCCGCGGGCTCGCGTGGGACGCGGCCGCCGACCGTCGCGGGCGCCGCGGCGTTCATGGCGCGCGCCGAATCCGTTCTCAACGACCTGGCCGTCAAGGCGGAGCGCGCCGATTGGGTCGCGAACACCTACATCACCTTCGACACCGAAGAGTTGACGGCGCAAGCGCAGGAAGCCTACGGCGTCGCCACGCGCGACCTGGCCACGCAGGCACGGCGCTACGAGCGGCTCCCCCTGCCGCCCGACCTCAAGCGCAAGTTCCTGCTGCTCAAGCTCTCGCTCCCGGCGCCGCCGCCGCCCGACGCACGCGAGGCCGCGGAGCTCACGCGCCTCACGAGCAGCATGCAGGCCGACTACGGGAAGGGCACGTACTGCCGGAATCCGCAGGACTGCCTCCAGATCACCGACATCGAGCGGATCATGGCGTCGAGCCGCGATCCCGCAGAGCTGGCCGCCGCGTGGCGGGGCTGGCATCGCATCTCCGTGGGCATGCGCGACCGCTACGCCCGCTTCGTGACGCTCGCGAATGCGGGCGCCCGCGGCTTGGGCTTCGCCGACGTGGGAGTGATGTGGCGCGCCGGGTACGACATGCCCGCCGACGCGTTCGTGCGGGAGGTCGACCGGCTGTGGGACCAGCTCAAACCGCTCTACCTCCAGCTGCACGCCTACGTGCGCGCGCGCCTCGCGGAGAAATACGGCCCGGGCGTCGTGCCGCCGAACGGCATGATCCCGGCGCACCTGCTCGGCAACCTGTGGGCTCAGGAATGGGGGAACGTCTACGACATCGTGGCGCCGCCCGCGGTGCCGCCGAGCGTCGACGTTACCGCGCTGCTCCTGGCGCACGGCGTGGACGCGCGCGGCATGATTCGCTACGGCGAGCGGTTCTACACGTCGCTCGGGTTCGACTCCCTGCCGGCGACGTTCTGGGAGCGCTCCATGATCACGAAGCCGCGCGATCGCGACGTCGTGTGCCACGCCAGCGCCTGGGACATCGATGGGCAGGACGACCTCCGGGTGAAGATGTGCATGCTGGTGACGGGCGAGGACTTCGTGACGATCCACCACGAGCTGGGGCACAACTTCTATCAGCGTGCCTACAAGGCCCAGCCCTACCTGTTCCAGAACGGAGCGAACGACGGCTTCCACGAGGCGATCGGGGACGCGATCGCGCTGTCGGTGACTCCCGAGTATCTCCAGCGGATCGGGCTGTTGGACAGCCTGCCGAGCGCCGCGAGCGACACGGCGATGCTGTTGCGCATCGCGCTCGCCAAGATCGCGTTTCTGCCGTTCGCGCTCGCGGTAGACCGCTGGCGCTGGGGAGTGTTCGCGGGCGACGTCACACCGGATCACTACAATGCGGCGTGGTGGGACCTGAAGCATCGCTACCAGGGCGTCGCCGAGCCGGTGGCGCGCTCGGAGCGGGACTTCGACCCCGCGGCGAAATACCACGTCGCGGCGAACGTGCCCTACATCCGCTACTTCCTCGCGCGGATCCTGCAGTTCCAGTTCCACCGCTCGTGGTGCCGGGCGGCGGGGTGGACAGGTCCGCTGTACCGTTGCTCCGTGTACGGCAACGCGGCGGCGGGGCGGCAGCTCGCCCGCATGCTCGCCGCGGGGCAGAGCAAGCCCTGGCAGGAGATCCTCTCCGACGCGACGGGGGAGCGCCAGATGGACGCGACGGCGATGGTTGACTACTTCCACCCGCTCGTCGCCTGGCTCGAGCGCCAGAACCAGGGCAAGCCGGTGGGGTGGTAACGCCGGGTTACACGTTGAACCGAAACAGCAGGATGTCCCCGTCCTGCACCACGTAGTCCCGCCCCTCCGAGCGCACCAGGCCCAACTCGCGGGCTGTCTTGTAGGACCCCGCCCGCACGAATTCCTCGAACGCGACCGTTTCGGCCCGGATGAAGCCGCGCTGGAAGTCGGAGTGGATCTCGCCCGCCGCCTCGAACGCGGATTGGCCGCGGTGCATCGTCCAGGCGCGCACTTCGTTGTCGCCCACCGTGAAGAACGTCTGCAGACCGAGCAGCCGATAGCCCGCGTGAATCAAGCGGTCGAGCCCCGGCTCGGTCACGCCCGCCTGTGCCAGGAACTCGCGTCGCTCCTCGCCTGAGAGCTCGGCGAGCTCCGCCTCGAACCGGGCCGAGAAGAGGACGATCTCGGCCTCCTCGTGGTGCGCCTGCACCGCGGTGCGGAGCGGGTCGAGCCACTTGCCGCCGCCCCGTGCGAGGTCATCCTCGTTCACGTTCGCCGCGTACAGGATCGGCTTCGCCGTGAGGAGGCCGAGGCGGCGCAGGAATCGCACGGCCTCCTCACCCTCGCCGGCCTCCCGCGCCCCGCGGCCCGCGTTCAGCTCCTCCACCACACGCTCGAGCAAGACGAGTTCCGCCTGCGCCTCCTTGTCGCCGGCGCGGGCGGTCTTGCGGGCCTTCTCGAGGCGCCGCTCCACGACCGCGAGGTCCGCGAGCGCGAGCTCGCTCGTGACGACGTCGTGGTCGCGCACGGGATCCACGGGGCCCATGACGTGCACCACGTCCGGGTCCTCGAAGCAGCGGATCACATGCACGACCGCATCCACTTCGCGGATGTGGGAGAGGAACTGGTTGCCGAGCCCTTCGCCTTGTGAGGCGCCCTTCACGAGGCCGGCGATGTCCACGAACTCGACCACCGCCGGCACTTGCTTCTTGGGCCGGACGAGCCCGAACAGCCGATCGAGCCGCGGGTCCGGGACCGCGACGACGCCCACGTTCGGCTCGACGGTGCAGAAGGGGTAATTCTCGGCGGCAGCGGCCTTGGAGGACGTGAGGGCGTTGAAGAGCGTGGACTTCCCGACGTTGGGAAGGCCGACGATGCCAAGGCGCAGCACCTAGCGAATCAGCCAGGGGGCGAGCACGAGACTCACGACCGACATCAGCTTGATCAAGATGTTCATGGAGGGGCCCGCGGTGTCCTTGAACGGGTCGCCCACCGTGTCCCCGACCACCGCGGCCCGGTGCGGGTCCGACCCCTTGCCCCCGTGCGCCCCGGCCTCGATGTGCTTCTTCGCGTTGTCCCAGGCGCCGCCCGCGTTCGCCATGAACAGGGCGAGCAGCACGCCCGTGAGCGTCGCCCCCGCGAGCATCCCCCCCAGGGCGTAGATGCCGAGCCACCTCCCGACGACGACCGGGGCGAGGACGGCGGTGAGGCCGGGCACGATCATCTGCCGCAGCGCGGCGCGGGTCGAGATGTCGACGCAGCGGGCCGAGTCGGGCTGCGCTTTCCCTTCCAGGAGCCCGGGGATCTCGCGGAACTGGCGGCGCACCTCCGCGACCATGCCTTCCGCGGCGCGGCCGACGGCGGTCATCGTGACGGCAGCGATGAAGAACGGGATGCAGCCGCCGATGAAGAAGCCGATGACGACCATGGGGTCGACGAGGTCGAGGCCGCCGGCGGGGATCCCCGTGGCCGTGGCGTAGGCGCTGAACAGGCCGAGCGCGGTGAGGGCGGCCGAGCCGATGGCGAAGCCCTTCCCCATCGCGGCGGTCGTGTTGCCGAGTGCGTCCAGGCCGTCCGTGATCCGCCGGACCGCGGGGCCGAGCCGGCTCATCTCGCTGATGCCGCCCGCGTTGTCGGCGATGGGGCCGTAGGCGTCCACGGACATGGTGATGCCTACGGTGGCGAGCATCCCGACCGCCGAGATCGCGATGCCGTACAGCCCGGCGGAGCGGTGGGCGACGAAGATGGCCGCGCAGATCATCAGGACCGACGGCACGGCGCTCTTCATCCCGACGGCGAGCCCGGCGATGATGTTCGTCGCGGGGCCCGTGCGGGAGGCCTCGGCGATGACCCGGATGGGCGCGGCGGACGTGTAGTACTCGGTCAGGAGGCCGATGAAGATCCCGGCGAGCGTGCCGCAGACGACGGCGTAGAAGGAGCCGAGCGCGGGAAGCGGGGAGCGGTCCGCCGCGGTGATCTGCGGATCGACGGCGCGCGTGATCGCGTAGGCGGCGAGGAGAAACAGCCCGGCTGCGATGAACGTGCTCCAGCGCAGCGCGCCCTGCGGCGACCCGCGCTCGAGCAGGCGCATCGCCGCGATCCCCATGAGGCTCGCGGCGAGCCCGGCGGTGGTGTACAGGACCGGCAGCGCGACGGCGCTCAGGCGGCTGCCCACGAGCTCGCTCGTCGCGCCGATCGCCACGGTGGCGATCACCGCGCCCACGTAGGACTCGAAGATGTCGGCGCCCATCCCCGCCACGTCGCCCACGTTGTCTCCGACGTTGTCGGCGATGGTGGCGGGGTTGCGGGGGTCGTCCTCGGGGATGCCGGCTTCCAGCTTGCCCACGAGGTCGGCGCCGACGTCGGCGGCCTTGGTGTAGATGCCGCCGCCGACACGGGCGAACAGCGCGATGGACGACGCGCCCATCGCGAAGCCCGAGATGATCTGGCTGAAGGCGCGCCACCCGGCGTCGTCGCTCGCGAGCCCGAGCCAGGTGTGCAGCACCAGCCCCACGCCGAGCAAGCCGAGGCTCGCCACGGCGAGGCCCATGACGGCGCCGCCCGAGAACGCGACGCGCAGCGCGGCGGCCTGACCGCTCGCGCGGGCCGCCTCGGCGGTGCGCACGTTGGCGTGGGTCGCGGCGCTCATCCCGAAGAACCCGGCGAGGATGGAGCAGAGTGCGCCGCCCACGTAGGCGGCTGCGGTGCGCCAGCCGATGGCGAGGGTGAGGAGTCCGGCGACCACCGTCATGAAGGGAACGAGCACCGAATACTCACGCCGCAGGAACGCCAGCGCCCCGGTGCGGATGAGCCCCGCGAGGTCGGCCATCGCGGCCGACCCCTCGGGGTATCGCCGGATGGCGGCGGCGACGAGCCATGCGACGCCGAGCCCGGCGAGCCCGGCCACGATCGGCAGCTGACGTAACAGCGTGCTCACCGCGCGCCCTCCCGGAGCCACCGTTCCACGGCGGCCACGAGGTCCGGCATCAACGCCTCGATCTGCTCGAGCTGCTCCGGTGAAAAGGGCGCGAGCACGTACTCGGACCAGTCGCCCGCCCCCTCGGGGAGCGGCCCCACGCCGATGCGCAGCCGGGCGTAGTGTTGCGACTGCAGCGCTCCCTCGATGCTCTTCAAGCCGTTATGCCCGCCCGCAGAGCCCTCGCCCCGTAGCCGGAACGTGCCGCACGGGATCTGAAAGTCGTCCACGAGCACCAGCAGATCGGTGGCGGGATCGAACGCCGGATCGGCGCGCAGCGAGGCGAGCGCCGCACCGCTGCGGTTCATGTAGGTGGTGGGCTTGAGCACGCGGACGGGGACCCCGTCCACTACGCCCTCGGTCGCGCGCGCCCGCTCGGCGCGGCGAAACGGGGGAAACCCCCAGCGCGCGACCAGCGCGTCGGCCAACCAGAAGCCGGCATTATGGCGCGTCGCCGCGTACTCCGGACCTGGATTCCCGAGGCCGACGACGGCGCGCAGGGATCAGCTCTCTTTGCCGCCCTTGGGCTTCTCGGTCTTCTCCGGCTTTTCGCCCTTCTCGCCCTTCGCCGGTGGAGCGGCGCCCTTGGCCGGCGCGGCCGTGCCCTTCACTTCGGGCTTCGGGCCACCCTCAGCGGCCTCGCCCTCGGCCTCCTCCTCGCCCTCGCGTACCTTGCGGATCAGCTCCGGCTCGGCCACCTCGGCCACCGCCTCCGGCGTGGGCGCCGTGACCTCCTCGGCCCGCGGCGGCACGACCGTCGCGATCGTGAGGTCGCTGTGGGTGAGGATCGTAACGTTGGGGATCTGCAGGTTCCGCACATGCAGCGAATCGCCGATCTTGAGCGCGGTCACATCCAGCTCGACACGGTCCGGGATCTGCTCCGGCAACACCTCGATCTCGACCTCGCGCGTCACCT
>QHUR01000084.1 GCA_003221995.1 Gemmatimonadota bacterium | reverse complement strand
CGTCGAGAGCTGCATTGCCGATTCAGTCGAGAAGGGACAGGGGGCGAAGGCCCTTGCGAGCCTGAAGGGCACGGTCGCCTCGATGCTGCGTCAGGCGGGATGATGGCGTAGCCGGGGGGGGGAGGGGAGTGGTTCGGCCGCCTCGCACTACTCCCCGTAGGGGATCCAGATGTTCTTCACCTGCGTGGCCTCACGCAGGAACTCCCGGCCCTCGCCCTGGCGAGGGTCGAGCCAGTCGCGCGTGTGCCATGCCGCCCACGTGCGTTTCATGTTCCCGGCCGACGCCCGCTCGACTTCCGCGGCCGCCGCCTGATTCCCGAAGTACCACATCGCGTCCACGTCGAGATGATCGGCCAGCACCTTGGAGAGCTCGTCCTTTGATCCGGTGACGATGTTGATCACGCCGGCCGGGACGTCCGAGGTCTCGAGCACGCTGTACAACTCCGTCGCCGCGAGCGGGTGGGCTTCCGACGGGATCGCCACCACGGTGTTCCCCACCGCGATGGCAGGCGCCACGAGCGAGACGAACCCGAGCAGCGGCAGCTCCTCCGGCGCCGCGATGCCGAGCACTCCGATCGGCTCGTTCATCGCCAGCGTGACCCCGCGGATCGTGGTCGGGTGGACCTGCCCGTCGTACTTGTCCGCCCAGGAGGCATACGTGAAGAGCCGCGAGACCGCCGCGTCCACCTCGGCCCGGGCCCGCTCCGGCCCGCAGCCCGTCATCGCGTCGATGCGCGCGGCGAACTCGTCCGTGCGGGTAGCGAGGTTCTCGGCGATGTAATAGAGGATCTGCCCGCGGGTGTGCCCGGTCGCGTGCGCCCAGCCCTCTGCCGCGCGCGCCGCTTCCACGGCGTTCCGAATATCCTTGCGGTTCCCCTCACCCACCTCGGCGAGCCGCCGTCCGTCCGGCGCCACGATCGCGCGGGGATAGGGCGCGTCGGGGCGCGCCTGCGTGCCGCCGATGAACATTTTGTAAGTCCGATCAATCGGCGGGATGGGAGATGCGGGATGCGGGATGCGTTTCTCCTCCCGCGCGACCTTCGCCCTCCTTTTCGCATCCCGCATCCCGCTTCCCGCATCCCGTTTCGGTTTCAAGTACTCCCACATCCCCTCCCGCCCGCCCTCGCGCCCGAAGCCGGACTCTCGATAGCCGCCGAACCCGCTCGCCGCGTCGAACACGTTCGTGCAGTTGATCCACACCACACCGGCCTTGATCTTCGGCGCCACGTCGAGCGCCAGGTTGATGTTCTCTGTCCACACGCTCGCGGCGAGGCCGTACGGCGTGTTGTTCGCGAGCTCGACCGCCTCCTTGGGCGTGCGGAAGCTCATCGCGACGAGGACCGGACCGAAGATCTCGACCTGCGCGATCGTCGCCGCCGGGGAGACGTCGGTGAACAGGGTGGGCGGATAGAAGTAGCCCTCGGTGGGGCAGGCCCACGACGGCTGCCACATGGTGGCGCCCTCCTCCACGCCCTTCGTCACGAGCCCGCGGATGCGCTCGAGCTGCACCGGCGCCACGATCGCGCCCATGTCGATCGCCTTGTCGAGCGGCGGGCCGACCCGGAGCTTCTCCATCCGCGCCCGCAGCTTCGCCACCAGCCGTTCGGCCACCCCTTCGTGCACCAGCAGCCGCGAGCCGGCGCAGCAGACTTGCCCCTGGTTGAACCAGATCGCGTCCACGACACCCTCGACCACGCTGTCGAGATCGGCGTCGTCGAACACGATGAACGGGCTCTTCCCACCGAGCTCGAGCGAGAGCTTCTTGCCGGAGCCCGCGGTCGCCTTGCGAATGACGCGGCCCACCTCGGTCGAGCCCGTGAACGCGATCTTGTCCACGTCCGGGTGATCGACGAGCAGGGCGCCGGTGCGGCCGTCGCCCGTGATCACGTTCAGCACGCCGGGCGGCAGCCCCGCTTCCGCCACGATCTCGGCGAACGCGAGCGCCGTGAGCGGCGTGAACTCGGCGGGCTTCAAGACGACCGTGTTTCCGGCGGCGAGCGCCGGGGCGACCTTCCAGGCGACCATGAGCAGCGGGAAGTTCCACGGGATGATCTGCCCCACCACACCCACGGGCTGCGCGCCCGCGAACTCGCTCTCCTGGAGCTGCGCCCACCCCGCGTGGTGGTAGAAGTGGCGGGCGACGAGCGGGATGTCGAGGTCGCGCGTCTCGCGGATCGACTTGCCGTTGTCCATGCTCTCGAGCACCGCGAGCAGCCGGGCGTGTCGCTGTACCTCGCGGGCGAGCGCGTACAGGTAGCGCGCGCGCGCGTGGCCGGGCAGGCCGGACCAGCCGGGGAAGGCAGCGCGTGCCGCCGCCACCGCAGCGTCCACGTCCGCCTTGCCCGCCTGCGGCACGCGCGCGATCCGTTGTGTGGTCGCGGGGTTGATCACGTCGAACCACTCGCCGCTTGCGGGCTTGACCCAGCTGCCACCCGCGAACAGCTCGAACTCGGCGCCGTGCTTTGCGAGCCAGTCCCGGGCCTGCTTGTCCGACTCCGGGGCAGGCCCGTAGGCCATCGTCTCAAAGATCTCAGAGACAGTCGTCACCTTTCCCGTTTCCCCTTTCCCCGTCTCATACCATGGGGTGGCGGTGCGCGGCCGAATAACGGCCGGTGACGAAGTGCTCGAGCTGACGCTCGATGTCCGTGAGCAGGGCGCTCGCGCCCAGCCGGAACCGTGCGGCGCGGAGCCACTCGTCGCCCAGCTCTTCCTTCATGAGGATGAGCCATTCCAGCGCCCCCTTGGCGCTGCGGATCCCGCCCGCCGGCTTGAACCCGACGGCGTGGCCCGTCTCGTCGAGGTACTCCCGGATCTGGCGCGTCATCACGACGCCGACGGGCAGGGTGGCGTTCACGGCTTCCTTGCCGGTGGACGTCTTGATGAAGTCGGCGCCCGCCATCATCGCGGCGCGGCTCGCGCGTGCCACGTTCGTGAGGGTGGCGAGGTCGCCCGTGCCGAGGATCACCTTCAGGTGCGCGTCGCCGCACGCCTCGCGGAACGCCTTCACTTCGCGGTACAGCGCCTCCCAGTCGCCCGCGAGGGCGTGCGCCCGGGTGATCACGACGTCGATCTCCTGCGCGCCCGCCTCGACGGACGCCCGGATCTCCTCGAGCCGCTGTGGGAACGGATTGAGACCGGCGGGGAAGCCCGTGGAGACGGCGGCGACCGGGAGGCCGGACCCCGCGAGCGCCGCGACCGCCGTCGGCACGTAGCGGTGATAGACGCACACCGCGGCGACCACGATGCCGAGCTCGGTCGCGCCCAGCGCCTCGAGGAGGTCGCGGCGGACAGGCTGCTTTGCCTTGGCGCACAGCCGCAGCACGTTGGTCGGGGTGTCGTCGCTCTGGAGGGTCGTGAGGTCGATGCAGGTGACGGCGCGGAGCAGCCAGGCGGCCTGCCATTCCTTCTTGACGGTGCGCCGGGTCGGGATGGTGGCGGCGCGCCGCTCCACGGCCGAGCGGTTCACGCGCACCGCGCGGACCCAGTCGAGGTCGAGCGGGACGCCCGGGTTGCGCCCGGGCTGGGCCGACACGCGGAGCGCCCGCTCGTACTTCTGTTTGGTTTCCATCGCCCGGCTTTCAATCTAAGAGATTGGCGCCGGGGCGCAGCGTGGATCAGTTAGGCGGCTTCTCTTTCGTACTGTCGCGTTCGGCCTTGCGATCCTTCCCGCGTTGCCGCTCCGCGGCCGGCCGGCGTTCGGGCTGAGGCCGCTCGGGCTCCGCGCGAGCCGGTGCCGGCGCCGGTGCAGCCCGCTCCGCGGGAGCCGCCCGCTCCGGCCTCCTGGGTTGCGGCGCCGGTGCCGCGCTCGGAGCAGGGCGCTCCTCTCGACCGGGGCGCTCGCTGGGAGGGGCTGCAGGAGCGGGCCGCTCGGCCGGCGCAGCCGCCGGTGCGGGCCGTTCAGCTCGTCCGGGACGCTCAGCGGGAGCGGCCGCCGGCGGCCGCTCGCCGCGCGCCGCTGCCGGCGCCGGTCGCTCAGAGCGTCTGGGCCGCTCCGCCGGGGCGACAGGGGCGGGTCGCTCCGCGTCGCGTGCCGCGGGGGGACCCTTCTCGGGCCGGGGTGCGGCAGGGGTCGCCGACACCGGGCGCGTGACTGGGAGTCCCTCGCGGGCCGGGCGTAGTGCGCGTGAAGGGTGCTCGCTGATCGCTGGGACTGCGGGTCGCACCAACGGGGCCGCGCGGGCCCCGGGCGCTCGGGCGCGCAGCGACGCGAGCGCCGAGTCGTCGAGTGGCCGTCCGGGGTGCGCCCGCAGCGCTGGCTCGCGCGCCGTGAACGGCACGAGCGGCGGCGGCGGTGTCGTGCGGACGAAGACGGTGCGCCTCGTCACGGCCTCGGGAGGGCGCCGGACGGCGACGCTGGGGGGCTGCCCCAGGATGCTCTCCCGACTGGGCGTCACCCGTGCGGCGCCGCCGACCACCACTGCTTCGTCGAGCCGCTCGCGCGGCACCACGATCACGCTCCGGCCGACCGGGCGCGATTCGACGAACGTCTGCTGCGTCACCACCGTCACTGCGCCGGGCGCGTTGCGATTCCGGTAGTTGATGTTCGTGACGTTCACGTTGGTCACGTTGATGTTGGTGACGTTCACGTTCGTCACGTTCACGTTGCGGATGTACGTGTCGCTCACGTGATAGCCGGGCACATAGGGCTCTTCCGGACCCAGCGGGAACCACGCCACGCCGCCCCCGCCGCCCCCGCCGCCGAGTCCGATTGCGACGCTCCAGTTCCGCCCGCCCACGAACGCCACGAGCGCGGGGGCATACACCGGGCGTGCGACCACGCGGCCCGGCACCCATGCCCACCCGCCTTCCACGTAGACCCAGCGCCCGTAGTGAAACGGCGCGAAGCCCCACGGCGCGTCGTCGATCCACGTCCATCCCCACGGATCGACCCACGCCCAGTGGCCGTAGCGGTACGGCGCCCACCCGACCACGGCCGTGCGCGGCACCCATACCGCCCCGTACGGTCCTGTCTCGCGCCAGTCACCGTAGTCGTCCAGGTCCTCGTAGCCGATCACGTCACGCGACACGTAGCGCGCCGAGCGGGCCTCATCCCACCGGCGGTCGCGCGCGGTACACCAGTCGTCCCAAGCGTCGGGCCGCAGCGCGGCGTGAATGTCGTAGCTCGGTGAATCGCTGCCGACGACGACCGCGGCGTCGTCGGCGTGCACGGAAAACGCCGAGCCGCTCGCAGTGACCTCGGCCTCGCCGTGACGGACGGTCACGGTGGTGGTGTCGCCGGTCGAGTCCACATCCACGCGGTAGGAGCCTGGGCGGAGCAGGGAGACCGCGCCATTGGGCGTGTCGATCTCGAACGCTTCGTCGTCGCCGAGGTGGCGGAGCCGCACTGCCACCGCCCCCTGGGACAGCCGGACCTGCGTCGTGCGGTCGTCGAGCGCCAGGAACCCGAAGGCGCTTTGGGACGCGAGTCGGATCGCGCTCGAGCCGATGGTGATCTCGGCGCGCGCGCCCGCGTCGGTCCAGAGGTGATCGCCCGTCGTGAGCGGATAGTTGGCGGTCGCCGTCGCCCAGTCGTCGACGCTGCCCGGCCGGAATGAGACCGAGCCGGACAGAGAGCTCAGCCGGCCGACCCGGCTCGGCGGATCCTGGTCGGAGAGGTCCGCGAGGTGCAGAGTGGGGACGAGCCCGAGAACGAGGGCTGGCATGACGAGTCGGGCGGTACGCATGCGCGATCTCCTTAATGGGCATGGGCGGCCGGGGGCGCGCCGTCCAAAGGATAAGGCCTCGCCGACCGGACACCAACTCGCGGTTCCTGTTGGAGACGGAGCCCGGTTACTAGATTGCCAAGCGCACGCGGCGCCCGTAGCTCAGGTGGATAGAGCAGCAGCCTTCTAAGCTGTTGGTCGGAGGTTCGAATCCTCCCGGGCGCATAGCTACATTCCCCGCATGCCACGCCGTGTCGCTGGCCGCCCCGCGCTCCGCGCGATCGCCCTCGTGACCGCCGTGTCCCTCACGGCGACGAGCGGCGCACTCCCCATGTGCCTCAGTGCGCTCGCGCAAGCGGTCGCCCAGTGCGCCATGCATCACGAAGCACACCACCCGGGCGACCATACACCCGCGTCCTCCTCGCCTCAGCTCGTCTCGCCTCACACGGGGCAGCCCTGCCATCCCGATGCGGGGAGGACGGGCTGCGCCGCCGGCAGCGCGTGCCCGGCAGCCGGGCCCGCGATGGTCGCGGCGGCCGAGATCCCCGTGGCCGTGCGCAACGTGTCGCGCGTGGCGGCGCCCGCGTCCCCGGCTTCACTCCTCTCCTACCTCGCCCCACCGCTCGCTCCACCCCCGCAGGCCTGAGTCGCACAGTTCCGTGTAGTGTGCCCGCGCCGCGCGAACGGCGCGTCTATCGACTTTGGCTTGAGGAGCGATTGCACATGCGAACGAACCTTCGCGGCCGCACGGCTGCTGCACTGGCTTGGGTCTTCGCCCTAGCGGCGCCGCTGCATGCACAGATGGACATGCAGCACGACATGCACATGCCCGAGGGGCCGTTGGGGATTCCGGAGACGCGGATGGGCTCGGGGACCTCGTGGCTTCCGGACGCGTCTCCCATGCACGCGGCCCATCTTCGGCTCGGCGCGTGGACGCTCATGCTGCACGGTAGCGCCGTGGTGCAATACGACCACCAAGCCGGCCTACGCGGCGAAGCCCGCGTGAACCTGATCGACTGGGCGATGCTCGCCGCGAGCCGCACCGTCGCCGGCGGCCGGCTGCACCTCCGCGGCATGATCAGCTCGGATCCCTGGGGAGTCGGCTCGCGGGGATACCCGCTCCTTCTCCAGACGGGGGAATCGGACCGCGGCGTCCCGCTGCACGATCACCAGCACCCCCACGACCTGTTCATGGAGCTTGCGGCGCTGTACGAGCGCCCGGTGGCACGCAACCTCGCGGTGTCGCTGTACGCGGCCCCGGTGGGCGAGCCGGCGGTCGGGCCGGCCGCTTTCCCGCATCGGCCGTCCGCCGTCGACGACCCGCTCGCGCCGATCGGGCACCATTGGCAGGACGGCACGCACATCACCTTCGGCGTGCTCACCGCGGGCGTGTTCACCCGCACCACGAAGCTCGAGGCCTCGATCTTCAACGGGCGCGAGCCGGATGAACACCGCACCGATTTCGATTACGCCGGAAGAGCGCTCGATTCCTACAGCGCCCGCCTCTCGGTCAACCCCGGACCACGCTGGACCTTGTCGGTCTGGTACGCGTACCTGAAGAGTCCCGAAGCGCTGCACCCGGAGGAATCGCTCCATCGGCTCGGCGCCGCGGCGCTCATGGCACAGCCCTTCGGAGGGCAGGGTCAGTGGGCGATGGCGCTCATTTACGGCGCGAACGCGCGAATCGGAACTGGCCGACTCTCGAACAGCGTCGTGGTGGAGACGAACGTCGATCTCGACGGGACCAATACCGTGTTGGGCCGTGTCGAGTACGTGCGGAAGACTGCGGGAGACCTGGTCGTTGCATCCGTGCCGCCCGAGACCGCGTACGACGTAGGGGCGCTAGCGTTGGGCTATCACCGCGCGCTCACGCGCGTGGCGGGAGTGACGGCGGGTATCGGACTGCGGGGAGCGGTGAACTTCGTCCCGAGCATGCTGGAGGGGGTGTACGGCTCCCGCGCGCCCGTCGGGTTTGCCGTCTATTGCACTCTGCGGCCCGCGGGTCTCTAGTTCACTGCCGCTCGAGCTGGTCGATCGCGAACCGCAGCCGGAACATCGCGGCGTCGAGGTCGCGCCGCAGCTCGTCGTCGAGGACACCGGACTCCGCCACGTACGCCACGAGCTGCAGCGCGTTGCGGATGTGCTCGGCCGCCGTTTCTTCGGTCCGCCGCTCGGCGCCGCTGCGGCGCTCGGCGTCCCCGCGGCGCTGGCGGCTTCGACGGCGCTCGCCTCCCGAGCGCTGCTCGGTCTTCACCAAGGTAAGCGTCTTCCGGCGCTCACCGGAGCGCCGCTCGACCCCGCTCCGCCGATCGGAAGAAACTCGCCGGTCGGCGAGCAGGCGCTGCTCGGCCGAGAGCCGGGGCATGCTGCAATCTGCCTCGTGGCCGGCCTTCCTGCTAGGCGGCCTCCCGCCTTGAATTGCCGGGTAGCGGACGGCGTCGCGGCGGCGTATTAGTAGCGCACGACCCGGAATCATGGGCCCCCCTCATCTTCCGGAGGTGGCGCGTGAGATGCCAACTCGTGCTCTCCCTGAGTGCTTGCGTCGCCCTCCTCGACGTCACCCGCTCCACCCGACTCGCCGCCCAGCAGACGGGAATGGTGAGCGGCACCGTGCTCGCGGTTGAAGCCGGTGCGCCGCTCGCCGGCGCGAGCGTGGTGCTCGTCGGCACCGCGCGCACCGTGCTCACCAATGCGCAGGGGCAATACCGCCTCAGCGCGCCGCCCGGGACGCATACGGTGCGCGCGCGCCTCATCGGCTACGAGGCCGCGGAGCAGCGGGTCACGGTGGCGGCCGGGCAGACCGTGACCGCCGACTTCAAGCTCGCCGCGACGCCGCTGTCGTTGAACGAGGTGGTCGTCGTGGGCGCCCGCACGTCGCGCACCGCCGTCGAGACGCCGGTGCCCGTGGACGTGATCTCGGCACAGGAGATCGCCGACAACGGACAGACCGAGGTCAACCAGATCCTCGCCACGCTGGCGCCGTCGTTCAACGCCTCGCACCAGACCATCGGCGACGGCTCGGACCACATCAACCCGGCGAGCCTGCGCGGCCTCGGCCCCGACCAGGTGCTGGTCCTCGTGAACGGCAAGCGGCGCCACTCGAGCGCGCTGGTGCATGTCAATGGCACCTTCGGCCGGGGCACGGTGGGCGTCGACTTGAACGCCATCCCCGCGGCCGCGATCGAGCGGATCGAGGTGCTGCGCGACGGCGCCGCCGCGCAGTACGGCTCCGACGCGATCGCCGGCGTGATCAACGTCGTCTTGAAGCAGCAGGCCGAGCACCTCGACCTCACCACCACTGC
>QHUR01000083.1 GCA_003221995.1 Gemmatimonadota bacterium | reverse complement strand
GCGAATACGAACGGCCGCACCACGACGGGCGGCAGCACGGCCGTAACAGGGGCGAGATCGTCGAGCACGGCGAGCGGCTCGCCGCGGCGCAGGTCGATGCCCGTCTCCTCGCGCGTCTCGCGGATCGCGGTCGCGAGCAGATCGCGATCCGTGGGCTCGCGCCGGCCGCCCGGCAGGGCTACCTGCCCCGACCACGGGTCGCCCGCGCGCACCGCGCGGCGGATGAGCAGCACTTCGGCCCCATCCGCGCCTTCGACGACGACGAGGGCGACGGCCGCGGGGCGGGCGTCGGGCGCCACGGCGGGCGTGCCCCAATGGCCCCGCAGGGCCCGGCGCACCGTGGCGAGCGTGATCAAGGGTTGGCTGACGGCCTTGCGAGGGAGGTGGAGTTGACGGGAATTATAGCGCGCACCCCATGAGAAGCCACGTGTGGATGGCGATCGGCCTCGCGGCCGGCCTCGCGCTCGGGCTCGTGGCCGCGGCGACGCAACACCCGCTGCTGCTCGCGCTCACCGGCACCTGGCTGCGTCCCGTCGGCACGCTGTTCCTGAATCTCCTCTCGATGGTCGTGATCCCGCTCGTCGCCGCCGCGCTGTTCACGGGCGTCGCTGGGTTGGGGAACATCCGCAAGGTGGGACGCCTCGGGTTGCGGACGCTCGGCTTCTTCTGGGGCACGACGCTCGCCGCGATCCTGATCGGCTTCGTCGTCGCTGCGATGCTGCTTCCGCTCGCGCCCATCGCGGCGGAGCAGCGGACCGCGCTGCGCGCGATGGCGCTCGCGGACTCGAGCTTCCAGCGCCACGCCGCCGAGCAGGCGCCGTCCGGCGCCCGCTTCATCGTGGACCTCGTGCCCGCGAACCCGCTGCGGGCCGCCGTGGACGGCAACCTGCTGCCGCTGATCGTGTTCATCACGATCTTCGCTGTCGCCGCCGCGGCGCTGCCGGACGACAAGCGGCTCGTCCTCACCCAGCTCGCCGACGTCGCGACCCAGGCGCTGATCCGCATCGTACGGTGGGTGCTGCTGGTCGCACCGGTCGGCATCTTCGCGCTGGTCGCGGGCGCGGTGGCGCAGTTCGGGTGGTCGCTCGTCAAGGCCATGGCGGTGTACGTGCTCGCGGTGATCGTCGGCCTCGCGATCTTCATCGCGGGCGTCTACCTGCCGGCGATCGCCCTGATCGTCCGGGTGCGCTTGGGGCGGTTCCTGCGCGCCAGCTTCCCCTCGATGCTGATGGGGTTCTCGACCACGTCCTCCCTCGCCACCCTCCCCACGATGCTCGACGCCGCCGCGAACGACCTCAAGATCTCCCGCGTGGTGTCGAGCTTCGTGCTGCCGCTCGGCGCGACCGTAAACCGGGCAGGCAGCGCCCTCTTCCAGGCGGTCGCGCTGCTGTTCGTGGCGCAGCTGTACGGCGTGTCGTTCGGCTTCGCGGAGATGTTCCAGGCCGGGGCCGCCGTGTTTCTCGCCTCGCTCACGGTCGCGAGCATTCCCTACGGGAGCATTGTGAGTCTCACGCCCGCCTTCGCGTCCGCCGGGCTGCCGCTCTCCGGGCTGACGCTGCTCATCGGGCTCGACCGCATCCCCGACATGTTCCGTACGATGACGAACGTCACCGGGCATCTCACCGCCGCCGCCGTCGTGGCGGCGGCAGAGGGGGAGAAGCTGGAGTGATGTGGCTCATCCCCGCCGGGTACGCCCTGTTCCTGGCGCTGCTCGTGGCTCGCTACGTTCATCGCCGCCCCCGCCTCCGCGATTACCCACCGCAACCGCACGGGCCCCTCGTCTCGGTCATCGTCCCCGCCCGCGACGAGGAGGTGAACATCGAGCGCTGCGTCGGGTCGCTGCTCGCGACGACCTACGAGCCGGTTGAGATCATCGTCGTGGACGACCGCTCGAGCGACGCGACCCCGGAGATCGTCGAGCGCCTCGCGCGCTCAGCCGAGGCGGGGGGGCGGCTGCACCTCGTGCGGGGAGCGGAGCTCCCTCCAGGGTGGTTCGGGAAGCCGTGGGCGATCGTCCAGGGCTATCGCACGGCGCGGGGTGACCTGTTGCTGTTCACGGACGCCGACACCTGGCACCACCCCGAGCTGCTGCCGCGCACCGTCACGGTGCTCGGGGCGGAACGGGTGGATCTCGTGAGCGTCCTGACGCGGCAGGAGACGGTGACGTTCTGGGAGCGCCTGGTGCAGCCGCACGTGCTCGTCGCGCTCGCCGCGCGGGTGGGCGACTTCGGGCGCGTGAACCGCACGCGCATCACGTGGAACGCGATCGCGAGCGGCGCTTACATCCTGACGACCCGCGCAGCCTACGAGCGGGTCGGCACGCACGAGGCCGTGAAGCAGAGCGTGGCCGAGGACGTCGCGCTGGCCCAGGCGTATGTGCGACACCATCTCGACATCTTCCTGACACACGGCTTCCAGTTCATGAGCACGCGGATGTACCGGAGCCTCGGCGAGATCGTCCAGGGCTGGTCCAAGAACCTCGCGCTCGGCGTGCCGCTCATGTTCCCGCCGATCCCGCTGCTCCGGCGCGCCGCGCCCTATCTGATGTGGCTGCCGGCGCTGTGCTGGATCGTGCCGCCGCTCGTGTGGGCCCTCTATGCGTCGCGCTGGGCTGCGGTCACGACGGCCATCTCGCTCGTCATCTGGGTCGTCGTCTACTGGGCGGAGGGCGCGCCCGTCCGCTACGCGCTGCTCTACCCGCTCGGCGCGGCGATGGTGGCGGGGATCATGCTGCGGTCGGCGTGGCGGGCGAACAAGGTGGAATGGCGGGGCCGAGTCTACAGGGGATCAGAACAGACCACCGCTAGACGCACAGACGCACAGCGGTGAACGGGAAACGGTTTCAGCAGAGACCTGATCCCTGAGTCCTGTTCACCACTGTGCGTCTGCGAGACTACGCTGGGTTCGGGTAGAAGCGAACCTGCAAGAGCTTCAGCCCGTTGTTGTCGTACTGCCAGAAGAAGCCCAGAAGGCATGGGTCGAACAGATTGACGACGGTGCCGCCGCACGCGGTCACCGCCGCCGCGTCGGCCACCGGATCGAGGGTGATCGTCGTGAGAGCAGTGGTCACGTTCCTGAAGCTGCTCTTGCCCGTCCCACGCACGAAGACCTCGTTCAGCGTCGAGCAGATGGTGACGCCGGCGTCGGTGCCGGTTAGCGCGATGTTGGTCGCGCAGGTGGTGATCTTGGAGCTGCCACCCGGCTTGCCGAGCGCGCGCGCCCAGACGGTGTAGCTGCCGGGCGCCGGAAGCTCGAAGGAAGCTTCCCCATCCGTGCCGTTCTTGTCGAGGACCTGGAAGGTCCCGGCGTCGGCGCTTTGACTGAGGAGAATCTTGGTGGAGACGGTGACGTTCTTCGACCCGAGGTCCACGAAGATGACGTTGCCGCTCCCCGCATCCATGTTGGGACTCTTGTCGTGCGACACGCCGATGATGTTGAGATTGTAATGCGACCCGCTGGGCGCGCCGTTGCCGGTTTGGGCCTGGAGCGCTGCGGTTGCGACAGCTAGGGCGACTGCCAGGAAGAACGTGGTGCGCATGAACCCCCCTGAAGCAGTGCGTGAACGGTGTGTCGCTGGCGCTGCCGTACGCGAAAAAGCCGCCAGCGAACTTCGCTGGCGGCCCGGCGAGCGGTGGCGGGTGTTGCCCGCGGTAGCCCCGTAGCTCTGCGTCACCGCCTTTCGGCGGATTTGCTCTGAGCAGCGATTCCTCGAACTGCCCCGCTGCGGAACACAGTCCCGACCAGCGAGGTCACCGCTCTAAACCGGCAATTCACATGCCCTCACCCGGCAACGAAGCGCGTTCGTGCTCACGGCCCGCCGTGGACGAAGCGTCTCGCCGAGGGGCAGAACGCGTGTGTCTCTGGCCTTCTGCTGTAGGGAGTTCCCTGCCAGGGAATCTCCCCATTTCCGACCAAGCTCTCAAAGCTCCGTGGCAACCCGCGCCGCCAACACGAACCCCACCGCGATGCTCACGACCGCCGATCCGAGGTGCAGCACGGTCGCAAACCGCGCGCCGCGCTGCGACGCGAGCCGCACGATCGCCGCGAGCGAGAGCGATACGCCTAGCATCCCAATCATCGTCCCGATGGCGAACGCGAGGAAATAGGCGAGCTGCGCCGCCCGCGTGGGCGCCGCGGCGATGAGCAGCACCAGAATCGCCGCGCTTCCCGCGAGCCCATGCAGCAGCCCGAACCCGAGCGAGCGGCGCGCGTCGCCCCGGGGGTGCGCATGCTCGTGCGCCGCTCCGTGCGCGTGGCTGTGGAGGTGCAGGTGTGGCCCGCCACCGTGCTCGTGCACGTGTAGGTGCCAGCGTCCGCGCGCGTAGCGCCAGATCACCGTCCCACCCAGCGCGATGAGGAGCAGCGCGACCAGCAGGTCGGCGGCGGGCGCGAGGCGCGCCGGCAGGTGCAGGCCGCCCGCGATGATGAGGAGCGCCGCGGCCCCGAGGCTCGCGGTGTGCCCCAGGGCCCAGGCGAGCCCCAGCCGGCAGGCGTCCCCGAGGCGGGCCTGGCGCGTCGCGAGCGTAGAGACCGCGGCCAGATGGTCGGGCTCGAAGGCGTGGCGCAGACCGAGCAGCAGGCCGAGGCCCGTGGGTGCGAGGAGGCCGGGGCTCATGACGGCCCGCAATCTAGCCTGTTGCGGGCTGCACTCCAACGAGCGGACGCCGCCAACGCCTACTGGGACACCGCGAGATGAATCGCGTACCCCGCAACCGAATTCCGCACCTGGTCGCCGCGCGACGCCACCTCGAGGACACTGCCCGAGTACTCCCCGATGCGGCGCACGTCCGGCACGACGACGGTCGCGACCACGCCCGCCGAGAGGTCCCCGATGACGAGCAGGCGCACTTCGCTCCCGGACACAACGCGCGACTGGGCGAAGTAGGCCGAGCTCGCGGACTGCACGCTCGTGATACCCGGACCGGTGAGCGAGACCAAGATCGCGCCGTCGTCCGCGTTCGGAGTGACCAGCGACGCGGCCGCGGCGCCCGACGTCGGCATCGGCGTCGCCGGTGCTGACTCGTTGCCGCAGGCCAGGGCGCTCGCGAGGGCGAGCAAAGCGAGGGTCTCCCCGATGCTCTTCATGGCCGCTCCGTTCGGGCCGCCACGCCCGCAGCTGCCGGCAGCTGCCCTTTGGACCGGAGGTATGCCCGGAAGTCGCCGACGTCGTAGCGACCGTTGTTGTTGCCTTGCACGTCGAGGAAGTGCTGCGCCGCGGGCGCCACCTGCGCGCCCCCCAGGAGATGGTCTGCGGCGGCGTTGATGGCCACGTCCACGGCGTCGATCCCGATCCGCGAGCCCGGAGCACGTATGCCTGCGGGATTCATCTCGACGATGGACCCGACGTACGGCGGCTGGAGGTTGTAGCCGTAGTTCGTCGCCAGCAGGCGCGAGGTCATGGCGCCGGCGCCGTCGCGCCCGAAGACCAGGGAAGTAGGGCCGCCCAAGTTCGACCCGGCGAACGGGTCGCTCACCAGCTCATAAGTCGGGCTGTAGAGCTGCACCGTCCCGAGGTAGCCGTTCGCGACGTAGAGGTAACCGTCCTGATCGAACGCGATGCTTTCCAGGTACAGAGCCCCCGAGATGACGAGCTGAGGGGCGCCGCCGTCGATCTTGTACACGCGGTCGTTGCTGTTGGACATATGCAGCACGCCCGCCGGCGAGAACGCGAGACCGGCGTCGACGGCGTCCACTCCCGTCGCGGCGACGTCGACGGAATCGTTCAGCACGCCGAACGGAGAGTAGCGATAGACCTTCTGCCGCCCCACGTCGAGGACCCAGACGTCCCCGTCGGGCCCAGCGGTGATCGCGGCGGCCACGTACAGCCCCGTCGCGAAGGTCGAGAGCTGGCCGGTTGGCGTGACTCGGTAGACGGCCCCGTAGGTGAAGGCCGGATCCTCGACTGTGACGAGGAGATTGCCGAACCCGTCGGGGACGACGTGTATCGGAACGACGTTCGAGAAGGCCACGAGCGTCGTAACGGCGCCGGCAGGGCTCACCTTCAGCAGGCGAAGCGAGTTGATATCCGTCACGTACAACTCCCCCGCCGGGCCCGCTGTACTGCCCAACGGTCCGTCGAGTCCAGTGGCGAACAACGTGGTCGGATCGCCGGGCCCCGCAGGACGGCTCGTGAACTGCAAGGAGTAGAAGAAGCCCGAGCCACCGCTCCCACCGTAGCCCGCGATCGCCGCGTAGTAGCGTCCGGTCGTCGAGATCGAGTACTCGATGTGGCTGTCATAATAGCCGGCGTAGTCGTCGCTGAAGGCGAGCTCGGTCGTTCCGTCGGGCGCGTACAGCGAGAGGATGGGATCGAGCGGAGAGCCGGACCGGTCTGCGTCCACGTCGAGGATCAGGTACGTAGGGGCCGTGACGTCGAACGCGTAGTAATCGACGTCACCCGCCGGATCTATGTTACCCGATGCGACGTCACCCAGTGCGGCGGAGGTCGCGGTGGCCGGCGCATCGTTGGGCTCGGTCTCTGTGATCGTCGCGAGCGCCGTGCTCCGGCCTGCGGCGGACGGCGGCCGTGGGCGACCGACGCGCAGCGGGCGGGGACCGGCCGGATAACCTGCCGGCACGCGCCCACCCTGCTTTCGCGGTTTCGGAATCTGCGCCGCGCCGGTGGCAGGGAGGGCCCACAGGGCCCCCAGGATCACGGCAACGGCAAGCAACACGCCCGCACGGTGAGGGGTCGTCATGGATCCTTGATAGGGCACCACCGTCAGGTGGCCGTCAAGAGCAGGATTGCGGGTCTTGCAACCTTCGGCCCCACAGGCATATCCAACCCGGTACCCATGGAGCGTACCTGCCCCGGAGTGGCGACGCTGCGCAGAGATCCGGACAAGGCGACGGGGGGTCGAGCGGAGGATGCGGAAGCCGCGGACGCGGCCCTCGCCGCGAGCGGGGACGGGAGCGCCTTCGAGCGCCTGTACCGCTCGCACGCGGCACGCGTCCACAGCCTGGTGCGCCGCATGATGGGACCCGAAACCGCTGACGACGTCACCCAGGACGTCTTCATCCGCGCCTGGCAGAAGCTCGCGACCTTCCGGGGCGAAGCGGCGTTCGGGACCTGGCTGCACCGCCTAGCCGTGAACGTGATCCTGGCGCGGCGCACGTCGCTCGGCCTGGAGCGGGGACGCTTCGACGACTCCGCCGCGGCGCTCGAAACGGCGCCGAGCCGGCCGCATGCCCCGGACGTCGCGATGGACTTCGACGTCGCGGTGAGCCGCCTCCCCGACGGCGCGCGCCAGGTGTTCGTGCTGCACGACGTCGAGGGCTACAAGCACGACGAGATCGCCGACATGCTCGGCATCGTCCCGGGAACGTCGAAATCGCAGCTGCACCATGCGCGGATGGCGTTACGAAGACACCTGGATCGATAACTGCGTGGGGAAGTGGGGAAGTGGGGCGTGGGAAATGAAGGGAGAGAAGAGATGATGAAGGACAACTGGACGGACCGACTGTCGGAATACGTGGACGGCACGCTGGGCGCGGGGGAGCGCGCAGCGCTCGAGGCGCATCTCGCCGGCTGCGCGGCGTGCGCGGCGACGCTGGAAGACCTGCGGCGCGTCGTGGCCCGGGCGCGCGCGCTCGACGACCGGCCGCCCGCGGCCGACCTGTGGCCGAAGATCGCGGCGGGGATCGGTCGCGCGATACCGGCCCGCGGTGCCGTCGCCGATCTGGGCGAGCGGCGCCCTAAAGGACTTCCTACCGGTCGCCCCAAACGGCACCTGGCGTTCACCGTGCCGCAGCTCATCGCCGCGTCGGTAGCCCTGATCGTCCTGTCGGGCGGCGCGACCTGGCTGTTGCGCGCCCGGGCCGCTACGACTCCCGTAGGGATCGCCCCGCCGCAGGCGCGGTGGCTCACCGCGGCGGACCGGCGCTACGAGACGACCGTGGCCGAGCTGCAGGGAGCGCTCGTCGAGGGACGGCGCACGGGCCGGCTCGACTCGACCACCGTCCGCATCCTCGAGCGCAACCTGGCCACGATCGACACCGCGATCGCGCAGGCGCGGCGCGCGCTCGCCGAGGACCCGGGCAGCGCGTATCTCAACCATCACCTCGCCGACACGATGCGGCGGAAGCTGGAGCTGCTGCGCCAGGCGACCGCCCTCACCGGGATGCAGAGCTGAAGAGGAGAGCTGCATGATCACGATTGTGGCGGCCGCGGCGGTCGCGACGCTGGCTCAGACGGACACGACGGTTCCGGTGCGGTCCGGCGCCCGCCTCGAGGTGAACAACTTCGGGGGCTCGATCGCCGTCACTACCTGGGCGAAGAGCGCCGTCAGAGTCCAGGCCGAGCACTCGAGCCGCGACCGCGTGCAGGTGAGCGGGTCGGAAGCCGTGGTGAGCGTCAAGTCGACGGGCAAGTACGGCCCGTCCCAGGTCATCGACTACACGATCACGGTCCCCGCGGCGATGGCGCTCGCGCTGTCGGGGGTCTACACCGACATCACGGTCGAGGGGTCACAGGGGGAGATCACGGCCGAGACGGTGCAGGGCGAGGTCAAGGTGACTGGCGGGTCGGGCTTCGTGTCGCTGCGGTCCGTGAACGGCGAGGTGACACTCGACAAGGCTCGCGGCCGCATCACCCTCAACACGGTGAACGAGGGGATCACGCTGCGCGATGTGTCGGGGGACGTCGCCGCCGAAACGGTGAACGGCGACGTGCGGCTGGAGCGCATCGAGTCGGGCAACGTGGAGGCGAACACGGTGAACGGCGCGATCAGCTACGACGGCACGATCAAAGAGAGCGGGCGCTACCGCTTCGCCACGCACGACGGCGACCTCGACATCGCGATCCCCGAGAACGCGGGCGTGGCGGTGTCGGTCTCGACCTTCGACGGTGACTTCGAGGCGTGCTTCCCCGTGACGCTCACCGGCAAGACGAAGCACCGCTTCAGCTTCACGATCGGCTCGGGGAGCGCGCGGCTGGAGCTCGAGTCCTTCAACGGCGACATCAAGCTGTGCCGCCCAGGGCGGCTCAAGAAGGAGGAACGATGATGCGCAGATCGCTGGTGCTCGCGGTCGCGGCGGTGTTCGCGGCCTCCCCCATCTTCGCGCAGGGCGACTTTCACTGGAAAGGCAAGATCGCGACCGGCAAAGAGATCGAGATCAAGGGCGTGAACGGCGACGTGCGGGCGGTCGCCGGGAGCGGCGGCGAGACCGAGGTCACGGCGACGAAGCGCGCCAAGCGCAGCGATCCCGACGAAGTGAAGATCGAAGTGGTGGAGCGCGAGGGCGGCGTCACGATCTGCGCCGTGTATCCGAGCGACGGCCGCCGGGCGAACGAGTGCCGGCCCGGCGAAGGCGGACGCATGAGCACGCACGAGAACGACGTGGTGGTCGAGTTCACGGTGCACGTGCCCGCGGGCGTCAAGTTCGTCGGCAAGACGGTGAACGGCGAGGTGGAGGCGGCGAGCCTCGGCGGCGACGTGGAGGCCTCCACGGTGAACGGCGGCATCCACATCTCCACGTCAGGCTACGCCGAGGCGACGAC
>QHUR01000082.1 GCA_003221995.1 Gemmatimonadota bacterium | reverse complement strand
CTCGGCGAGCTGGTTGTTGGCGCCGCCGGCCACGATCTCGACCTGGAGCCGCGGCAGCGTCGCGTCGTTGATCACGGCGCCGAGCGCGCACGGGGCGAACACGTCCGCCCGCACCCCGTAAATATCGTCGGGGGGCACGGCCTGCGCACGGCATTCGTCCACCACCCGGCGCGCGCGCTCGGGATCGATGTCCGCGACCACCAGGCGTGCCCCCTCCGCGGCGAGCAGCTTCGCGAGATGATAGCCGACGCTGCCGCACCCCTGCAACGCGACCGTCTTCCCCGCCAGCGCATCGGAGCCGGTGCGGTGCCGGGCGCACGCCTTGATGCCACGGTACACCCCGTAGGCCGTGACCGGGGAGGGGTCGCCCGACTTCCCGATCAGGCCCGTCACGTGATCGGTCTCGGCCTTCACGTACTCCATGTCCGCCGTGGTCGTGCCCACGTCCTCGGCCGTGATGTAGCGTCCCTTGAGCGACTCGATGTGCCGCCCGTGCGCCCGGAACAGCGGCTCGCGGCGCGTGGTCTTGTGGTCGCCGATCAGCACGGACTTGCCCCCGCCCAGGTTGAGGCCGGCCACCGCGGCCTTGTAGGTCATGCCGCGCGCGAGCCGCAGGGCGTCGATCAAGGCGTCGGCGTCGGTGCGGTAGCTCCAGAAGCGCGTGCCGCCGAGCGCGGGCCCGAGCACGGTGCTGTGAATCGCGATGATGCCGCGATACCCGCTGGTGGGCTCGTAGGCGATGCTCACCTGCTCGTGGTCGTGCTCGGCGAGCAGGGGGAACAGCTCGAGCGAGCGGCCGTCGCCGCTACTCCGCTCGGGGATAGAGCTCGCGCGCGATGATGAGGCGCTGGATCTCGCTGGTGCCTTCATAGATCTCGGTGACCTTCGCGTCGCGAAACAGTTTCTCGACGGGGAAGTCGCGCATGTAGCCGTACCCGCCGAACAGCTGCACCGCCTGAGTCGTCACCCACATCGCCGTCTCCGAAGCGAACAGCTTCGCCATGCTGGCGTGTTGGGTGATGTCCTCGCCCCGGTCCTTACGGGCCGCCGCCGCGTGCGCCAGCGCCCGCGCCGCCTCCACCCGCGTCGCCATGTCCGCCAGCTTGAACTGCACCGCCTGGAACTCGCGGATCGGCCGGTCGAACTGTTTGCGCTCCCCGCAGTAGGCGACGCTGTGCTCGAGCGCGCGCCGGGCGATACCGACCGCCTGGGTCGCGACGCCCAGGCGGCCCACGTCGAGCGCCTCCATCGCATACCCGAAACCCATCGCCTCCTCGCCCAGCAGGTGCTGTGCCGCGAGCCGCACCTCCTCGAAGGTGATGGCGACGGTGTTCGAGGCCCGCAGGCCCATCTTATCTTCGGGCTTCCCCGGACGATAGCCCGGCGCGTCCGTGGGCACAATGAAGGCGCAGATGCCGCGCTCGCTGCGGGCGATCACCACCATCAGATCCGCCGTGCCGCCGTTCGTAGCCCACGCCTTCGTGCCCGACAGCACCCACTGATCCCCATCCCGCACGGCCCGCGTCCGGAGCGCGGCCGCGTCCGAGCCCGCGTCGGGCTCGGACAGCGCGAAGCCGCACAGTCGCTCGCCGCTCGCCATCGGCCGCAGCCAGCGCTCCTTCTGCGCCGCCGTGCCGTGGCGCAGCAGCATCGTCGCCGGGATCGCGCTGTGGACGCCCACGGTCACCGCGACGCCCGCGTCCGCCGCCGCCAGCTCCTCCAGTGCGAGCAGATAGGTGATCGTGTCGAGCCCCATCCCGCCGTACTCCTCGGGCACCGTCATCCCGAGAAAGCCGAGTCGGCCCAGCTCGTCGATCACGTCGCGCGCGAAATGCCGGGTGCGGTCCCACTCCGCCGCCTGCGGCTCGATGCGGGTGCGCGCGAACTCCCGCGTCAGGTCGACGATCTGACGCTGCGTCTCGGAGAGGCCGACCTCAATCACGGTAGCCATAGAACCCCTGCCCGCTCTTCCGCCCCAGCCGGCCCGCGGCGACGAGCTTCCGGAGCAGCGGCGCAGGCCGGTACTTGTCGTCACCCAGGTCGTGATGCAGCACCTCGAGAATGGCGAGGCACGTGTCGAGGCCGATGAGGTCGGCGAGGGCGAGCGGGCCCAGCGGGTGGCCCAGCCCCAGCTTCATCACGGTGTCCACCGCTTCCGGCGTCGCCACGCCCTCCATCACGCAGAAGATCGCCTCGTTGATCATCGGCATGAGTACCCGGTTCGACACGAACCCGGGAGCGTCGTTGACCTCGACCGGGGTCTTCCCCAGGGCCCTCGCGATCTCCAGCGTGCGCCGCGTCGTCTCCTCCGCGGTCTCGAGCCCGCGGACCACCTCCACGAGCTGCATCACGGGAACGGGGTTCATGAAGTGCATCCCGATCACCTGCGCCGGCCGCTTGGTCGCCGCCGCGAGCGCGGTGATCGAGATGGAGGAGGTGTTGGAGGCGAGGATCGCGGCCGGTGGCGCGGCCCGATCGAGCTCGCGGAAGAGCGCGAGCTTGATCTTGGCGTCTTCGCTCGCCGCCTCGACCACGAAGTCGGCGTCCCGCACGGCATCGACCGACGTGCCCGTCCGGATCCGCCCGAGCGCCTCCGCTCCCTGCTCCTTGCTCCCCACTCCCTTCTTGACCAGGCGCTCGATGTTCGCCTGGATCGTCTTGAGCGCGCGGGAGAGCGCATCCGGCGCCACGTCCACGAGCGCCGTGTCCCACCCGGCCTGGGCGAAGACGTGGGCGATCCCGTTGCCCATCGTCCCCGCGCCCACCACGGCGACCCGGCTCACGCCACCGCAAACGAAACGCGCGCCGTCATAGGCGCGCGCGAACCGGTCTCATGGTGCGCTGCAGCAGCAGCACGGCGACGGCGACCTTCCCGAGGTCGCCCAGGAGGAACGGCAGGGTGCCGAGCTGCACGGCACTCCGCAGGTTGCCGGTGATGAGGAGCAGCTGGGCGAGGCCGCCCAGGTGGATCAGCGCCAGGCCGGCGAGCACGCCCAGCACGAGCTGCCACCCCCCCCGGCGCGCGGCGTCGCCCGCGATCCGGCCCACGGCGAACGCAGCGAGGGGGTAGGCGAGGAGGTAGCCGCCCGTCGGCCCGAGCAGCCGCCCCAGACCCGGGACCCCGAACGGCGTGAACACCGGGAGGCCCGCCGCGCCGAGCGCGAGATAGAGGAGCAGGCTCGCCGCCCCGAGCGGGGCACCGAGCAGCCCGCCCACCACGAGCACGGCGAGAGGCTGCAGGGTCAAGGGCACCGGAGTGCCGGGGAGCGGCACGGATAGCTGAGCCGCGGCAGCGACGAGCGCCGCGCCGAGCAACACGGCGAGCGCGCGGCGGGCGGCGCGGGCGGCGCGGGCGCGCGGCAGGGACGACAGGGCGACGGTCTGCGCTTCGGGCATCAGAGCATCTCCACGCTGAGGGCCACGGCATTGCCGCCACCGAGACACAGGGTGGCGAGTCCGGTCGTCTGCTGCTTGTCCTTGAGGGCGTACAACAGCGTCGTGAGGACGCGCGCGCCCGAAGCGCCGATCGGATGGCCGAGGGCGATCGCGCCGCCGTTCACGTTGACGCGTGCCCAGTCCCACCCGAGGGCCCGGCCGTCGGCGAGCGCTTGCACCGCGAACGCCTCGTTCGCCTCGATCAGGTCGTAGTCCGAGATCTTCGTCTTCGCCTGCGCCATCAGGCGTCGCACGGCGACGATGGGGGCGAAGAACAGGTCCTTGGGCTCGCCGCCACCCGTAGCGTAGGCGGTGATGCGCGCCAGGGGTTGCAGGCCGTGGGCCCGCGCGAACGCCAGCGAGGCGACGACCAGCGCGCTCGCCCCGTCGTTCAGCCCGGGCGCGTTGCCGGGGGTCACGCTGCCGTCCTTCTCGAACGACGGCTTCAGGGCGGCCAGCGCTTCGAGGGAGGTGTCCTTGCGGGGACCCTCGTCCTTGTCGATGACGGTGGGCCGCTGCTTCCCGGGGATCTCGACCGGCACAGTCTCGGCCTTGAAGCGGCACGCCTCCATGGCGGCGACCGCCTTCTCGTGGCTCGCGAGCGCGAAGCGATCCTGATCCTCGCGCGACACCTGCGCCTTCTTCGCGGTGTACTCGGCGAGGTTCCCCATGTGCGTATTTGAGAAGGAGTCCCACAGGCCGTCGTGGATGATTCCGTCCACGAGCTGGGTGTTCCCGACCTTGATGCCGCCGCGCATGCCGTAGACATAATGCGGCGCGTTCGACATCGCCTCCATGCCACCGGCGACGACGCACTGCTCGTCGCCCGCCTTGATCGCCTGGGCGCCGAGCATGACGGCCTTGAGCCCCGACCCGCACACTTTGTTCACCGTCATCGCGGGGATCGTGCCGGGCAGCCCGGCGTGGATTGCCGCCTGGCGCGCGGGGGCTTGGCCGACCCCCCCCTGGAGCACGTTGCCCATGATCACCTCTTCCACAAGCGTCGGCTCGATGCCGGCGCGGCGCACCGCCTCGCGAATCACGATCGCGCCGAGCCGCGGCGCGGGAAGCGGCGCGAGGCCGCCCAAATACCGGCCGATCGGCGTGCGGCAGGCGGAGAGGATCACCGGCGTGGTCTGGTCACTGCTCATCGTACGTCCTTCCCCCCACCCCGGACTTGCGTCCGGGGTTCGTCTGCATCGCGGTTCACGGACCCCGGGCGCCAGCCCGGGGGATCACCCATCTCAAACTAACGGAGTCAAACTCCGCGTGCGAATCTCCTCACCCAGCTTCGCCACGAATTCCCCCACCGGCAGCACGACTTGCTTCTTCCCGGCCCCGCGGCCCCGCACCGCCACCGTCCCCGCCTCCGCCTCGCGCTGTCCCACGACCGCCATGTACGGCACCTTCTGCATCTCGGCATCCCGGATCTTGTAGTTGAGGGTCTCGCTGCGCTCGTCCAGGTGGGCGCGGACACCGGCCGCCACGAGCTGCGACGCCACGCCCCGCGCCGCCGCGAGCTGATCGTCGCTGATCGGGAGCACGCGCACCTGCTCGGGAGAGAGCCACAGCGGGAACGCTCCCGCGAAGTGCTCGATCAGGAATCCACAGAAGCGCTCCAGCGTGCCGTAGATCGCGCGGTGGATCATCACGGGTCGGTGCGGCCGGTTGTCCGCGCCCGTGTACTCCAGCTGAAACCGGTCCGGCAGCTCGTAGTCGAGCTGGATGGTCGCGCCCTGCCACTCGCGCCCGATCGCATCATTGAACTTGACGTCGATCTTCGGGCCGTAGAACGCCCCGCCGCCCTGGTCGACGCGATAGGTGATGCCGCGCCGCTCGAGTGCGCGCTCGAGCGCCCGCTCGGCCGTATCCCAGGTGGCGTCGCTCCCCAGCTTCTTCACCGGCCGCGTGGCCAGGTCGAGCCGATAGGCGAGCCCGAAGGTCCGCGCCATGACCAGGTCGACCAGGTCGAGCAGCTGGAAGATCTCGTCCTCGATCTGGTCCTCGCGCAGGAAGATGTGCGCGTCGTCCATCGTGAGCCCGCGCACCCGCAGCATCCCGTGCAGCGTGCCGGAGCGCTCGTTGCGGTACACGTTCGCGACCTCGGCCAGCCGGATCGGGAGGTCGCGGTAGCTGCGCTGCTGCGAGGCGTAGATCAGGATATGCATCGGGCAGTTCATCGGCTTCACGCGGTAGCGTACGTCCTCGGCCTCCCCTTCCCCCGCCCCCATCGCGGGGAACTGGTTCTCGGCGTAGAGCGGCAGGTGCCCCGAGCGCAGGAACAGCTGCTCCCGCGTCACGTGCGGTGTGTACACGAGCTGGTAGCCGCGCTCGAGGACCGTGTCCTCGATGAAGCGGCGCAGCTGAAACTGCAGCATCGCGCCCTTGGGATGCCAGAAGACGAGTCCCGGCCCGACGTCCTCCTGGATCGAGAACAGGTCGAGCTGCTTGCCGAGCAGGCGGTGGTCGCGCTTCTTCGCCTCCTCGAGCCGCCGCAGGTACGCCTCGAGCTCCTCCTTCGAGAACCACGCCGTGCCGTAGATGCGCTGCAGCATCTGGCGCCGCTCGTCGCCGCGCCAGTAGGCGCCCGCCGCGTGCAGCAGCTTGAAGTGCTTGATCCGCCCGGTGCTCGGGACGTGGGGCCCGCGGCACAGGTCCACAAAGGGACCGTCGGTGTAAACCGAGATCACCTCGTCCGGACCGAGGTCCTCGATGCGCTCGAGCTTCAGCGGATCGTCCTTGAAGCGCTGCTTGGCTTCCGCACGCGAGACTTCCTCTCGGACAAACGGGTAGTCGGCCTTCACGACCTCCGCCATCTTCTTTTCAATCGCCTCCAGATCCTCCGGCCCGAACGGCCGCTCCACCTCGAAGTCGTAGTAGAAGCCGTCCTCGATCGGGGGACCGAAGCCGATCCGGGCGTGCGGGAACAGCTGGCGCACCGCCGTGGCGAGCACGTGGGCGCACGAGTGGCGCAACACGTCGAGCGCCTGCGCGTCCTTGTCCGTGAGGAGCGCGACCTTCATCCGGTCCGGAAGCGGGCGCGACAGGTCCCACACCTGCCCGTCCACGCGCACGGCCAGGGCGGCCTTGGCGAGGCCGGGACCGATGGCCTTGGCGAGGTCGGCCCCCGTGGACCCGGCGGGCAGTCGCCGCTCGCTCCCGTCGGGGAGCGTGACGCGGATCGCGGGTGCGGACATCGGCTTCAGTTCGCCGGCTGCGCGGTCGCCGGCGGGCGGGACGGGGGGGCCGGGGGGGCCGGGGGGGGCGTCGTGAGCGGCGCGAGCCGCACGCCGGCGCGGAAATAGAGCGCGACGGCGAACGCGATCACCACCGCGAGCGCGACCCAGCGGACGATGCGACTGGTGGGCAGTGCGTCTGCTTCGTCGGGCATGGAGCCGAATTCTAACGGAGGCGGACCGCGGCGGACAGAGACGCACGCCGCTGTCCTGCCTATAATAAGGAATGGCGAGCAAGCCCAGGTTCGAGCTCCCGCCCCAGTACAGCCCTCACGACGTCGAGCGCCGGCTCTACCAGCGCTGGCTCGACAGCGGCGTGTTCACGGGCCACGCCGATTCGCCCAAGGAGCCGTACGTGATCGTGATCCCGCCGCCCAACGTCACGGCGGTGCTGCACATGGGACACGGGCTCAACAACGTCATCCAGGACGGGCTGATTCGCTTCGAGCGGATGCGCGGCCGGGAGGCGGAGTGGCTGCCCGGCACGGACCATGCCGGAATCGCCACGCAGAACGTCGTCGAGCGGTTGCTGGCCGAGGAGGGGAAGAGCCGCGCCGACGTGGGGCGCGAGGCGTTCGTCGCACGGGTGTGGGCGTTCGTGCGCGAGACGGGCAACGCGATCCTGGAGCAGCTCAAGGTGATCGGCTGCTCCTGCGACTGGAGCCGCACCCGCTTCACCTTCGACCCCGCATACTCCCGGGCGGTGCGCGAGGTGTTCGTGCGCCTGTGGGAGGAGGGACTGATCTACCGCGGACACCGGGTAATCCACTGGTGCCCGCACTGCCGCACCGCCCTGTCGGACGAGGAGGCCGAGTTCGCCGAAGAGATGGGGACGCTCTACTACATCCGCTATCCCGTGGAGGGAGGACCGAAGCCGTTCCTCACGGTCGCGACCACGCGCCCCGAGACGATGCTGGGCGACACGGCGGTCGCCGTGCATCCACGCGACCAGCGGCACGCCGGCTTCGTCGGCAAGACGGCACGCCTCCCGATCGCGAACATCTCCATCCCCATCATCGCGGACGAGGCGGTCGATCCCAAGTTCGGGACCGGGTTCGTGAAAGTCACGCCGGCCCATGACGCGAACGATTTCGAGATCGGGCTCCGGCACAAGCTCGACATGCCGCTGGTGATCCGGGAAGATGGATCAATGGGTGAAGAGCCGGGGAACCCTAAAGGACTCCCTGACGGTCGAGGGGAAGGGGGAAGGGTCCCCCCACCACTCCGCGGGCTCGATCGCTTCGAGGCCCGCGAGAAAATCGTGCAGCTGCTGAAGGCCGAGGGGCTACTCGAGAAGACGGAGCCGCACCAGCACGCGGTGCGCCACTGCTACCGCTGCGACACCGTGGTGGAGCCGCGGCTCAGCGACCAGTGGTTCGTGAAGATGCGGCCGCTCGCCGAGCCCGCGCTCGCCGCCTACCGCAGCGGAGAGATCCGGCTCGTCCCGGAGCGCTGGGGCGCGACCTACGAGCACTGGATGGAGAACATCCGGGACTGGAACATCTCGCGCCAGCTCTGGTGGGGGCACCGCATTCCGGTGTTCAACTGCACGACATGCCAGCATCAGTGGGCCGACCGCGAGGACCCGACCCGCTGCCCCAAGTGCGGCGGGCCCGTGACGCAGGATCCCGACGTGCTGGACACGTGGTTCTCCGCGTGGCTGTGGCCATTCGCCACGTTCGGCTGGCCCGAGCGGACGCGGGACCTGGCGCGCTTCTACCCGGGGCACACGCTCGTCACCGCTCCCGAGATTCTGTTCTTCTGGGTGGCGCGGATGATCATGGCTGGCTACCACTTCATGAAGGCGAAGCCGTTCGCGACCGTCTACCTCCACGGCACCGTGCGCGATGCGCAGCACCGCAAGATGTCCAAATCGCTGGGCAACGGCATCGACCCGATCGACGTGGTGAAGCTCTACGGTGCGGACGCGCTGCGCTGGACGGTGATCGGCGGCGGCTCGCTTGGCGCCGACGTCATTCTCGACCCGAACGACCTGGACACCACCTTCGCGCCCGGCCGCAACTTCGCGAACAAGCTGTGGAACATCGGGCGCTTCATCCTGGCGCAGCTGCCGCAGCGGGTGCAGCCGATCGACCAATTCGACCGGCCGGCGCTTCACCTGGCCGACCGCTGGATCCTGATGCGGGCGAACGAGGCCGTCCACGCCGCGACGTCATACCTGGAGCAGTTCAAGCTCGACGAGGCGGCAAAGCGGTGCTACGAGTTCGTCTGGGGCGAGCTCGCGGACTGGTACGTGGAGGCCGTGAAGCCACGACTTGCAACGGCGTCGGGGGACGCCGCGCAAGCCGTGCTCGCGCATTGCTTCGACACGGTCCTGCGGCTGCTCCATCCCGTCGTGCCGTTCATAACCGAGGAGCTGTGGCAGAAGCTCCCGGGACGGAAGGCGGACGAACTGCTGGCGACGGCGAGCTGGCCGACGTTCCGACCGGAACTCGTCGACCCCGACCTCGACGCCGCGTTCCTGCGCGTCAAGCAGGCCGTCGAGAAAATCCGGATCATTCGAGCCGAGTACAAGGTGCCCCCGAGGACGCGGCTCCGGGCGAGCATCAAGCCGCGCGGGCGCGATCGCCGGAGCGTGTTCGAAGCGGAGAGCGAGACGATCAAGCGCCTCGCCCAGGTCGAGGAGCTCACGTTCGACGGCGGCATGAAGGGCCCCGTCGCATACGCAGTCTTCGGCGACGGCAGCGAGGTGTTCGTCGCCCTGGAGGGCGCGATCGACGTGCGCCAGGAATGCCGGCGCCTGTCGGGCGACGTCACGCGGCTCGACCGCCAGCTGGCCGCGCTCGCGGCCAAGCTCACGAACCAGGACTTCGTCGCGCGGGCGCCCGCCGACGTGGTCGCAAGAGAACGCGAGAAGGAGCGAGCGTGGCAGGACCAGCGCCGGGCACTCGCCGACAAGCTCAAGGTCCTGGGCTGCTCGTAGCCCTGGCGCTCGCCGCCTGCGCCAAGCTCGGCGACCCACCGGGCGGCCCGCCCGATACCACGCCACCCACGGTGGTCGCGGTACGGCCCGAGTCGGGGGCCGTGGTCCCGGACTTTCATGGAGACGCGGTCGTTCACGGCGCAGGTGCACCGGCCGGCGGGGTCGGTGGCCTCGGCGGCGTCGGGGGTGGGGGTGGGGGCGGGGGCGGGGGCGGGGGCGGCGGGCTCGGCCGCCAGGTCGTGCTGTCCCCTGTCGCGGGCGACGTGAAGGTCTCGTGGCACCGCACGAACATCCACGTGCGGCCCGTCGAAGGGTGGCGGCCAGGTCGGGTGTATCGCCTCGAGCTGCTCCCCGGGATCCAGGACCTGCGCCGCAACGCGATCAAGCAGAGCAAGACGGTGATCTTTTCCACGGGCCCGCCCATCGGACACGCCGCGCTCACCGGGACCGCGCTGCAATGGGTCGAGCAGCGGGCGCTCGTCGGGGGCGTGATCCGCGCCGCGCGGCTCCCCGACACGGTCGCCTACGTCACGGTGGCCGACTCGGTTGGCGACTTCCGGCTTCCTGAGCTCGAGCCGGGCCGCTACCGCGTCATTGCGATCCAGGATCAGAACGGCAACCGCGCGCTCGACCGCCGGGAAGCGTTCGATACGGCCACGGTCACGCTCGACACGGCGGCGCACGTCGTGCTGTGGACGTTCGTGCATGACTCCGCAGGCCCGAGGCTCCGCACCGTGGATCTGCTCGACTCGACGAGCCTGCGGCTGAGCTTCTCGCAGCCGCTCGACCCGGCGACGCCACTCGATACCGCGCGCGTCCGCGTGTTCGCGCTCCCCGACTCGACGCCCGTCGCCGTGACCGCCGTGCTGTCGCCCGCGGTCTACGACTCGCTCACGGCCCGCGAGCGCGCGCGCGCCGACTCGCTGCGCCGCGCCGCCGACACGACCGCGAAGCGGGACACGACGGCGCGGGCGCCGAACCTCGCCCAGGCCGTCGCCGCCCGTCAGGCCCCTGCGGCGGCCCCACCCGCTGCCCCCGCGGGGTCCGCCGCGGATACGTCACGCATCCGCAAGCTGCTGCGGCAGCGTCCCACGCCGTTCGACCACCTCGTCGTGCAGGTACGGGAGAAGCTCGTCCCCGGCTCGAAGTACCTGATTCGGGCGCGGGGCGCGACGAACCTGAACGGCGCCTCGACCGACGGGCAGGCCGTGCTGGCCGTCCCCGTCCCGAAGCCGGCGCGAGATACGGTCCCCGCCCCCGCCCCCACCCGCCGGCCCCCGAAGCCCCCATGACCGACCCGCGTCGTTTGCTGCCGGCGGTCGACGCCCTGCTCGCCGCGCCCGACGTGGCGGCGCTCGCGCGCGTGCACCCGCGCAGCCTCGTCGTGCGCGCGGTGCGCGAGACCCTGGAGGCGGCGCGCGCCAACAGTGGGGCGACGCCCGCGGAGGGCTGGGGGCCAGCCGTCCGGGCGTGTCTCGAGCGGCTCGCGGCACCGTCGTTCGTTCCCGTGATCAACGCCACCGGCGTGGTGCTGCACACGAATCTCGGCCGCGCGCCGCTCGCCGCGACCGCGCTCGCCGCGATGCACCGCATCGCGGCAGGGTACGCGTCGCTCGAGTACGACGTCGGGCGCGGCAGCCGCGGCTCGCGCCAGCGTCACTGCCGCGACCTGCTGGTCGAGCTGACCGGGGCGGAGGACGCGCTGGTCGTGAACAACGCGGCGGGAGCGCTGCTCGTCGCCCTGAGCGCCCTGGCGCGCGGCGGCGAGGCGGTCGTGTCCCGCGGCGAGCTGGTCGAGATCGGCGGGTCGTTCCGGATCCCGGACATTCTGGCGCGCTCGGGCACCGAGCTGGTGGAGGTTGGGGCGACGAACCGCACCCACCGGGCGGATTACGAAGCCGCCCTGACGCCGGGCACGCGGCTGCTCCTCAAGGTCCACCGCTCGAACTTCCAGGTGACCGGGTTCACGGCGGAGGTGCCGGCGCGGGAGATCGCGGCGCTCGCGCGCGAGCGTCGCCTGGCGAGCCTCTACGACCTCGGCAGCGGCCTGCTGGTCGACCTGTCGCCCTGGGGCCTCGCCGGCGAGCCGGGCGTGCGCGACGCGCTCGCGAGCGGGGTCGACCTCGTCGCGTTCAGCGGCGACAAGCTGCTCGGCGGCCCACAGGCGGGCATCCTCGTCGGCACGGCCACCGCCCTCATCGCCTGCAAGAACGACCCCATCGCCCGGGCCGTGCGCGCCGACAAGCTGACGCTCGCGGCGCTGGAAGCGACGCTCGCGCTGTATCGCGATCCGGAGGCGGCGCGCCGCGAGATCCCCGTGCTGCGGATGCTCACCACGGACCCGGCCGAGCTGCGGCAGGCCGCGGAGGCGCTGGCCAGGGGCGTGGGGCATGGCAGCGAGGTGATCGCCGGCGAGTCCGAGGTCGGCGGCGGCTCGTTCCCTGGTGCGAAGCTCCAGACGTGGTTGGTTCAGCTGGCGGCTAACCGGCTAACGGCTGACGACCTGGCGGCCCGGCTCCGGGGACGGGACCCGCCCGTCGTCGCCCGCATCCAGGACGACCGCGTGGTGCTCGACCCCCGCACGATCCTTCCCGGGCAGTTCGAGGTTCTCGGCGGAGCCGTGCGGGCCGCGCTCGATGGCTAGGGCGGTCTTCCTCGACCGGGACGGCACGATTCTCGAGGACCCCGGCTTCCTGCACCAGCCCGGGCGCGCCCGGCTGCTTCCCGGGGCGGGCGAGGCGATCCGGCGGCTCAACGCCGCGGGCTTCCTCGTCGTCACGGTGAGCAACCAGTCGGGGATCGCGCGCGGGTTGTACGATGTGGCGGCTTACCACGCCGTGCAGCAGCGCCTCAGCGAGCTGCTCGCCGCGCACGGCGCGCGGATCGACGCCGCATACTTCTGCCCGCACCACCCCGAGATCACCGGGCCCTGTGAGTGCCGCAAGCCGGGGACGCGGCTGTTTCGCGAGGCGCAGGACGCGCTGGGGATCGACTTCGGGCGCTCTGCGTTCGTGGGCGACCGCCCAAGCGACGTCGAGCCGGCGCGTGCCCTCGGGGGACGCGGCATCCTGGTGGAGACGGGCGCGGGGGGCGCGCACGTCGCGCAGGCGCGCGTCCTCAGCGCGACCGTCGTGCCCGACCTCGCCGCCGCCGTGGACGAGATTGTGCGGGCGGCCTAGCGGCCGCAGATTTCGCTTTGTGACCGCCGCCCGCCACCGTTCCCTGCTCCTCATCGCGGTCGCGCTCGGCACGCGCGGGCTCGCCGCGCAGACGCCGCTCCGGGTCGGTCAGAGCGTCACGGGGCGCCTCACCCTCGCGGACCGGCAGCTCGCGGACAGCTCCCGCTACAGGCTGTACACGTTCGAGGCCCGCCTGAGCGACACCGTGAGCGCCGACATGTTGTCGGATGACCTCGACGCCAACCTCATCGTCGCCGATGCTGCAGCGAACCCGCTGGCGCGCAACGACGACGCGGGCGGCGGCTGCAACGCGCACCTGAGCTTCGTCGTGCCCGCCGCCGGAACCTACGACCTGTTCGCGAACTCCAGCTCGCCGGGCGAGCTGGGCGAGTTCACCATCTCGCTGGTGCAGGGGGTGACGGCTGCAGCGCGCGATACGACCTGCCGCGGGTTTGGGCGGGTGAAGGGCGTGATCCAGGTCGGTCAGACGGTCAAAGGCCAGCTCACCGCCGGCGACCCGCTGTTGCGGACCGACTCGAGCTACTACCAGCGCTGGGTCCTGCCGCTCGAGGCAGGCCGCACGGTCACCGTCGATCTCGTGTCGGACGACTTCGACTCCTATCTGCTGGTCACCCGTGGCCGGGGCCAGAAGCTCGTCGAGAACGACGACGGCGGCGGGGGCTGCAACGCGCGTGTC
This sequence comes from Gemmatimonadota bacterium, assembly GCA_003221995.1. Taxonomy (GTDB): domain Bacteria; phylum Gemmatimonadota; class Gemmatimonadetes; order Gemmatimonadales; family GWC2-71-9; genus AG29. The sequence goes on along the minus strand of QHUR01000082.1, from coordinate 5,021 downwards.
GTCTACACCGCGACGGACGACCATCCGGTGCGCCTCGTCGTGAACAGCGCCGGCAAGCGGCAGACCGGCCGCTTCACGCTAGGCGTCACAGACGGCGCCCGGCCGGTCGAGCCGAAGGGGATCTGCCGCTTCCGCACGCTGCGGCAGCAGGCGGAAGCGCGGGCCGTCACGGCCGCCGGGGCCCGCCAGATCCGTGTCGGCCAGACGTTGCCGGGAGAGCTCACCGCGAAGGATTCGGTCTACCCCGACACCACCTACTATCAGTTCTGGCAGTTCTCGCCGCGGCCCCGGCAAGAGGTCACGATCGACCTCTCCTCGGACGAGTTCGATCCCGTGCTGATCCTGCGCGGGCTCGATACCACGGTGGTGAACAACAACGGGGGCCCAGGCTGCGACGCGCGCGTGTCGCTCACCTTCCCCGAGACGGGCCCTTACACGATCCTCGTCAACACCACGAGCGACCCGCCGCGCCAGACGGGCCGCTTCACGCTGTCGCTCACCGAGGGACTCAAGGACCAGGTGTCGGACGAGTGCCGGCCCCCCCGGCCCCCCCGGCCCCACCAGCCCTCCCGGCCCCCGCCCGTGGCGGGGTCGGCTGACGCTCAGACGGCGCACACGATCGCTGTGGGACAGGCCCTCGATGGCGAGCTCACCACGGCGGATCACTTCCGCCCGCGCGACAGCACCTACTCCCAGAGCTGGAACCTCGCCGGGACCGCGGGACAGGTGGTCACAGTGGACCTCGAATCTACGGCGTTCGATCCGTACCTGTTCGTCGCGGGACCGGGGATCGGCGCGAGCCTCCAGGACGACGACTCGGGCGGGAATTGCAACGCCCGCCTCACACTGACGTTCCCGCAAACGGGCGACTACGTCATCGTGGTGAACAGCGCCACCAAGCGCGGGACGGGCCCTTTCACGCTCAGCGTCACGAAGGGGGCAAAGGCGAAGTCCCTCACCCGCTGCGACCGCACAGGCTGAGCCCCGGTGCGCGTCGCCGTGCTCGTCTCGGGGAGCGGCTCGAACCTGCAGGCACTGCTCGACGCGCTCCGGCCCGGGGGCCCGGCCCACGTGGTGCACGTCATTTCGAGCCGGCCGGGCGCGGGCGCGCTTGAGCGCGCCCGAAAAGCCGGCGTCTCCACCACGGTCCTGGCGGACACGCAGGACGCGGGCGAGCTGCTCGCCGCCCTGCGGGACACGGACCTGGCCGTGCTCGCGGGTTACCTGCAGCGGATCCCGCCGGCGGTGGTCGCGCGGTTTCGCCTGCGGCTGATTAATATCCACCCGGCCTTGCTCCCGGCGTTCGGCGGCCCCGGCATGTACGGCCGCCGCGTGCACGAGGCCGTGCTCGCGAGCGGGGCTCCGATCTCGGGAGCCACCGTCCACTACGTGGACGAGGAGTACGATCGCGGACCGATCATCGCCCAATGGCCGGTCCCGGTGCGCGCGGGAGACACCCCCGAATCGCTGGCGGTGCGCGTGCTCGAGGTCGAGCATCGCTTGCTGCCGCGCGTGGTACTGGAGCTGGCACACCGGGGGCCGTCGGGGGTGCCCTTGCGGCTCTTCGCTGATGGATCGGCTTTCGTCACAGGAGACGGAATTGCGCTGCAGTTCGAATAAGGCGGTCGGAGCGCTCGTCCTCGGCGCGCTGTTCCTGACCGCGCGCCCGCCAGTCCGCCTGTCCGCCCAGGGGAGCGGGGTGGAGGCGCTGGCGGTGCGGCTCGCCAGCATGACGGCGGTCACGGGCCTCGAGCAGGCGATGGCCGACTCGCTGCTCGCGCTCGTACCGGGCAGCGCCCGCGATCGCGCTGGCAACGTCACCCTCACCCTGGGCGGGGGGAACGCGGGGGGACCCAAGCGACTCGTCGCCTGCCCACTCGATGAGGTGGGCTATGTGGTGGGCAACCTCACGGACGACGGCTACCTCACGCTGCGGCGCGTGGGGACACGAGCCGCCTACCCGCTGTTCGACCAGCAGCTCGAGGGCCAGCCCGTCACCGTGTTCGGGGCGGGGGGGTCGGTGCCGGGCGTGGTCGCGGTCAAGTCGACCCACCTGACGCGGGGCCGGCCGACGGGCTCCGATCCCGTGTTCACCGCGGACAACGCCTACGTGGACGTGGGCGCCACGTCGCGCGACGAGGTGCGCGCGCTCGGGATCGCGCTGCTCGCGCCCGTCGCGCTGACCAAGCGCCCGCACCGCTACGGCGACCGCCTGCTCGCCGCGCCCGCGGCGGGACGCCGCGCCGCCTGCGCGGCGCTCGTCGCCGCCGCACGCGCGAAACCCAGGGTGAAAGGGACGGTCGTCGTCGCGTTCACGGTGCAGAGCCTCTACGCCACGAACGCCGGACTGGGTACGGTGCAGGCGCTGCGGGGGCCGTTCGACGAGACCAAGCAGGCGGCGCTCGCGACCCGCTACACCGACACCGCCGTGGAGACGGTGTCGCTCAAGGATGCCGAGGAGCTGGAGCGGGAGCTGGTCAAATGGATGGAGGGTCGATGAAACGGACGCTCGCGGCGTTGGTCTTACTGTCCGTCAGTCCGACAGTCCGCGTGTCCGCCCAGGACCGCATTGCCGAAACGCAGACCGTCCTCTCCCAGCTCGTCGAGACCTACGGCGTCTCCGAGGCCGAGGGGCCGGTGCGGGAAGCCGTGAAGCGTCTCTTGCCGCCGTGGGCGAAGAGCGAGACCGATTCGGCCGGCAACCTGTGGGTGCGGGTGGGCCAGGGTGATCCCGTGGTCGTGGTGATCGCCCACCTGGACGAGATCGGCTTCCGGGTGACGGCGATCCGCGACGACGGCGCGCTCGAGCTGCAGCCGCGCGGCGGCTTCTTCGCCTCCCTGTACGAGGCGAAGCCCGCGCTGGTGCACACGGAGCGCGGCCCGGTGCCCGGCGTGTTCGTCCCCCGGGACACCGGGTTCTCCCGGCACACGCCACCGCCCCTGCGCGTGGACGTGGGCACGACGTCGCGCCAGGCGACGGAGGCGCTCGGGATCAAGCCCGGTCACACGGTCACGATGCCGAAGCGGTTCGTGCGGCTCGCCGGGACGCGCGCCACGGGGCGGTCGTTCGATGATCGCGTCGGCGACGCGGCGCTGCTGCTCGCGCTGCGCCACCTGGACCGCGCCGCCGTGAAGCATCAGGTGATCTTCATCTGGAGCACGCGTGAGGAAATCGGACTCGAGGGCGCGCAGGGCGCCGCCGCGATCCTCGGCACCACGCCGCGGCGCGTGCACGCGGTGGACACCTTCGTGTCCGCCGACTCGCCGCTCGAGCTGGCGAACTTCGCCGTCGCCCCCCTCGGGCAGGGGGCCGCGGCGCGGGCGCTCGACCAGTCCTCCATCACGCCTCCCGCGTACGTGGACTCGCTCGCGGCCGTGGCGAAGGCGCGCGGCGTGAAGCTCCAGGTCGGCACCACGATGGGCGGCAACGACGGCTCCGCGTTCACGCGCTACGGCGTCGTGGACGTGGCGCTCGGCTGGCCGCTGCGCTACGCCCACTCTCCCGCCGAGCTGGTGGACCTCGGCGACGTGGCGAGCCTCGCCGACCTGGTCCAGGCCGTCGCCGAGTCCTGGTGAGAGCGCTGCTGTCGGTCTCGGACAAGCGCGGCATCGTGGAATTCGCTCGGGCGCTGGCCGCGCTCGGCTGGGAGATCGTCTCGACCGGCGGCACCGCGGCCGCGCTCAAGGACGCGGGCGTGCCCGTGCTCCCGATCGAGCAGGTCACCGGGTTCCCCGAGATCATGGGCGGCCGGGTGAAGACGCTGCACCCCAAGGTGCACGGCGGCCTGCTCGCCCGGCGGCACCATCCGGGCGACGCCGCGGCGCTCCAGGAGCACGGCATCACGCCGATCGATCTCGTGGCGGTCAACCTCTACCCGTTTCGCGACACGATCGCGCAGCCCGACGTCCGATTCGACCAGGCGATCGAGCAGATCGACATCGGTGGGCCCTCGATGCTCCGCTCGGCCGCGAAGAACCACCAAGACGTGATCGTCGTCGTGGACCCCGATGACTACCCCGCGGTGATTGCAGCGCTCAAGGCAGGTGAACTGACCCCGGGCGCAAGCCCGGGGATGCGCCGTGGCCTCGCCGCCAAGGTGTTCGCGCACACCGCAGCCTACGACGCGACGATCCACACGTACCTGGCGCAGGACGGCGCCGCCTGGCCCGAGCGGCTCACGCTGGCGCTGGAGCGGCGCCAGACGCTGCGTTACGGGGAGAACCCGCACCAGGAGGCCGCGCTCTACGCCACGGACGAGCCCGGCATCCGCGACCTGCGGCAGTTGCACGGCAAGGAGCTGTCGTTCAACAACCTGCTCGACGTGGACGCCGCCGTCGCCGCGGTCGCCGCGTGGCCCGACCGCATCGCCTGCGCCATCATCAAGCACACCACGCCGTGCGGCATCGCGCTCGGGCGCTCGCCCGCACAGGCGTACCAGGGCGCGCTCGCGACCGACCGCATTTCGGCGTTCGGCTCGGTGATCGCGTTCAACCAGGCCGCGGACCGCGCGGCCGCGGACGCCATGCGCGAGCTGTTCGTCGAGGTGGTGGTCGCGCCCGAGTTCACGGACGACGGCCTCGCGGTGCTGCGGGAGAAGAAGAACCTGCGGGTGATCGCGCTGCCCCGGCTCGCGGACCGGCCGAGCTGGGACTTCAAGCGCCTGCGCGGCGGGTTCCTCGTCCAGGACCGCTTCCAGCCGAGCCGCGCGGCCGACGAAGCGGGGTGGAAGGTGGTGACGCGGCGTCCGCCGACGGCGGACGAGTGGCGCGACCTGCGCTTCGCCTGGGCGGCGGTGGGGAGCGTCAAGTCCAACGCCGTGCTGCTCGCGCGGGACGAAGCCGCGATCGGGATCGGCGCCGGGCAGATGAGCCGGGTGGACGCCTCCTTCCTGGCCGTGCACAAGGCCCGCCAGCAGGGCCACGATCCGGCGGGTGCCGTGTTAGCTTCCGACGCGTTCTTTCCGTTCCCCGACGGGGTAGAAGAGGCCGGAGCGGCCGGGGTGCGGGCGATCATTCAGCCG
>QHUR01000081.1 GCA_003221995.1 Gemmatimonadota bacterium | reverse complement strand
CTTGAGCTCGGCGCGGAGCTCCTGGGTGCCCGTTACAGGCTGCAGGGCAAGGTCGGTGAAGTTCAGCGTTCCCGTCTGCGGATATACGGTGCCGTCCGCCAGCGTGACCTGCACCGCGAGCGGGCCCTTGGGCATGACGAGCCGCCCGTCTTTGACGTCGCGCCGCCAGCGCAGCACGTCCTGGTCGGACGGACTGAAGTTCACGTAGATGGGATCCACCTGCTCCACCGTCGTCAGCAGGTCGCCCGGCCCGGTGACCCGCGCGCCCCGGGATCTCGGCGCGCACGAACGTGTCCTCATAGTCCTTCTTGGTCTGGTCCACCGCCGCCTGTGCCTGATCGAACGCCTGCTGCGCGTCGTCCACGTCTTTTTGCGCGACTGCGCGTGCGGCGAGGAGCGACTTCAAGCGCGCCAGGGTGCGGTCCGCGTTGGCGAGCCTCGCCTGGGCGCTGCGGTAGGCGGCATCGTACGTCGTGGGGTCGACCCGGAAGAGCAGCGTGCCCGCCGCGACGTCGGTGCCCTCGACATAGGGTCGCGCCACGATGACGCCCGTGACGAGCGCGCGCACCTCGACCCGGCGCGACGCCTCCGCCTGCCCCACGTACTCGTAGCGCGCGGCGACGGTCTCGGGGACGACGGTGACGACCGATACTTCCGGAGGGGGCGGAGTTGCGCTCGCCCCAGGAGAGCGCCGGCGCGCCGCCGCTGCACCAAGAAGGACGAGCGCGACCGCGATCGCGGCGGTCCACGTGGCTGGCCTGATCAAACGTTTCATCTCTGTACCCGTCGGTGGAGGTGAATGACTGACGAGCCGATAGTGCAGGAATGAACGATGTGTCTGCAAAGTTCCCGCGACTTCCTCCAGCCAGGCTGGGCTCCCCCGTTTGGGTGGGGCCGGACTACCCGGCCGGCTGATGCTGCTCCGGGGCGCTCACTTGCCCGCGACTGCGATGTGACGGTTTGGTAAACAGCGACTGGCCGGCGCGATTTCCGCGCCGGCCAGGATGATGCCGCTTCAGAACGACAGCGTGACGCCGCCTTGCCAGGCGATATCGTGCTGCGTCTTGTCGAACCCGTAGCGGTCGAACTTGTACACGTAGTCGCGGCCTTCCGCGCGGATGCCGAGGCGCCCGAACCGATACTCGAGCCCCGCGCCGAAGTTGCCGGCGAACTTGGTCCAGGTGCTGTCGGCCCCAAGCTGATGGACGCTGATGGCGCCGGCGCCGCCGACGAGATAGGGGATCACCGTGCCTGAGCCGGCGCCGGTGGGATAGCGCAGCACGAGGTCGGCGTCGTAGGTGAACTTGTTGAACTTGCCGCGCCCAGGGAGCGTGGCGCCGCGGACGCTGTCCTGCGCCCAGCTGCCGCTGGCGCGAATGCCCACGTACTGGTGCAGCCACGCGGTCGCGTCGACCGAGCCGATCCAGCCGAGCCGCCAGTCGGCGGTGCTGGCCTGGTCGAGATGGGCGGCGCCCGACAGGCCCCCGAACCCACCGCCCAGGGTGACGCGGTCATAGGTGGGGCGGGGCACGGCCTGCAGCGTTGCGGGCCGGGGGGGTGCGGCTACCTGTGCGTGGACCACCGCCGGTGTGAGGGCCGCGACGACGACCGCGGCGACGAGGGAGATGGAACGGGTCAACATGGCTTTCCTCCGAGAGACGAGGTTCATGAAATGCCGTAGTCCCGGAAGCGGGACAGTTCAGTAATGAATCAGATCGCCACCGGGTTCCCCGGCCCCGGGCGAACCTTTTCCCGGCCGCCGAGGTTACGGGTGCATATGAACGAGGACACGACCGCGGTCCGGCGGATCTCGGTGTCGGAGGCGCGCGCCCTGCTGGACGCGGGACGCGGCGTGCTCGTGGATGTGCGGGGTCGTCGGCTGTATGAGCAGAGCCACGCTGCCGGAGCCGTGTCACTGCCGCTTGCGGTGATCGAGGCGACTCAGGGCCAGGTGCCCACGAGCGCCGTACCGCCTGATCGGGTGCTCATCCTGTATTGCGCGTGACAGGATGAGGGCTCAAGCGCCGGGGCGGCGCGAACGCTGATCGCAGGAGGGTACGACGAGGGCCGAGTGGCCGTGCTGCTGGGCGGCATCGGCGCCTGGGTGGAGGCAGGCTACCCGCTCGAGCGGGGGACCGACCGCGCGTCAGAAGCGATGTCCTGACCTCCCCCCAATACTTGACAAAGTCAACTATATCGTGAAGCTTGGCCGCGATGGCCGCGACTCCCTTTCCCCAGCGTGTAGCCGCCGTACGGCGCTTCAACCGCTTCTACACGAAGCAGATCGGCCTGCTGCACGAGCACCTCCTCAGGAGCCCCTTCTCCCTCACCGAAGCCCGCGTGCTCTATGAGCTCGCCCATCACACGACGACCACCGCGACCGAGCTGGGCAAGGAACTGGGGCTCGATCCGGGCTATCTCAGCCGGATGCTGCGGCGCTTCCAGGTGCGCGGCCTGCTCGACCGCAAGCCCTCCCAGAGCGACGGCCGGCAAAGCGTCCTGTCGCTGACGCCGCGCGGCCGCGAGGCCTTCGCCCAGCTCAACCGGGACTCACACCACGACATCGCCGCCCTGTTGCGGACGCTGCCGCAACCGGAGCAGCAGCGCCTGGTAGCGGCGATGCACGCCATCGAAGGGCTGCTCGGCACCGGGTCCGAGCACGTCGCTCCGTACGTGCTGCGACGCCCCCGACCCGGCGACATGGGCTGGGTGATTCAGCGCCACGGCGCGCTGTACGCCCGGGAATACGGCTGGGGCGAGGAGTTCGAGGCGCTGGTCGCGGACATCGTCGCCAAGTTCATTGGCCACCATGACCGCAAGCGGGAGCGCTGCTGGATCGCGGAGCTGGACGGTGAGAACGTGGGGTCGGTGTTTTGCGTCAAGAAAACGGAGGTGGTCGCCAGGCTGCGTCTGCTCCTCGTCGAGCCCAGGGCGCGCGGGCTCGGTATCGGGAAGCGCCTCGTGGCGGAATGCGTGGGCTTCGCCCGCAAGGTCGACTACCGCAGGCTCACGCTGTGGACAAACAACGTGTTGCATGCCGCCCGCCGCATCTACGAACAGACCGGCTTCCACCTGGTGCACGAAGAGCCGCACCACAGCTTCGGTCACGACCTGGTGGGAGAGACCTGGGACCTGCAGCTGTGAGGCCTCGCCGCGGTCTCGAAAGGAGCTGCCTCTCGCAAATCTCTGACGTGTAGCCCTAAGTTGGGTGACGCCCGTCACCAGCACCGGCGGCCCGCGGACATATATGAGGTGCTCGGAACCCCTCGAGGGTGTCTCCCAAACATGAGCGGCAAGGACTCCATCGCGCCCGCGACCGAGATGTCCGGACGGCCACACCCGGCACGCTCGCGGCCGACACCGCGAGCCGGCGCGCCGCGCGTGGCGGACCACACGGCCCGGCCGACCCCGTCGCGGATCCTGAAGGATGTCAGGCTCTTCATCGCCCTCGCCGCGGTCTACTTCGTCGCGGGCAAGCTCGGCCTCCGGCTTGCGTTCGTGCACGTCAGCGCCACCACCGTCTGGCCCCCGACGGGGATCGCCCTCGCGGCGTTCCTGCTACTGGGCGTCCGCGTCTGGCCGGCCGTCTTCGTGGGTGCCTTTTTCGTCAATCTCACCACGGCCGGATCGCTCGCCACCTCGATCGGCATCGCGGCCGGGAACACGCTCGAGGGGGTGGTGGCCGCCTATCTCGTCAATCGGTTCGCCAACGGCCCACGGGCGCTCCAGCACTCCGGGGACATCGTCAGATTCGCGCTGCTCGCGGCCGTCGTCAGCACGACCGTGGCCGCGACCTTTGGCGTCACGAGCCTCTCGCTCGGCGGGTTCGCCCGCTGGCAGGACTACGGCGACATCTGGCTGACGTGGTGGCTGGGAGACGCGGCCGGAGACCTCGTGGTGGCTCCCGTCTTGCTCTTGTGGGCCACGGGCCCGCGCTGGCCCCCACGCCGGGCGCAGCTGTTCGAGGCCGGACTCCTGATCGCCTGTCTCGTGTTCGTGGGCGAGCTCGTGTTCGGCGGGCTGTTCCCCGCGGAATACAAGAACTACCCGCTCGAGTTCGTGTGTATCCCGTTCGTCTTGTGGGCGGCATTCCGGTTCGGAGCGCGGGGGGCGGCGACGGCCCTCGTGCTGCTGTGTGGGATCGCGATCCGGGGGACGTTGGAGGGTTTCGGGCCCTTCGTGGGGCGGGCGCCGAACGAATCGCTGCTGTTGCTGCAGGCATTCATGGGTGTCACGGCCGTCACGACGCTGATTCTGGCGGCGGTAGTCGCGGAGCGGAGTCGGTCGGCGGCGCAGTTGCGGCTGCTGGCGGTGACCGACGCGTTGACCGGGCTCGCCAACTACCGGCAGCTGATTACGGTGCTCGAGGGGGAGATCCGGCGGTCGCAGCGCACCGAGCGGCCGTTCGCGGTGCTGTTTCTCGACGTGGACGGCTTGAAGCGGATCAACGACCGCCACGGCCACGTCGTCGGCAGCCGCGCACTGTGCCGGTTGGCTGAGGTGCTGCACGTCTCCTGCCGCGCCGTGGACACGGCCGCCCGCTTCGGCGGGGATGAGTTCGCGGTCGTGCTCCCGGAGACCGATGAGGCGGAGGCGCGGCGGGTGGCGGACCGCGTTCTGGAGCGCTTGGCCAGCGACCTCGAGCGGCCCCGCATCGCGGCGAGCATCGGCGTGGCGGTCTACCCGCGAGACGGGGGGAGTGCGGAGGCACTCCTCGGAGCGGCCGATCGCCTGGTCTACGAGATGAAGGCGCAGGGCCGCCGGAAGTGCTAGTATGAACAGTTACACCCCTGCAGGAGGCCTCTTATGCCTAGCGCTCGTCATGCGATGGTCGGTATCGTGCTCACCGCGGCTGCGGCGGCCGCAAGCTGCGAGCCCGGCGTTCCCACGGAGCAGAGCCGTCCCACGGCGCTCGTCGCGACGCAGAGCGCCGCGGCCGACGTTCCCGCGCCGCTGAACTTCGTCGCCCATCTCACCGGTGCGTCCGAAGTGCCCTCGCACGAGACTCCGGCCGTCGGCGAGGTGAAGTTCCAGCTGAGTCCCGACGGCACCCAGCTCGAGTACCGCCTGATCTCATCCAACATCCACAACGTCGTCCAGTCGCACATCCACCTCGCGCGGGCGGGGGTCAACGGGCTCATCACAGTGTTCCTGTTCGGCCCAGCCGCCGCGGGCGGGGGCCGCTCCGACGGCGTGCTCGCACACGGCACGATCACGGCGGCCAATCTCATCGGCCCCCTCGCCGGCCACCCGTTCTCCGACCTGATTGCCGCAATGAAGGCAGGGGGCACCTACGTCAACGTCCACACGAACGACGGCGTGGACGGGATCAACACCGGCCCCGGGGACTTTCCAGGCGGTGAGATCCGGGGTCAGATTCGGCCGCTCGGGCCGACGCCCTGAGGTTCGTTATCGCGTGGGCGCCTGGGCGAGCCAGCCGCCCGTGAAGCCCGCGCGCGTGAGGCCACGCACGATAGCGGGGTTGTGGCGCATGTAACGCCACACCAGGCCGGTGCGGTAGTTCTCGACCATCGCGAGCATCGGCCCCTGATCGATGCCGAGGTAGTCGCTGTCGAACCAGCCGAGCGCGGGATCCACCGTGCCGCGCTCGACCGGCACCGCGGCGGTGAAGGTCGGGTTGAAAGCGTCGAGGAAGCCGTACGTCGAGAACAGGTGCGGTCCGTACGCCTGGCGCATCGCGATGAGCGCGGGAATCGCGATCTCGGGCGTGAACGCCACGGAGCCGCCCGCTGCCGCAGGTGCGATCGTGCCGTCGTCGGTGGTCTCGACGAACGAGGCGCCGCGCGCCCAGTAGGTGTGGAACTGGCGGGTCTGGCCGTCGAGCGTCAGCGTGACGTTGGCCGGACCGTCGGATGCCGTGAGCCCCCAGACTTGGTCGCCGTACCCCGTCCAGCTCATCGGGTTGGCGACGGCGTAGGCGCGCTGCGCGTACGTCGCGCGCCGCGAGTTCTCGAAGTAGTCGATTCCGTAGCCCTCGATTTTGACGTCCCGGATCCCCCGGAAGTCGATCCACACGTGCGAGTACTGGTGGCCGAACAGCGGGCCGAACCCGACGTGTTCCTGTCCGTAGAAGCTCCCCCATTGGTACGTGCTCACCCACTCCCCCCAGGCGCTGGGATCCACGGGGAACGTCGGGGAGCCGAGCGCCAGGACGTACAGGATCATGGCCTCGTTATAGCCGCGCCAGTCGTAGGGGAGGAAGCCGCCCTCGGGCGTCCAGCCGTGCGACACCGCGGGGGGACGCGGCTGGGCCCAGCGCCAGTCGGCGCGCTGGTACAGCAACGCCGCGGTGTCGCGGATGGCACGCTCGGTCAGCCCGGGGCCGTCGAAGTACGACTGGACGAAGAGGACGCCGGCGAGGAGCAGGGCGGTATCGATCGTGGACAGCTCTACCTGCCCGAAGCGCTGTCCTGTGTTCTGGTCGAGGAAGTGGTAGAAGAAGCCGTGGTAGCCCGTCATCCCGCTCGCGTCCGGGCCCTGCGGCGCCGTCCAGAGGAAGCGTAGCGTCGTGAGGGTGCGCTGCGCCGCCTGGGGGCGGGTGACGTAGCGGCGCTCCACCCCGATGGGATAGGCGGTGAGCGCGAAGCCCACCGCCGCGATGCTGGAGAACGATGGAGTCGGCCAGCGGTCGGGGGTGAGGCCGTTCTGGGGGTTCGTGAGGTCCCAGAAGTAATGGAAGGTGCGCTGCTCCAGGGTGTCGAGAAACGCGAGGGCTGGGTCTGGCGGCGCGAGGGGGTGGTTTGAAGCGCAGCCGGCGAGCCCCAGGACGAGCCAGAGAGGGGCTGCCCCGGCGGCCCCGAGAAGTGGCGTCAGAAGTCGACCTGCGTGCCCAGTTGCATCCGTCTGCCGTCCGTGTTCACGCAGCCCGGTTTCCCGAAGTCCGGGTTCGTGCTCGGCAGCGGCGGCACGTAGTTGTTGAAGCACCCGTAGTTCTGGTAGTTGAACGCGTTGAACAGATCAGCGGTGATCCCCCACCGCGCCCGACCCAGGGCCGGGAAGTCTTTGCGAAGGTGCAGGTCGACGTTCCGGTATGCCCATGAGCTCGGGATGATGAAATTGAACTTCTCCGGGTCTCCCTCACTGCGCCGCAGCACGTAGGTGCCGCTCGACGCGTCGCCGATGTCGAACGGGGTGCCCGACCCGAGAGTGATCAGTCCGCTGAACTGGACGCCGGCGAGGTAGGAGACGTCAGCGATCCAGTTGAGGACGACGGTGTGCCGCTGGTCGTTCCCGGTGCGGAACCGCCCATAGTTGTCGGGATCGGGGAAGTCCAAACTGAACAGGTCCCCACCGTTCTTGGTGGCCTTCCCGAACGTCCACGCCAGTCCGCCGCCCCAGCCCCGCGCCCCCGTCCGCGTGTAGGGGCGCTCGATCTTCACGTACAGCGCGTCATACCAGGTCCGCATGTTGTCGTGAGAGATGAAGACCTTGCCGTAGGCGGCGGCCAGTGGCACGTCGCAGTTGGGGGGCTTCTGGTCTGGTGTAGCACCGGTGAGATTGCCGCAGCCGAAGGTGAAGCCGTGATAGCTGCGCACGCCCGTGTAGCTCGCCGACGCGAGCCACTGCCCCAAGACCCTGCGGATGCCAAGGCTCCACTGGGTGGACCGCGGGGGCCGAGTGTTGTTGTCGACGAGGAAGATCTGCGGCCGGCCGGCCGTGCCGCTCGCGATCAACCCGTCGAGCGCCTGCCGGCTCATCAGCGAGGGGTCCCATGTGATAAACCCCGGCGGCGGCGGATTGCTCGTGGTAAAGTCGAAGCGGTAGATCGGCCACTGACGGCGGAATTTCTCGTCGAGCGCGTTATTGTAGACATCCCGATCATAAAAGATGCCGATCCCGCCGAATACCGTCGTCTTCCCCTCCTCGTCCAGGGCGTACGAAAGGCCGAGACGGGGCTGGAACGCGCCGGTGAAGGCCGGGCGCTGGGTGCCGTCCGTGAAATACTGTGGTGGCACGAGGCCCGAGAGTGAGTCCCTGACGTTCTGAGGAGTCACGTAGTCGTTGTTCAGCATGTCCGACTCGTAATCCCACCGAATGCCGAGGTTCAGCGTGAATCGCTGGGTCGGGCTCCAGTCATCCTGGGCATAGACGCCGATTTGCGTGTTGTGCGCGCTCAGGTCCTGGTTTCCCTTCCCGTAGTCCGCGAAATACGGGAACGCGAAGTTGTCGGACGCGCGGAAGTGGAACACGGGGTTGCCGAGCTGCTCCTTCACCACATGGTAGCGGAGGAAATCGACGTTGGCGCCGAACTTCAGCACGTGAGCTCCATTCCACTGCAGCCCCGAGTGGGTGAAGTCGTTGCGCAGCGATAGGCGGTCCTGCGTGAAGTTCTGGGGCGTGTCCCTGCCCCCGATCCGGCCTAGCCCCTCGTACTCCGACGCGGGGAGGTCGAAGTTGACGGGGTTTGGGTTGTACTTGTAGCGCTGGAAGCTGACGGCGGCCTCGTTTAACCAGGTCTGGCCGTGATACTTGTGCTTGAGAATGCCCATCCCGACGTTGTTCTTGAAGTTCTCGGCGTTCTCGAAGCTCTGGCACGAGCACGCGAAGATGTTACCGAAACCCCGGACGTCCGTTTCGTGGCGGAAGTTGCCGCTCAACTCGAGCGATTGCCGCGGATCCACGTCGTAGCTCAGCTTCCCGAAGAACAGGCTGGAGCGGAATGGCGACGTGTGGAGCTCCCCGTTCTGCGCCTGGAGCGGTGCGGGCCACGTAGCGGGGTCACCGAGGAACGCCGTGCGCCCCTGACGGTCCTGATAGTTCCCCTCATAGGAGGCGAACAGGAACAGCCGGTCGTGGTGGATGGGACCGCCGACGGTCCCACCCACGAGGTAACGGGACAGATCCGCCTTCTTGATCCCCGCGGCCTTATCGAAGTCGCTGCGGTCGACCCAGTCTTGGCTGATGTCGGACAGGAAGGCGCTGCCGCGCCACTCGTTCGTTCCGGATCTTGTCGTGGCCGTGATGACCGCACTCGATGCTTTCTGGTACTCCGCCTTGTAGTTCTGCGTGATGATGCGGAACTCCTGGACCGCGTTGCGGGGGAAGGGGTTGCCGCGGCTGTCTTGCTGTCCAGCGACGCCACCCGGCAGGACATCGTTCTTGAGAGTCGCGCCGTCGATGAAAATGTTGATTCCCTCCGGACCCTGTGCGCCGCTCGAAAACGACTTGGACGTGCCGTTGAGCCTGTCGATCGTGACCTGGGTTCCCGGAGCGAGGGCGGCGAGGTCGAGGAAGTTCCGGCTGGGTGTCGGGAGCCCCTCCACCTGCTGCTGCGTGATGTTGGTTGCCACCTCCGACGTGCGCGTCTCCACGCCGGCAGCCGCCACCACGGTCACCGCTGCCACCTCGATCGCCGAGGCGGCGAGCCGGAAGTCCAGGGGGTACACCTCGCCGATCAGCACGCGTACCCGGATCCTTTGGGGCGCCATGCCGACCTGGCGCGCGGTCACCTCATACTCGGC
>QHUR01000080.1 GCA_003221995.1 Gemmatimonadota bacterium | reverse complement strand
AGGTCGGCGTTGAGGCGGTAGGGCGTCCCCGTCGCCCCGAGATAGAACTCGGCGGAGGGCACGAGCGTCCAGCGACGCCCGACCGGCAGGTTGAACTGCCCGCCGAGAAAGGTGTGATCCGCGTCGAAGTCATAGCCGACGCGGAACCCGACGGAGGGTGGCGGTGGCCCGAACGCCAGCCCGCGCCGGGCGCGTCGCTGCGCGTCGGCGGTCGACGCCACGGCCGCCAGCGCGACGAGCGCCACCACCATCCGCAAGATGACGGATCTCACACTCCCATCCCTCGGTCGAAAGGTCGGACACTGATAGGAGATGCCACGCGGAAACGCAAGGGTTAGGCGGCGACGCGCGCGCCGCAGGCGTGGCAGTAGCGCGCGTCGTGCTCCAACGCCGCCCCGCAGCGCCCGCAGTAGCCCGGCGCGGACCCGAGGCGGCGGCCGCACTCGGAACAGAACTCGGCATCCGGTTCCGGGCGAGCACCGTGGGTGGGACAGTCGGGATGCGAGATGCGGGATGCGGGATGCGGAGTCCTCCCGGCCGCCATCGCCTCCCGCATCTCGCCTCCCGCATCCCGGCTCTCCTCCCGTAGCGCCGTCACCACCTCGGCCGTGTACTGCGCTTTCAGCGCGTCGTAGTCAGCGTCCGAGAGCTTTCCAGTTGCTCGATCGAACTCGATTTCCTTCAGGGCACGAAGCGCCACCGCGCGGGGTGACAGGTCGTCGTCCGGATCCTCCCCCTCGCCGCCCCTTCCCCCTTCCCCCCGACCGTGAGGGAGTCCTTTAGGGTTCCCCGGCAGTTCACGGTCAGTGAGGTCCGGTCGGAAGATCGGCCGCAGCACGTAAGCGACCGCCCCGACGGCGAGCAGCACGCCCGCCACGAACTCGAGCATGGCGGGAATCAGCCGGGGAGACGGTCCAGCTCGCGCCGCAGCCGCTCGAGCTCGGCAGCCGTGGCGTCGAGCGCCGCCGGGGAAGCGGCAGGGGCGGAGGTGGCGGGGGTGGCCGCCGCCGCGCGCGCCCAGCGGCGCAGCACCAGCACGAGCACTGCCGCCGCGGCGAGGATCAGGGCGGAGGGCAGAAAATAGCCCGCCAGGTTGAACCCGCGCTTGGGAGGCGCCATGAGTATCTGCACGCCATTCTCGCGCACGAACTGGTCGATGATCCCCTGGGCGGTCTTCCCGCGGTCGGCCAGCTGGAGCACGCGCTGGTGCATCGCGGGACTCGTGGTGCAGTTGAAATCGGTGGTGCGGCAGGTGTAGACATCCTGGTTGCAGCCGCACGTGCACTTGAGCTGCTTCTCGATCGCCTGGATTGCGGCGTCGTTGTCGCGTGCCGTGACGGGCGGGAGGGGCCGGCCGGCGCGAGACGGATCCCACAGCTTCCCGGAGGGGCCGGTGCCGGGAAGAGAGTCCTGGGCGGCAGAGGGCGGTAGAGGGCGGTACAGGGCGGTAGAGGCGAGTCCGCCGACCAACCCGAAGAATTCGCGGCGCGTACAGTCCGCCATCATTGCTTCCCCACCAGGCGCACCGCATACCCCGCCTGCACGCGTTTCACCGCCGGCGACCCGCCACCCGGCCACATCACCACGAGCCCGCCCAGCACCAGGACCACGCCGCCGTACCACACCCACCACACGAGCGGATTGATGGTGAACCGGAACACCGCTTGCTCGGTGCCGTTCACCACGCCGCCCAACACGATGTAGAGGTCCTCGCGCAGGTCGCTCCGGATGCCGACCTCGGTCGAGGGCTGGAATGTGGGCCGGCCCAACCCGTCCACGTGTTGGCGCTTCTCGGTCGTCATGACGCCGAGCCGCTTGCCGTCACGCTCCACCTCGAGCGTCGCCGCCGTGACCTGGCGGTTCAGCGCGTCGTACTGCGAGATCCCGAGGTGGGTGAGGCGGTAGGTCCAGCCGTAGGGGCTCCGGATCGTGGCCCGCTCGCCGGGGCGGAGTGTCACCTGGGTCTCCGTCTTGAACGCCATCCCGGCAAAGGCGACGAAGAGGATGAGGATGCCGGTATGCACGATGTAGCCGCCGTAGCGGCGCCGGTTGCGACCGACGAGCCGCGCCAGGGCGAGCGCGTACGGCTCGCCGTACTGGCGATGGCGCGCGCGCGCGCCGCGGGCGAACTCCTGCCCCACCGTGGCTGCGACGAACCCGGCGAGCGCGATAGCCATCAAGGCCCAGCCGTCGCGCATGCCCCCGACGAGCAGGATCAGCCCCACGAAGCCTCCGGTGGTCAGCGGCACGGCGAACTGACGTTTCAGGTTCGGCAGCGACGCCCGGCGCCACGCGATGAGCGGACCGATCCCCGTGAGCGCCAGCAGCGCGAGGCCGAGCGGGATGTTGACCTGATTGAAGAACGGCGGGCCGACCGTGACCTTCGTCCCCTGGACGAGCTCGGAGAGGATCGGGAACAGCGTCCCCCACAGCACGGAAAACGCGATCCCCACGAGCAGCAGGTTGTTGAACAGGAAGCTCGCCTCCCGGCTCACCATGGACTCGAGCCGCGCTTCCGCGTCGAGCAGCGGGAGCCGCCGCGCGTACAGCGTGAAGCTCGCCGCCGCCGCGAGGATGAGGAACACCAGGAAGTAGTAGCCGACCGGCGACTGCGTGAAGGAGTGGACGCTCGAGATGACGCCGGAGCGCGTGATGAAGGTTCCCATCACCGAGAGCAGCCACGAGCCGATCACGAGCGCCAGGTTCCACTTCTTCAGCATTCCCCGCTTCTCCTGGATCATCACGGAGTGCAGGAACGCGGTCATGGTGAGCCAAGGGAGCAGCGCCGCGTTTTCCACCGGGTCCCACGCCCAGTACCCGCCCCAGCCCAGCTCCACGTACGCCCACCACATCCCGAGCAGCAGCCCGATCGAGAGGAACAGCCACGACACGAGCGTCCACTTGCGGATCGCGACCAGCCAGTCGGTGTCGAGCCGCCGCGACAACAGCGCCGCCATCGCGAACGCGTACGGGATCGTCATCGAGATGTAGCCGAGGTAGAGCATGGGCGGATGGAACACCATGCCCGGGTTCTGCAGCTGGGGGTTGAGCCCGTTGCCGTCGAGCGGCGTGAAGGCGAGCCGGGCGAACGGGTTCGCGGCGAAGAGCATCACCGTCACGAAGAACGCGGCCACCGCGCACACGACGCCCGCGACGTACGGCAGCAGCGGCGCGTGGCGGCGCGACGTGAACGTCAGGGCGAGCGAGCCGAACACCGACAGCACGCTCGCCCAGAAGAGGAGGCTCCCCTTCTGACCCGCGTACAGCGCCGACCAGGTGTAGAAGATCGGCAGGTTGCGGCTCGTGTAGGCGGCGACGTATTCGACGTTGAAGTCGTGGTGGAACAGCGCCCACTCGAGCGCGAACACCGCCGTGAGCAAGGCGGCGCACATCGCGAACACGGCATGGCGCGCGCTCTGCTGGAGGTCCGCGCGGCCGAGCAGCCCGCCCATGAAGCCCGTCAGCGCCCCCCAGATTCCCACGAGGAAGGCGACCCACAGCGCCAGGTTGCCGAGGACGGTCATGCGGCTTTGGGGACCGCTTCGTAGCGGGACCCGCATTTCGCGAGCACGTCGGTGGCGTAGATGACGCCGTCCCGCTGCAAGCGGCCTTCCACGACGACCTCCACGCTGTCCGTGAACGTGTCGGGGGGCAGGCCATGGAAGACCACGGGGTAGCGGGCGCTGCCGTCCGTGATCTGGAAGCGCAGGGTCTGGGCCGCGGGGTCGCGCGCCACGCTCCCCGGCACGACCCGCGCCCCGACCTTCATCCCCAGATTGTAAAAGGAAGGGTCCGCCGCGACCCGCTGCGAGAGTTCGCTCGGCGTGAGGAAGAACTGGCCGGTCTGCTTCACGCCCGATGCCATGAGATACCCGACCGCCCCGACGATCAGCACGGCCCCAGCGGCGAACTTCGCCCCGGCGTTCATGCCCAATTATACCTGCCCCTCACGCGCCTGCTCCAGCGCCCACCGCACGGCCTGCTCCGGGGTGGTCACCCGCGGCATGTCCACCACCGACGGGAAGGCATCGTGCAGGCCGACGATCGGCGTGCCGATCCGCTGCGCCAGGGCGATCTCCGACAGCGTCCCCCACCCGCCCCCGATCGCGATCACCGCCTGCGCCGCGCGCACGATCAGGGCATTGCGCATCTCCCCCATTCCCGTCGCGAGCGGGACGTCGATGAAGGGATTCGCGTCGGCGCGGTCGCTGCCCGGAAGGATCCCGACGGTGAGCCCGCGCGCCTGTTTCGCGCCCCGCGCGGCCGCCTCCATCACGCCGCCCAAGCCGCCGCACAGGAGCACCGCCTCCTGCTCGGCGAGGAGCCGTCCGACCACTCCCGCCCATTCCGCCTCCTCAGAGGTGCACGTGCTGCCGCCGATCACGGCGACGAGGGGTCTCACCGGCTGCCCGCCGCGGCCCAATGGAGCGCTGTCTCGACCGCCCGCCGCCACTCCGCCTCCCGCGCGCGCGCCCCCGGCGCCCCGTCGCCCGGGAGGAAGCGCCTGAACTTCCGGCCGGCGAGGAACTCCTGCGGCGAGCGCCACACGCCCACGCCCAGCCCGGCGAGGGCGGCGGCGCCGAGCGCCGTCGTCTCGACGACGTCCGGCCGCACCACCGGCACCCCCAGGAGGTCCGCCTGGAACTGCATCAGCCAGTCGTTCGCGGCCGCGCCGCCGTCGACCTGCAGGGCATGGAGCTGAAGCTTCGCATCTCCCGTCATCGCCTTGAGCACGTCCTTGGTGCTGAACGCCATCGCCTCGAGCGCCGCGCGGGCGAGGTGCGCCCGCGTCGTGCCGCGGGTGATGCCGACGATCGTGCCGCGCGCGTGGGGCTCCCAGTGCGGGGCGCCGAGCCCCACGAAGGCCGGGACGAAGGACAGGCCGCCCGTGTCGGAGACTTCGCGCGCCAGCTGCTCGGTCTCGGCGGCGTGGCGGATGATCCGCAGGCCGTCGCGCAACCATTGGACCGCGGCGCCCGCGATGAACACGCTGCCCTCGAGCGCGTACACCGGCTCTCCGCGCGCGCCGCAGGCGAGCGTCGTCAGCAGCCCGTGCTTCGACACGGCCCGCTCCCTCCCGGTGTTCAAGAGCAGGAACGCCCCGGTGCCGTAGGTGTTCTTCGCCTGCCCCGGCTCGACGCAGCCCTGGCCGAAGAGCGCCGCCTGCTGGTCGCCCGCGATGCCGGCGACCGGCAGCTCGGCCCCGAGGTGCTCGGACGCGCACACGCCGAACGACCCGTTCGAGCGCCGCACCTCCGGGAGGGCCTCGCGGCGCACCCCGAAGAGCCGCAGCAGGTCGTCGTCCCATGACCGCGCCGCGATGTTGTAGAGCATGGTGCGCGACGCGTTGGTGTGGTCCGTGGCGAAGCTCTTGCCGTTGGTCAGCCGGAAGAGGAGCCAGGCGTCGATCGTCCCGAACACGGCGTCGCCCGAGGCGACGCGTTGCTCCAGCCCGGGCACATTGGCGAGCAGCCACTCGATCTTGGTCGCGGAGAAGTAGGGATCGATGACGAGCCCGGTGCGCTCCCGCACCAGCGCCGCCCGGCGCTGTTTCACGAGCTGCTGGCACCGCGCCGCCGTGCGCCGGTCCTGCCACACGATCGCCCGGTGCAGCGGGCGCCCCGTGTCCCGCTCCCACACGCACACGGTCTCGCGCTGGTTCGTGATCCCGAGGGCCGCGGGCACCACCTGCGCCCGCTGCAGCGCCTCGCGCGCCGCAGCGAGCGTGATGCGGAAGATCTCTTCCGCGTCGTGCTCCACTTCGCCGGGCGCCGGAAAATGCTGGGTGAACTCGCGGTAGCCCCGCCCCAGCACGCGGCCGTCCTCGGCCACGACGAGCGCGGTCGTGCCGGTCGTTCCCTGATCGAGCCCCAGCACCGCGCTCACGGGTCGGCCCCGAAGGGCGGCTTCACCATGCCCCGCTCCATGAGGTAGCCCGTCACGTAGCGCGCCGGCGTGACGTCGAACGCCGGGTTGAGCGCGCCCGCCGCGGCGGGGGCGATGGGCCGGCCGGCCAGCGTCTTCACTTCCTCGACCGGGCGCTGCTCGATGGGAATGCCGTCGCCGTCCGCGAGCGTCGCGTCGATCGTGGTCGACGGCGCCGCACAGTAGAACGGCACCCCGTGATGGAGCGCCAGCACGGCGAGCGCGTAGGTGCCGATCTTGTTCGCGAAGTCGCCGTTCGCGGCGATGCGATCCGCGCCCACGAGCGCGAGGTCGACCTCCGCCTGCCGCATCAGCGCGCCCGCGGCCGCGTCCGCGATCACGGTACACGGGATGCCCGCGTGCGTCAGCTCCCAGGCCGTGAGCCGCGCGCCCTGCAGCACGGGCCGCGTCTCACCCACGTACACACGCACCCGCCGCCCCGCCTCATGGGCGAGGTAGACCGGGGCGAGCGCGGTGCCGATCCCGCCGGTCGCGAGCGCCCCGGCGTTGCAGTGCGTGAGAACGGTGGCGCCGTCGGGCACGAGCGCGAGACCGGCTTCCCCGATGCGGCGGCACATCGCGCGATCCTCCTCCCAGATCGCCGTCGCCTCGCTCTTCAGCCGGTCCCACAGCGCGGCGCCGTCGCCGGGCGCCTGCGCGGCCACGCGGCGCATGCGATCGAGCGCCCACCGCAGGTTGACCGCCGTAGGACGGGCGGCCGCGAGCGGCGCGGCCAGCTCCTCGACCCGCGCGAGGAACCGCTCCCGCGGAGCCCCACGCTCGTCCCGGAGCCCCGCGACGAGCCCCATGGCCGCCGCGATCCCGATGAGCGGCGCCCCCCGCACCTGCAGCGTCCGGATCGCCTCCGCCATCGCTGCGACACTCTCCAGGTCCCGCTCGATGTGGGCCTCGGGGAGCGCGCGCTGGTCCACGATGCGCACGGCACCGCTCGGCGTCCAGGCGATGGCTTGGACGGGCATGCGTTCTAAGCTACGTGGGGAGTGGGGAGTGGGGAGTAGTACGTGACGGTGCGCTCCGCGAGCCCGGTGCGCGCCGGATAGAACCACTCCCCACTCCCCACGCCTTGGTATAGGATTCTGGCCCATGACCTACCAAACCCTGCTGTTCGAGGTTCGGGACGGAGTGGCGGTGATCACCATCAACCGTCCCGACAAGCTCAACGCGCTGAACGACCAGGTGATGGCGGAGCTCGCCGACGTGGCCGAGCGCCTGGCCACGGACGACGATATCCGCGGAGCGATCCTCACCGGGGCCGGCCCCAAGGCCTTCGTGGCGGGGGCCGACATCGGAGACCTCGCCCAGCAAGGCCCGTTCGACGGTAAGGCCCGCGCGCTGCGCGGCCAGGCCGTGCTGCGGCGGCTCGAGACGTGTGGGAAGCCGGTGATCGCGGCGGTGAACGGCTTCGCGCTGGGCGGCGGGTGCGAGCTCGCGATGGCCTGCCACCTGCGCATCGCGAGTGAGCACGCCAAGTTCGGCCAGCCCGAGGTGAAGCTCGGCATCGCACCCGGCTATGGCGGGACCCAGCGCCTGCCGCGCCTCGTCGGCAAGGGCGTCGCGTTGCAGCTGATCCTCACGGGCGAGACGATCGACGCCCGGGAGGCCCACCGCATCGGCCTCGTCAACAAGGTCGTCCCCGCGGCCGAGCTGCTCCCGGAAGCGGAGAAGCTGCTGCGCGGCATCCTTGCCATGGGACCGCTCGCGGTCCGGCTGGCGCTGGAAGCCGTGGACCAGGGGCTCGAGATGTCGCTCGACGAGGGCTTGCTGCTCGAGGCGAACCACTTCGGCCTACTCGCGGCCACGCACGACATGAAGGAGGGATTGGGGGCGTTTCTGGCGAAGCGGGCCCCCAGGTTCGAGGGGCGCTGAGGCCCGACAACGACTTAGTAACTCTTGCGCTGACAACAACTTCTGGGTATTTTGGGGGGGTTGTCTGAGGCTCTCGCGGCCCCGCCGCGGCGCGCCACGGAACGTCCCGTGGCGCTTCTAGTGAAGGGCCCCATGAGCGAGCGCAAACAGCGATTTCCGGTCGCCGTCGGCGAAGCACTGCGCGGCTATCTGGCGCGGTCGGGCCTCGGCAAACGGCTGGGCCAGGCCCAGGTCATCCCCGAGTGGCCGGACCTCGTCGGCCCCCAGATCGCCGCGGTGGCGAGCCCCGAAAGCGTCAGCCCGGACGGCACCCTGTTCGTGCGTGTCGTTACGAGCGCGTGGATGAACGAGCTGCAGCTCATGACCCCGGAGATCATGGCCCGCATCAACGCGGGGCGCGGTCCGGGACGCATCAAGACGATTCGCTGGCTTCTCCAACGTTAGGGCGTATGGCCAAGGCAAAACCGGCGGCACCCAAGGACAAGGCCAACGGCGGCTACCAGGCCGACTCGATCCAGGTCCTCAAGGGCCTGGAGGCGGTGCGGCGCCGCCCGGCGATGTACATCGGCGCGGTCTCGGGCCGGGGGCTGCATCACCTCGTCTACGAGGTCGTGGACAACTCGGTGGACGAGGCGCTCGCGGGTTACTGCACCCGCATCGACGTCACGATCCATCCTGACAACTCGATCACCGTCGTGGACAACGGGCGCGGCATCCCCGTCGATCTCCACAAGACCGAGAAGAAGCCGGGGGTCGAGGTGGCGCTCACGCTGCTGCACGCCGGCGGCAAGTTCGACAAGACGACCTACAAGGTCTCGGGCGGGCTGCACGGCGTGGGCGTATCGGTGGTGAACGCGCTCTCGGAGCAACTCGAGGTGTGGGTGGACCGGGACGGGAAGCGCCACCACATGGCGTTCGAGCGGGGCGACACCAAGAAGCGGCTCGAGATCGTCGGTAAGGCGAAGGGCACGGGGACCACCGTGTGGTTCAAGCCCGACACCGAGATCTTCACGGAGACGCGCTTCGACTACGGCACCATCGCCAACCGGTTGCGGGAGCTCGCCTTCCTGAACAAGGGCCTCACCATCACGCTCAAGGACGAGCGCAAGGGGCAGCAGCGCGAGGAGACGTTCCACTACAAGGGCGGGCTCGCGGAGTTCGTGAAGTGGGTGCTCGGCAACCGCAAGGTGCTGCATCCCAAGCCCATCGTGTTCGAGGCGGCGCGGGACGGCACCGAGGTCGAAGGAGCCCTGCAGTACGACGACCAGTACAGCGAGAACACGTTCACCTTCGTCAACAACATCAACACGCACGAAGGCGGAACGCATCTCACCGGCTTCAAGTCGGCGCTCACCCGCACGATCAACGAGTGGGCCAAGAAGGACGGCCTCCTCAAGAAGGAAGAGTTCACCCTCACGGGAGACGACGTGCGCGAGGGCCTGAACTGCGTGCTGCACGTGAAGGTGAAGCAGCCGCAGTTCGAGGGACAGACGAAGACCAAGCTCGGGAACTCCGAGGTCGAGGGCATCGTCAAGAGCGTCGTGAACGACGCGCTGGCGGAGTTCTTCGACAAGAACCCGAGCGTGGCGCGCACCGTCATCGCCAAGGCGCTCAGCGCCGCGCGCGCCCGCGAGGCCGCCCGCAAGGCGCGCGAGCTGGTGCGCAAACGGAGCGGCCTCGAGGGCGGCCTGCTCCCCGGCAAGCTGGCCGACTGCGCCCTCAACGACCCCAGGCTGTGCGAGCTGTTCCTCGTCGAGGGTGACTCCGCGGGCGGCTCCGCGAAACAGGGCCGCGACCGCAGCTTCCAGGCGATCCTGCCGCTGCGCGGCAAGATCCTCAACGTCGAGAAGGCCCGGATCGAGAAGATCCTCTCCAACGAGGAAATCCGGACCATGATCACGGCGATCGGGACCGGCGTGGGCGAGGACTTCACCATCGACGAAGCCCGCTATCACAAGGTCATCATCATGACCGACGCCGACGTGGACGGAGCCCACATCCGCACGCTGCTGCTGACGTTCTTCTATCGGCAGATGAAGGAGCTCATCGACGTGGGCTACATCTACATCGCCCAGCCGCCGTTGTACCGCGTGGCCAAAGGCAAAGAGGAGTACTACGCGTACGACGAGAAGGAGCGGGACTCCTACATCAAGCGCCTCTCGAACGGCAGTGAGGGGCGCGGCAACATCCTGGTGCAGCGCTACAAGGGGCTGGGCGAGATGAACCCCGAGCAGCTCCGTGACACCACGATGGACCCCTCCAAGCGCACACTGCTCAAGGTCACGATGGAGGACGCGCTCGAGGCCTCGCAACTGTTCGAAACATTGATGGGCGATGAGGTCGAGCCGCGCCGGCGCTTCATCGAGGAGAACGCGAAGTTCGTGCGCAACCTCGACGTGTGAACCGCCGCCCGAAACGGTGCCGGAAGTTATGTGATATCAATCACTTGTGGCGTCCCCGCCACACCCCATCCCTATTGACTTCCCCAGCCGCCGCTCTATACGTAGGACTCAGCAAACCGAACTAAGTTGAGGTGTTAGGCCCCGTTGCGCCCGCGATCGGCCATCGGGGCCGTTCGTTTTTGCGGGAGGAGGGAACGTGGCCCTGGATCCGCGGGCGCTGCTCGACGGTCTGGATGTAGGCGTGGCGGTGATCGCCCCCGATTGGACGATCACCGAATGGAGCGCGCCCGCCGCTCATCTCACCGGCATCCCTCCCGACCGGATGTTGGGCCAGAACTTCTGGGTCGCGTTCCCGGCGGCGCGCACCGGCACGGTCGAGCGCGTGCTCCACGAGGTCCTCCAGGACGGCGTGCCGCGCTCGTTCGTCGCCCCGGGGCGGGGTAGCGACCTCCAGGGTATGGTGTTCGACGCCCGCGCCACGCGGGGGCCCCGCAACCACCTGGTGCTGCTGTTCCGACAGATGCCGCCGGACGTGGCGCAGGACTCCCATGCTGGACACCTTCTGACGGCGGTCGAGACGGAGCGGCGGCTCTACAAGCAGCTGTTCACGGCGCTTCCCGGGCCCGCATTGGTGCTCACCGTGGACGGCCAGATTCTCGACGCGAATCCCGAAGCCGCAGCGTTGCTCGGCGTGCCGCACCCGCCGGCCCTGCACGGGCGGGCGCTCACGGATTGGGCGATGCCGGATCAGCGCGCCGCCTTCGGGAAGGCGCTGCGCGACGCCGTCACCCACCGCCAGGAGTTCCGGCTGAGCCTCGAGTTCGCGGGGGAGTCGGCGCGTGAGGTGGAGGCGGTGATCGACAACGTGGATCCCGAGGACGCGGCGGCCAAGCTCCTCTTCTTCGCGACCGACGTATCGCGCGAGGTGCTGCTGCAGCAGAAGCTCTTCAAGGCGGACCGGCTGGCGCAGCTCGGCGCGCTCGTGTCCGGCGTCGCCCACGAGCTGAACAACCCCCTCGCCGCGATCGCGGCCTTCGCGGAGCTACTCGCGACCGGCGCGCAGGATCCAGACCTCAAGGAGAGCGGCCAGCTGATCCATACGGAGGCGATGCGAGCGGGGCGGGTGGTGCAGACGCTGCTCGACTTCGCGCGCCAGCGGGCGCGCGTGCGCCAGCCCGTGGACCTGCTCGAGGTCGTGGAGCGGGTGCTCGCCCTGCAACGCAACGCCCTCAAGAAGGCCCGCGTCAAGGTCGAAGTGACCCTGCCGGCCGACCTGCCGGACGTCACGGGTGATCCGCAGGAATTGCAGCAGGTCGTGCTCAACGCCGTGGTCAACGCCCAGCAGGCGATCGAGCAGACCGGCCGCCCCGGCAAGCTCTCCGTCTACGCGCGCCGCCTCGACGATCACGTCGGGCTCGTGTTCGAGGATACAGGGCCGGGAGTGCCTCCTGAGCTGCTCGACCGGATCTTCGAGCCGTTCTTCACCACGAAGGGAGACGCGGGCACCGGCCTGGGGCTCGCGATCAGCCTCGGGATCGTGAAGGCGATGGGCGGCCGGCTGTACATGCACAACCTCGAGGGGGGTGGGGCACGCTTGAGCGTAGAGCTACCCACGGTGGCCGCGCCCCCAGCGGAGCCCGACCGGGCGGGGTTCCGCGGCCCGGCGCGGCCGCTCTCGGTCCTCATCGTCGAGGACGAGGGGAGCGTGCGCCGCGGTATGGAGCTGATGGCCCAACGCCTGGGCCACCGGGTCACGAGCGCCGCCGGGTTCGAGGACGCGCTGCGCCACCTCGCCGAGCGGGCGCGCTACGACGCGCTGCTCGTGGACGTGCACCTCGACGAGGCGCACACGGGGTTCGACCTGTTCGAGGCGCTGCGACTCGAGGGCCGGGGCCTCGATCACCACGTCGTGTTCACCACGGGGGACTCGATCTCCGCCCGGACCCGCGACGCCCTGCAGCGCTCCGAGCGCCCGGTGCTCCGCAAGCCGTTCAATCTCGAAGAGCTGAGGGAGATCCTGGATCGCGTCGCCGGCGAGTAAACGATCGGGAAGAGGCCGGTTTACCGTTCCCCCTTCCCCCTTCCCCGGCCTTTCACCGGCTTTCTACCGGCCGTTAGTTCTTCGATCCCGTCCTTCGTCACCCGATGAGAGACGAGCGGCAGCGGCTTGTCGGCGAGCCGGTCCCCCACTTCGATCGCGCGCTCCAGTCCCTCGAACCCGAGCTTCACCCCTGCCGCGTCTTTCGCGAACACGGAGGCGATGGGCTCGCCCGCGAGCACCTTGTCCCCCGGCTTCACGGTGATGACGAAGCCGACGCTCGGGTCGATGACGTCGTCCACCTGGCGGCGCCCGCCGCCCATGGCGACGATGGCCCGGCCGATGGTGCGCGGCTCGACCCGCGTCACCACCCCGGTCTCCCGGGCCGCGAAGACCTCCACCGCCTGTGCCTGCGGCAGCACCGAGGGGTCCTCGACCGCCCTGGGGTTGCCACCCTGCGCCTCGATCACCTGCTCGAACTTCTCGGCGGCCAGGCCCGCGCCGAGCACGCCTTCGAGCTTGTTGCGCGCCTGCTTGGTGCTCTTCTCGAGGCCGGCGGCGAGGAGCATCTCGACCCCGAGGGCGTAGGTCACCTCCATCAGGTCCGCCGGGCCTTCGCCGCGCAGCGCGAGGATTGCCTCTTCCGTCTCGAGCGAGTTGCCGCAGGCGCGGCCCAGCGGGCGGTCCATCGCGGTGAGCAGCGCGACCGTGGGGCAGCCGCGATCCTCCCCCAGCGCGATCATCGTGCGCGCGAGCTCCAGGCCGTCTTCGAGGGCGGGAAGGAAGGCGCCGCCGCCCCGCTTCACGTCGATCACGAGGCCGGTGAGCCCCTCCGCGAGCTTCTTGGACATGATGCTGGCGGCGATGAGTGGAATCGCCTCCACCGTCCCGGTGACGTCGCGCAGGGCGTACAGCTTCCCGTCGGCCGGCGCGATCTCCGGGGTCTGGCCGATCATGGCGCATAACACCTTCATGACCTGCGCCTTGGTCTCGGCCAGGGACAGGCGGGTGCGGAAGCCGGGGATCGCCTCCAGCTTGTCGAGCGTCCCCCCCGTGTGCCCGAGTCCCCGGCCGGACATCATCGGCACGGCGACGCCGCAGGCGGAGATGAGCGGGGCGAGCACGAGCGACACCTTGTCCCCGACCCCGCCCGTGGAATGCTTGTCGATGCGCGGCGTGGCCCACCCGTCGAACGCGAGGCGCTGCCCCGACGCGAGCATCGCGTCGGTCAGGGCCGCGAGCTCCGGCCGCTCGAGCCCGCGGAAGTAGACCGCCATGAGCAGGGCCGACATCTGGTAATCGGGCACGCGCCCTGCCGTGTAGGCCGCGACGAGGGCGGACCATTCTTCGGGGGTCAGGGCGCCGCCGTCGCGCTTGCGTTCGATCAGGGGTACAACGAACATTAGCGGCCCCCCTCCTCGTGGAGACCTTGATGCGCCTTGGCCCGCCGCTCCTCTGGCTGGCGTGTGCCCTGCTCGCGGCGCCCCGACCCTCGCCGGCCCAGACCCGCGAGACCGCGGCGCGCCACATCGCGCTCGGGGACACGGCGACGGGGGCGCTCGATCCCGAGACCGCGCTGCGCCACTATCGCGCCGCCCTGGCGCTCGACTCCACGAGCTACGAGGGCCTGTGGAAGGCGGCGCGCTCGCTCGTCGACATCGCGAAGCAGATCGAAAGCGAGGCGGACTCGCTCAAGCAGCGACGCGACAGCTTGTACATGCAGGCGCGTGCGCTCGCCGAAGCGGCGGTGCGGGCCAACCCCCACGGCGCGGACGGGCACTTCATGATCGCGAACGCGCTGGGCCGCCTGTCGCTCACGCGGGGCGGGAAAGAGCGAGTCCGCTTCGCCCGCATCATCTACGACGAAGCGATCAAGGCGGTGGAGCTCGACTCGACCCACGACGGCGCCTATCACGTGCTGGGCTCGTGGAACGCGGAGATCAAGCGGCTGTCCGGTATCCAGCGGTTCTTCGCCAAGGCGCTGTTCGGCGCCGGGTTCATGGACAAGGCCAACTGGGCGGACGCGCAGCGCTACCTCGAGAAGGCGGTCGCCTGGAAGCCCGGCAACATCTTCCATCGGCTCGAGCTGGCGGAGGTGTACATGGACGTGGGCAAGTTCTCCGCCGCCCGGGGGCAGCTGACCGCCATCGCCGCCCTGCCTCTCGCGGACGTGCTCGATCACGAGTACAAAGAGGACGCGGTGCTGGATCTGAAGGACATCGCGGGCGAGAAAGACAGGACCTAGCGCCGCCGCATCAGGCGCTCGATCTCGTCGGTGGTGCGCGGCGCCTTGTCCGACAGCCACTCGGCGCCCGCCGCGGTGAGCAGCACATCGTCTTCGATCCGCACCCCCAGGCTCTCCTGCGGCAGGTAGATCCCGGGCTCGATCGTGAACACCATGCCCGGCTCGAGCCGCTGGCGCCCGGGGACGTTCACGTCGTGCACGTCCATGCCGAGGTGGTGCCCCAGGCCGTGGATGAAGTACGTGTCGCAGGTGCGGTCTCCGCACAGCGTGCCCGAGTGGTCCCGCATGTACGTCCGCGCGATCCGGTCGAGGTCGCGCAGCGTGACGCCGGGGCGCACCGAGTCGAAGGCGGTCCGCTGGGTGGCGAGCACGAGGTCGTAGATCGCCTTCTGACGCGGTGTGAATTTCCCGTTCACCGGGAACGTTCGCGTGACGTCCGCGGTGTACTGCCCCCACTCGGCGCCGGCGTCCATGACGACCAGGTCCCCGTCGCGCGTCTGCCGGCGGTTGACGTCGTAGTGCAGCGTGGTCGAGTTCGGGCCGCTGCCGACGATCGACGGATAGCCCACGCGGTCGGCGCCGTTCTTGCGGAACCCGGCCTCGAGCACGGCCTCGATCTCGTATTCGTACATGCCCGGGCGGGCCGCCTGCATCGCCGCGACGTGGCCGGCGACGCTGATGTCGACGGCCGTGCGCAGGCGTGTCAGCTCGTCGGCGTCCTTCACCATGCGCAGCGAGTCGGCGACGGGGCGGAGATTGCGCACGTCGCGGCCCGCGAAGACCAGGTCCACGACGCGGCGCTCCTCGCGCGTCGCGTCGTCCAGCGGCACGTACACGGGCCCCGGCACGCGCGATTGCACCAGTCGCAGCCGGCCCTCGAGCGAATCGGTCGGCAACACGATCGGCATCCCGGACAGTCGCCCGCCGTGCTGTCGGGGCCGAGTCGCAGTCCCGTCCAGCGCTCGCGGGCGGGATTGCGCGGCGGCAGGAACAGGGCGGTCTCGACCGAGTCGGGCCCGCGCGCGGTCATCACGATCCACGCGTCCTGCGTCTCGAGCTCCGTGAAGTAGAAGAACGTGTTGTTCTGGCGGAAGTCGTTGTCCTGGATGTAGTCGCGCTCCACGTCGCGCTCGTGCCCCGCCGGAATGAGGACGACGCCGTGGTCAAGGGATCGCCACAGCGCCAGTCGCCGCGCCGCGACCGCCGCGGTGTCCACGGCCCGGCCCATGCCCGGCAGCTCGGGCACGACGCGCCAGCCGCCGATCGGCGGTGCGCCCGAGGCCCGGGCCTGCGCGGCGAGTCCGCCGCCCGCGAGGACGAGCAGCGTCGTGAGCAGTCCCATACGCATCGGCTCCGAAGCTACCGCGCGTCGTACACGGCGGCAACGCCGTGCGGCTTGACGCACCGTCCGGTCCACGGGCAAACTATGCCATGACCATCCCCACGGCCCTCACGGCCGCCGAGGCGGAGCGTCTCGCCGCGCAGGTGGCGGAGCTGGAACGCGAGCGCAAGCACCTCCTCGCCGTGATCGAGATCCTGAAGGAAGTCTCCACCTCGCTGCACTTCATCGACATCCTGCAGGGGATCGCGCGCAAGCTCGGCGAGACCTTCGGGCTCGACCGCTGCTCGATCTTCCTCGCCGAACGCGGCGGCAAGTCCGTGCGCCTCGTCGCCTCGTACGAGGACCCCACCATCCGCAACTACGTCGTGGATCTCGAGCGCTATCCCGAGCTGAAGCGGGCGATGCAGACCGGCGAGACCGTGTTCATTCCGGACGCGGCGAACGACCCGAGCTTGAAGCACGTGAAGGGCGAGCTCATCAACCGCCGTGTGAAGTCGATCACCGTCGTCCCGATCACGTGGCGCTCGGCAGCCATCGGCGCGATCTTCCTCCGCACGTTCCGCGACGGCCCCACCTTTTCCGACGAGGATGTCGGCTTCGTGCAGGTCGTCGCCTCGCTCACGGCCCAGGCGCTCCGCAACGCCCACCGCTACGAGCGCCTGGCGCAGCGCCACCGCGACACCGACGAGGCGATGCGGCGCATGGAGCTCGAGCGCGTGGCGCTGCTCGCCTTCCTGCGGCGGCTGCTCGGTGCCTTCGGGGAGAGAGAAGGGCCCTGGGCCGAGGGGCTGCTGTCCCACGCCAGCACGGGGGAGCTGGACCGGCTGGTGGGTGTCGCGCTCGCCGTCATTCAGGAAGAAGCCAAGGGCCGGTGACCACCCCGGCGGCCCGGGCCGCCGAGCTGCGGCGGCTCATCGAGCGGGCGAACCACGCCTACTACGCGCTCGACCAGCCCGAGATCTCGGACGCCGAGTACGACCGCCTCTTCCGCGAGCTGCAGGCCCTCGAAGCGGCGCACCCCGAGCTCCGCACGCCAGACAGTCCCACCGGCCGCGTGGGCGCCGAGCCCGCGCCGGCCTTCCGCAAGCACCGCCACGTCGTCCCCATGTTGTCCCTCGCCAACGCCTTCAACGAGGCCGAGCTCGGCGAGTGGGAGGAGCGGAACGCCCGCCTCGTGCCCGAGGTGCGGCAGGCGGGCTACACGCTCGAGGTGAAAATCGACGGCGCGGCCGTGAGCCTTACCTACGAGCACGGCCTCTTCGTCACGGGAGCGACCCGGGGCAACGGTGTGGAGGGCGAGGACGTCACCGCCAACCTGCGCACCGTCCTCGACGTGCCGCTGCGCCTCCAAGGGAGCGGCTGGCCGGAGCGCATGGAGGTGCGCGGCGAGGTCTATCTCTCGAAGTCCCGGTTCCAGAAGCTGAACGCGGAGCGGGCGCAAGCCGGCGACCCGCCGTTCGCCAACCCGCGGAACGCCGCGGCGGGCGCGCTGCGCCAGCTCGATCCCAAAGTCACGCGCAGTCGCGGCCTGCGGATCTTCTGCTTCCACGTCGAGGCACCCGGCCAGAAGCTCCCGGTTGCCACCCAGCACGACCTGCTGCTGCAGCTCGCTGCCTGGGGCTTTCCCGTCGAGTCCCGCCACACGCTGACGCCCGACCTCGCCGCCGCCAACCGGGAGATCGCGAAGCTCGAACCGCTGCTCGACGGGCTCGACTACGGCGCCGACGGCGTCGTGGTGAAGGTGAATCCGCTCGCCCTGCACCGCGAGCTGGGCACGGTGGGGGACCGCGAGCCGCGCTGGGCCATCGCGCGCAAGTTCGCCCCCGAGGTCCAGGTCACGACGCTCAAGGAAATCCGTATCAACGTAGGCCGCACCGGCGCGCTCAACCCCTACGCGGTGCTCGAGCCGGTCGAAATCGGGGGCGTGACGGTGTCGACGGCCACGCTCCACAACTTCGAGCTGATCAAGGCCAAGGACATCAGGGAAGGCGACCTCGTCGAGGTCACCCGGGCGGGCGAGGTGATCCCCCAGGTGCTGGGCCCGGTGATCAAGAAGGGCGCGCGGCGGGGCAAGCCGTATCAGCCGCCCGACCGGTGCCCCGTCTGCAGGTCGAAAGTCGAGCGCCCTCCGGACGAAGTGATGGTGTACTGTCCCAACGTCTCCTGCCCGGGTCGCGTGTTCGAGAGCATCGTCCACTTCGCATCGCGCGGGGCCATGGACATCCGGGGGCTCGGCCCCGAGCGGGTGAAGGCGCTGCTGGATGCGAAGCTCATCAGGGACGTCGCCGACCTCTACGAGATCACGCCGATGCAGCTGCTTACGCTCGAAGGGTTTGCGGAGAAGTCGGCGGGGCAGCTCGTCGCCGCGATCCAGGCGTCCAAGCGGCAGCCGCTGTCGACCTTGCTCTTCGCCCTCGGGATCCGGCACGTCGGGGCGCAAGGGGCGAGGCCGCTCGCCCGCCACTTCGGGAAGATGGAGGCGCTCGCCAAGGCCTCGGCCGACGAGATCAATCAGATTCGCGGCATCGGCGAAGCGATCGCCGCCGCGGTGGCCGGGTTCTTCGCCGAGCCCAAGAACCGCCGGCTGATCGACCGGCTGGAGCAGCTTGGCCTCAACATGACGGAGCCGGTCGCGACCGAAGGAAGGGGGCCGCTCGCGGGGCGGACCTACGTGATCACCGGAACGCTCCCGACCCTGTCGCGCGCCCGGGCGACCGAGGTGATCGAGGCCGCGGGGGGCCACGTCACGGACGGCGTGTCGAAGCAGACCGCCGCGGTGGTGGCCGGCGCCGATGCCGGCTCGAAGCTCGCGAAGGCGAAGGCGCTTGGCGTCCCGGTGATCGACGAGGCGGAACTCTTGCGCCGCGTGCAGGCGCAACCCTAAGTTGGCGTCCCATATGACCGCCATCCGGAGCGCCGCAGCAGACGGAATGACCATCGGTCGCGGCGCGCTGCGGCAGCTGCGCGAAGGCCTGCTGCGCCACGCCCCGGACCACGCGGTCACCATCCTCCAGCAAGCGGGGTTCGCCGCCGGCGAGGGCGTCTACCGCGCCTTCCAAACGTGGCTCCCGGGGGAGGCCGGAGTCGCCCGACCCGAGGACCTCGATGCCGCCCAGCTCAACGACGTGCTCTCCGCCTTCTTCCAGGCGGCCGGCTGGGGCGCCGTCACGGTTGCCGCGCTTGGCCCCGCGCTCGCCGTGGACTCGCGCGACTGGGCCGAGGCCGAGCCCGGCACGACTGAGACCCCGATGTGCTTTTTCACGTCCGGGATGCTGGCCGACTTCCTGGGCCGGCTTTCGGGAGAGACGGTCGCGGTGATGGAGGTGGAGTGCCGCAGCCGCAACGACCCGCGCTGCCGCTTTCTTTCGGCGGCGCCGGAAACGCTGAACCTCGTCTACGATCAGATGATGCGGGGTAGGGGCTACGAGGAGGTGCTGGGAGGGAGGTAGCGCGCTAGCGTCGCGCCACGGACACGCCTTCGAGCAGCAGCGACGGCGCGTGGCGCGCCCCGTACCACCGGTCGTCATTCCCGAACCCGCCGATCTTCTTCAATAGCTCGTACGCGTTCCCCGCCACGGCGGCGTCCTTGACGCGACCGGTGATCTCGCCGCGCTCGACGCGATACGCGAGGGCCACCGGATGGCTGAACGCCCCGCTGATCACGTTCCCCTGCCCCACGCCGATCAGCTCGTCCACGACCAAGCCGTCCTGCATGTCGCCGAGCAGGCCACCCCCGAGCTCGCCCACCGCTTCCCCTTTCCCCCTTGCCTCTTCCCCGATGATGATGTTCGTGTATCCCGGCACCGGTTTGGAGAAAATCCCGCGCTGCCCGTGCCCCGTGCTCTGCGTGTTGGCGCGCGCCGCGGTCTCGAGATCGTAGATGAAGCTGCGCACGCTGCCGCGCGTGACGAGCGGCAACGGGGCCGACGGCACGCACTCGTCGTCGATGGGCCGCGACGCGGCGCGCCCGGACCGGAGCGGGTCGTCCGTGACCGAGAACCGGGGATCGAACACCTCCTCCCCGACCCTCCCGACGAGCGGCGAGATCCCCTGCAGCACGGCCTTCCCGGAGAGCGCCTGAGTGACGGGCAGGAGGATGGCGGCGAGTCCCGGCGGCGTGAACACCACGGGCAGCGCGCCCTCGGGCGGCTCGACGATGCGCAGTGCGCGCTCCAGGCGGTCCGTGATCGACCGCACGAGCGCGTCGAGGCGGTCCTCGGGCGGCAGGTCGCAGCCGTCCCAGCCGTCCCCGATCATCAGCACGTCGTCGCCGGCGAAGCGCCAGATCTCGGCGCTCACGCTCACGGCGGTCGTCCGGTAGGCAGCGTGGGCGCCCGCCGTGTTCGCGACGCGCGTCTCGGAGACGTCGCGCCCGATCGCGACGCTCACCTGGCACCCGTCGCGCGTGAGGCGCTCGAGCAGCGCGCGGCCGATCGCGATCAGGTCGTCGAGCGAGGCGCCGGCGGCGCGGTCCGAGTGCGTGGGGACGTCGGGGAGGGGGGCGGCCGCGGGCAGCGCCAGCTCGACCGTGGCACCGAGATCGGCCGACGCGAGGGCGCGGTCGACCAGCTCGCCCGCGGCCACGACGGCCGTCGTCCCCGCGGTGCCCACGCGACCGTCCTTCACCACGCGGAGGCCGATGCCCGCCTCCTCCGTCGCCCCTGCCGCCTTGAGGCGGCCCCAGTCGAACGACACGGAGGTACTCTCGACGCGGCGCCAAATCGCGTCCGCGCCGCGAGCGCGGCGCCGGGCCTCGTCGAGCAGCCGCTCGATCACGCCGGGACGTCGCCCCCGACCAACGCCTCCTCGATGCGGACGTGGGGCGCACCCTCGGTCACGGGGAGCGGCCCCTGGCCGGCCTTGCCGCAGCCGCCGCCCATCTGGTTCCAGCGGAAGTCGCCGGCGATGCGCTCGATTCGGTCGAGCGTCTGGAAGAGGTTCCCCGCGAGCACGACGTCCTTGACCAGCTCCGCCGGATGGCCGTCGCGGATCATGCGCCCGTAGGCTGCGGTGAAGGAGAAGTTCTCGAGCAGCGTCTGACCGCCGAAGGCGCTGCAGGCGTAGACGCCGAGCTTGACGTCCCGGATCAGATCCTCGAACGTCCCCCGCCCGTTCCCGATGTACGTGTTGGTCATGCGCACGATCGGCGCGTGGCGGAACGACAGTGCGCGCGCGTTCCCCGTCGGTCGCTCGCCCAGCCGGGCCGCGGTCTCCCGCGAGTGCAGGCGGCCGACCAGCACCCCCTCGCGGATGAGCGGCGTATCCTGCGTGGGCGTGCCCTCGTCGTCGAACGGCAGCGTGCCGCGCAGGCCGGGCGCGGCGCCGTTGTCGCCCACGTTGAGCACGGGCCGGCCGAAGCGCCGGCCCAGCGTCATCATCTCCCGCGCCTGCGGATTCTCGTAGATGAAGTCCGCTTCCGAGAGATGGCCGAACGCCTCGTGGATGAACACGCCGGCGAGCTCGGGATCGAGCACGACCGGGTAGCGGCCTCCCTTCACCCCGGGCGCGTCGAGCAGCGCGACCGCGCGCTCCGCGGCCGCGCGGAAGCCCGCGCCCCGGTCCTGGGCCCCGCGCCAACCGCGACGCAGTCCGATGGACTCGAGTCCCTTTTCGATCGTTCCGTTGCGGCGCGCTACCGCCGTCCCGGACAGCGTGATCTCGGGCCGCACCTCGTGCAGCACCGTTCCCGCGGAGCTCACGAACCAGTACTCGGTGACCTCGTCGCCGTAGGTCGCGAGGGTGTCCACGACACGGTCGCTGACCGCGAGCATCTCGCCGTTGTAGGCCTCGATGAGCCGCTTCTTCTCGGCGAGCGGCACGCCGCGCACGTCCCCGTCCAGGTCGAGCAGGGCGTCAGCCTCGTGGGGCGGCACGTCGGCCAGACGGATAGGGTCGTCCACCCGGATCGCGCGCGACAGCTCGCTCGCGCGGCCGACCATCGCGGGGAGTCGCTCCAGCGAGGTGAAGGAGGCGACGCCCCAGCCGCAT
Organism: Gemmatimonadota bacterium; assembly: GCA_003221995.1. Classification (GTDB taxonomy): domain Bacteria; phylum Gemmatimonadota; class Gemmatimonadetes; order Gemmatimonadales; family GWC2-71-9; genus AG29. The sequence goes on along the minus strand of QHUR01000080.1, from coordinate 6,055 downwards.
CCCCGGTGCAGCGCGCGCACGCAGCCGCCCTGGTCCTCGCTCGCCGTGGCGGACTCGAGCCGCCGCCCGCGGTACGTGACCGACGAGGTCCAGGTGCGTTCGACGCGGATTTCGGTGTAGTCGGCGCGCGAGGCCCGCAGCGCGTCGAGCAAACGGTCCTTCACTCCGCGAGGTCCCGCAACTTCTCCGCGTAGTCGGGCCGCATCACGATCTCCCCGCCCACGATCACCTCGCGGTCCCAGGGAAGGATGATGAAGTTCTCGCTTTCGAGGGCGTAGAAGTCCGGCTTGAAGTCGCCGGTGCGGAATGAGACGGCGGTCTTGACGGCCGCGGGCTGGAGCTCGCGCACCGCCGCGAGCGCGAGCTTCATCGTGTCGCCCGTGTCGCACGTCTCGTCCACGATCAGCACGCGCCGCCCGGCCACGAGGCGCGGCGGGCCCGCGATCACGACGGGCCGCGACCCGCCCGCCTCGCGGGTGATGGTCATGGACGCGAAGTCACGCTGCAGGATGCTCGCGACCACGGAGCCCGGGATCGCCCCGGCCTTGGCGATCCCGATCACGAGCTCGGGGTCGTAGTCGCGGAAGATCTTCAGGGCCAGCGCCCGGCACAGCTCGCCGAAGAACGGCCAATCCACTTGGAGCACGCCGCGGGGGGGCTTCCGAGTCGTGCGCACGTTCTGCGGCGTGGGACGGAGCGGTGCGGGGGACATGGCTGAGAAGCTACATTGCGAACGTCCGCAGCCGCAAGCTATTTTCGGCGCATGGGTTTCTGGCGCCGCCTCTTCGGCGGCTCATCGGGCGATGAGCTCAAACCCCAGCGCCTCGACTACCTGAACGAGGCGCTCGCGCTCGAGCGCCAGGGCGACTACGAGGCGGCGCTCACCTCCTACCGGCTGGCGCTGCGCGACCATCCCAACGACGCCCGTATTCTGCAGAACATGGCGATCGCGTTCACGAAGACGCGGCGCCTCGACGAGGCGATCCGGCACTACCGGCGGGCCCTGGAGCTCGACAACGGGCTGGCGGGCGCCCACTACGGGCTCGCCTTCCTGCTCTTGAAGCGCGGCGACCCCGACGGCGCAACCCAGCACCTCCGGGCCTTCCTGGCACATCCGCCCCGGGGGCCCGACGCGCAGAAGTGGATCGAGCACGCCACGCAGGCCCTGCGCGACCTCGGCTCGTCCGGCGGGCCCCCGGAGGCGGTGTCGGCGGAGGCGCCGTGACCCGGTGGGCCCCGCGCGGGGCGGGCGCGGTGGCGCTCGCCCTGGCGGTGGCCGCGGCGTGCGGGAAGCTCGGGCCCGACTTCAACCAGCTTGTCGCGATCGAGGTGGCCGCGCCGGACAGCGTGGAAGAGCTCGACACGCTCCGCCCCCAGGCGCGCGCCCTCGACGGCCGGGGCCACGCCGTGTCCGCCGACATCGTCTGGGCCACCGTGGACGTCGCGGCGGTACTCGAGGTCGTGGACAGCACGACCGGAGTGACCGCCGCCGCGCAACCGGGTACCGGACACCTCCAGGCCCGGGCCGGCGCGCTGCGCAGCAACCTGCTCACGATTCGCGTGCGTGCCGCCGCCGATACCGTGTTCCCGCCGGGACTCGTTCGCGACACCGTGATCCTCTCCACCCCAGACTCCCTCTCCGACTCCCTCGGCGTGCTCCTGCAGGATACGACCGCCACCGGCGCGGTGAATCTCACCGGCCGACCCATCGTCTTCGCCCTGACCGCTACCTATCCCTCGGGCGCCGGGCGGGTCACGCTGGTCACGAGCGATGCCGCCTACGCGCTCGTCACGACCGACACGGTGGTCACGAGCGCGGGGCTCGCGGCGGTGAAGGTGCGGATCCTCCCCGGCACGCCACCGGACAGCGTCGTGGTGCAGGCGGCGGCCACGCGTGCCGTGGGAACCCCCGTGCGCGGCTCTCCGGTCAGCTTCGTCGTGGTGGTTCAGCCATGAGCACGGGGACGCTGCCGCGCCTGTTCTTCGACGCCGTCGAGCGGCACGCTGGACGCCCCGCCGCCTTCCGGTCCAAGGTGGGCGGCGTGTGGACATCCATCACGCATCGGGACGCGGAGGCGCGCGTGCGGGCTATCGCCGTCGGTTTGCGGGAGCTCGGGATCCGCGCCGGAGACCGGGTGGCGATCGTGTCGGAGTCCCGGCCCGAGTGGATGCTGGCCGACTTCGCCTGCCTGTGCGCCCAGTGCACCGATGTCCCGGTCTACCCCACCCTCCCCGCGGGGCAGATCGAGTACATCCTGCGGGACTCCGGAGCGGTCGCGGCCTTCTGCTCGACCGCCGACCAGGCCGGGAAGCTCGTCGCCGTGCAGGCGTCCCTGCCCACGCTCAGGCACCTCATCGTCTTCGATCCGAAGGCGAAGCGGGGCCAGGCAATGTCGCTCGCCGAGCTGGAGCAGCGGGGCCGGGCCGCGGAGGGGAGGTATCCCACGTTCGGGCACGACGCCCTGGCCGCACAGCCGGAGGATCTCGCGACGCTGATCTATACCTCCGGCACCACCGGCGAGCCCAAGGGCGTCATGCTCAGCCACGCCAACATCTGCTCGAACATCGACGCCGCGCTGCAGGTCATCCCCATCTCGTCCCAGGACGAGTGCCTCGCGATGCTGCCGCTGGCGCACATCTTCGAGCGAATGGTGGACTACACGCTCTTCAAGGCGGGTGTGATCCTGAACTACGCCGAGTCGTTCGAGGCCGTGCCGACGAATCTCGCCGAGGTGCGCCCGACGATCGTGGTCACCGTGCCGCGGCTGTTCGAGAAGGTGTATGCCCGCGTGCTGGAAAACGCGTTGTCGGGGAGCGGACTCAAGCGCCGGATCTTCTTCTGGGCGAAAAAGACGGGCGAGGAGTGCGTGAGCTACGCCCTCTCCGGGCTGCCCGTTCCCGCGGTGCTGCGGCTCAAGCGGGCGCTGGCGGACCGGCTCGTATTCTCGAAGCTGCGGGCGCGCACCGGGGGGCGGATCAAGTACTTCCTGTCGGGGAGCGCACCGCTCTCGGCGGAGGTTGCGAAGTTCTTCTTCGCGGCGGGCCTGCCCGTCTACGAGGGGTATGGGCTCACGGAGACGTCGCCCGTCCTCACCACGAACCCCGCCGATCGCCCGAAGCTCGGCAGCGTCGGCACGGCCATTCCCGGCGTGCAGCTCAAGATCGCGGCAGACGGCGAGATCCTCGCCAAGGGGCCGAACGTGATGCGCGGCTATTACAACAAGCCCGAGGCCACGCGGGAGGCGATCGACTCCGACGGGTGGTTCCACACCGGGGACATCGGCGAGCTCGACGGCGAGGGCTACCTGAAGATCACGGACCGCAAGAAGGACCTGATCAAGACCGCGGGCGGCAAGTACGTCGCCCCGCAGCCGATCGAGAACCGGGTGAAGCTCAACAAGTTCGTGGCAAACGCCGTGGTGCTCGGCGATCGGCGCAAGTTCCCGATCATCCTCGTGGTGCCGAACTACGACCAGCTCGAGCCCTGGGCGCGCGAGCGGAAGCTCGCCTCCCGGTCGCGTGGCGAGTTGATCGCGCTACCCGACGTGCAGGCGAAGGTGGAGCGCGAGGTCATGGGGATGCTGCGCGACCTCGCGAAGTTCGAGATGCCGAAGAAGGTCGCCCTGATCGAGCGCGACTTCACGATCGACTCCGGCGAGCTCACCCCGACCCTCAAGGTCAAGCGCCGGGCGGTGGAGCAGAACTACAAGGCGCTAATCGACCGGGTGTACGCGGCGGTCGATCCCACGGCCGCAACCATCGAAGGCTAGCCCCGTTGGCTAGCGCTTTTCGCCCACCAGCAGGCCGTGGCCGGCGGCCAGCTTGGTGACGCCGTCGGGGAGCGCCGCGCCTGCGTCCTCGATGACGAGCCGCCTCCCCCGCAGCAGCACCCGCTGCGCCTCCGCGATCCACGGAGCCCGCGCCAGCTCTGCCCCCACCACGACGCCGCGGGCGATGGACTGTCGCAGCGGGACGATGGTGGCGCACTCGACCAGGCTGAGCACCGGCAGCTCCTCCGCGTCCGGCGGCGGGTTCGTGCCCACGAAGTGGATGCCACCCATCAGGCCGGCCAATCCTTCCGCATGCCGCGTCGCACTGCCCACGAGCACCACGTAGCCACCCGGGCCCGAGAGATCGAGCAGTGCCTGGATCGTCTGGGGATCGGCGGGAGACGGGAAACGGGAAACGGGAGCCGTTCCCCCCACCCCACCCACGTTTCCCGTTTCCCGCGTCCCGCGTCCCGAAAACCGCACCACGCCCTTGACGATCGGGTACTCTTTGTGGCAGACGGGGCAGCCGACCAGCCCGGTCCGCACCATGCGTCCCACCATCTCGCCCGTGGAGAGCACGAGCGGATCCTGCTCGTGCGGCTCCGGGCAGCGCAGCAGCTCCGTCAGCTCAATGTGCATGGCCGCCGAACACCACCCAGGTGAGGCTGTTGGCCTCGACGCGCACGCGCTGGCTCGATCGCTCCCCGTCCACCACGAGCGCCAGCGTGTAGTCCCCGGGCGGCACGTCGCCGACGGCGAAGTGCTCCCGGTACGCCGGATCGGAGTGGGCGCGCTCGCCGTAGGTCTCGACGTAGGAGAACGGCGTCTCCTGGGGCTCGGCCTTGGTCAGGCCGAAGATGCGGACCTGTCGGGCGGGCTGCCCGCGGCCGTCCCACACCTGACCCGCGACCACGCCCGTCCCGGGCAGCGGAGCGATCCACAACTCCGCGTTCGTCGTGTAGCGGGGGAACCGCTCGCCCGGATCCACGATGAGGGGCACCGAGTCCGTCGGCGCCGCGTGCACCTCGAGGTGCAGGTGGTCGTTCGTGGCCCGGCCCGTATTGCCGACCAGCGCGATCACGTCACCCGCCTTGACGCGTCTGCCGACCGCCGCGAGCAGTTTGGAGTTGTGGTAGTACGTCGAGAAGACAAAGCGCTGTCCGCCGTCCGCCTTCAGCGTGCGGTCATGTCGGATGGCCACCGTCAGCGCCCCCGCTTCGGCCGGACCGGCGAACACCACGACGCCGTCGCCGATGGCGTGCACCGGGGTGCCGTCGGGAGCGTTGAACTCGACGCCCTGATGCTCTTGGAAGGCCCCGCCCATGGTCGAGCCGTAGCGGTAGGTCTGATCGATGTACGCCTGGTCCTCGAGGGCGATGGGCCGCTGGAACCACGTGTGCTTGAGCCCCTGCGTGCTCGTGTCCGCCGGGGGGCGGTACGTCACGCCCACGAGCGTCAACCCCTGGTCGAAGCGGCAGCTGGCGACGCCTGAGGGGCGACCCACCGCGTACCAGCCGGCCGAGAGGGGCAGGAACGCGGTGGCGATCTTCACGGGATCGCAGATGCTCAGGGGGTCGTCGTAGCGGAACACACCCCCAGCGGTGGCGGCGTACACGTCGCCGTATGGCGCGCGGTCCAGCCGCTGGACGGGCGGAATGTCGGCGCGGCACTTCTTGACGATCGGCCCGCGCCCGCAATTCGCGCGCCCCCGCCGGTCCATCCAGAGGCCGCGCGCCGGGTCGAAGCGGTACAGGCCCCGTTCGGTACCCACCCAGACCCCGGCCGAGTCGGACGCGAGGGCACGGATCCGGTTCGTGCAACGGGCGGGATCGCAGGGCGACGGCGCCGGGAACTCGCTCCACGTGCGCCCGCCGTCGGCCGAGCGCGCCAGCCCGCGCAGGTGGGCCGCCCACAGGCTCCCATCCGGGCTCGCGGCGAGGGCGAGGACGTACTGGCTCGCGATCCGGCCGACGACGTGCGGCGCCGTCGTCCCACCGGTCGAGTCCGTGATCTCCGCCCAGGTGGCGCCGCGGTCTCCCGACAGCTTGATCCCGTCCGCCGTGGCGATGTAGACGGTGTCGCCCCGCGTGACGATGCCGTTGGGCGTCACGTACTGCCACTCGGGGCCGAGCGCAGTCAACTCCCAATTGGTCCAGGTCTTCCCGCCGTCCGTGGAGAGGCCCCAGCCGTTCCCGACGGTGCCGTACCAGATCGCGCCCGACGGCCCGAATCCGAACGCGTGGACGAAGTCCCAAGAGATGGAGTGGGCCGCAGTATCCGCGCTC
>QHUR01000051.1 GCA_003221995.1 Gemmatimonadota bacterium | reverse complement strand
CAGGCGCCAGCCGCTCTGCACCACCTCGCAGACCAGGTAGCGGCCGGCTGACAGGTCCGGGAAAGCGTAGTTTCCCGAGGCGTCGGTAAGGGTCCTCGCGTTGAATGTCACCGTGCCATCCAAAAGATTGACGACGTTGAGCTCGACGGTCCAGCCCGGCAGAGGGGAGTCAGCGCCATCCATCCCGAAGACTATCCCGGCGTTGGCATTCGCGTCATTGAACAACATCCCATCAATCACAGCGAACCCGACTGTACTGCCGCCACCGCTCGTGCCCCCGCCCGTGCCCCCACCCCCACCTCCACCGTCGCCTACAGGGGGGGCGCACGCGTGCTTCGCGTGCCCCTTGGCCCAGTGATTGCCCTGCCCCTGAGAGTGACTGTCCCGCGCCGTGCCGTGCTCAACGGTCCAGCACGGCGGGTTTCCCGCTGGCTCCTGGGAGACACTCGCGAGGAAGGGTGCGGTGACCAAGGCAAGAACTGTTATGAGAACGCGCATCGCTCGCTCCTAGCATAGGGAGACTCAACTGAGGAGGGCGCTGCGGCCTCAGGTGACCTGCTCTGGGCACGCTCAATTTGCTGGAAACGGCGTTTCAGGCTGTGTCGGGCGTCACCCGGACCGCGTAAGTCCAAGGGCGCCGGGCACTTGCTAAAAATCGAGGTGCATCTTCCTCAGCAGTGCCACGAAGCGGGGGTGCGAATGGAGCGTGGTGAACAAAAACGAGCCCTTGATGCCGTACACACCGCCTGACCGCTGCTCGTAGGCCTGCTCCAACAGATCGATCGCGGCGTCCTGCTCGCCGAGGCCGGTGTAGACGTACGCGAGGTGGTAGGGTGAGACGTATCTCTCGCGCGACAGGTCTTGCAGCTGCCGCAGCACGTCCTGGGCTTGCTCCACGTTGCCCACGACGGCGTAGGCCTGCCCTAGCTGTGCCCAGAACAGGGTGTTGCTCGGGGCGAGCGAGACCGCGCGCTCGAGCTGCTCCAGGCCTTTGGCTGGGTTGCCCTTCTTGAGATGAGCCCACCCGAGGATGGAGCGTCCCCTCGGATCGTCGGGATCGAACTCCACCGCGCGCGTGGCCGCCTGCATGGCTTCATCGTAGCGCCCCGCCCGCACCAGCATGGACGCGACATCGGTGCGGTGGGCCAACGGGTCGAGCTCTTGGGCACGTTTCACCATCGCAACCGCTTCGTCGTGCCGCGAGAGCGCGGACAACATGCGCCCGTACAGGTCGTACGTGTCCGCGCTGCTGGGGCTCAGGTCGAGGGCATGCTTGAATTCCGCTTCCGCGCCCGCCCAGTCGAAGTCACACACGAACTTGAGGAAGGCCAGCATGCAACACGCCTCTCCCAACCCGCTGTCGAGCGCGAGCGCCTTGGCCGCGGCCTGCTTGGCTCGCTCGTAGGCCTCCGCCGGCGTCACCGCGCCGCCCCCTTGGCCGCCGAGCTCCACGAAGGCCATGGCGACGCCGGCATGTGCCAGGGCGTAGTCGGGGTCTCTCAGGATCGCCTGCTGAAAGTACTCGATGCCTTGGCGGAGCCCCGGCTCCGTGAATTTGACGAGACAATGGCGGCCCTGGAGATACAGCTGGTAAGCCTGGAGATCGCTGGTGGGCTCCTTGTTGATCCGGGTGCGTTCGCCGGGGGAAAGCTCCGCTTGCAACGCGGCCGCGATCTGCAACGCCACGTCGGTCTGAATCGCGAAGACATCGGTGAGCTGACGGTCGTACGTCTCCGCCCAGAGGTGTTGATCAGTGTCCGCGTCGATGAGCTGCGCGACGATGCGCACCCGGTCGCCGGCGCGGCGCACGCTTCCCTCCAGCAGCGTGGCCACATTCAGCTTCGCCGCGATCGTGCGGAGCCCCTCCTGGCGCTTTTTGAACGGCATCACCGAGGTGCGGGAGATCACCTCGAGGGCGCGGATCTTCGACAGCTGCGCGATGACGTCCTCGGTGATCCCGTCCGCGAAATACTCATTCTCCGGGTCCGCGCTCAGGTTCAGGAACGGCAGCACCGCGACGGACCGGGGCCGCGGCGGCACCACCCCGGGGGTGGCAAGCGCCTCGGCAAACGCGCCGGCGGAGGCAAACCGGTCGGCGGGGACCCTGGCGAGCGCTCGCATGAGGGTCTGCTCGACGCCCACTGGTACCGCGTCCCGGAGGCGGCGCACGGCGGGCACCGGATCGGTCAGTCGCTTGGCGATCACGGCCTGCGCCGTGGGTCCCGTGTAGGGCGGCTCGCCGGCCAGCATCTCATACAGCACGCACCCGAGGCTGTACACGTCGCTGCGAGCGTGAAGCTCCCGCTCGCCCAGCGCCTGCTCCGGACTCATGTACTCGGGCGTCCCCACGACGAGCCCGGTCTCGGTCAGCCGCTCGCCCGCGGCGGCGCTGACCGCGAGGGCGATGCCGAAGTCCGCGACCATCGCCTCGCCTTCGTAGAGCAGGATGTTCTCCGGTTTGACGTCCCGATGGATCACGCCCTGGTCGTGCGCGTAGCCGAGGGCTGAGGCGACCTGCCCGGTGATGCGGAGGGCTTCGTCAATCGGGAGCTCCCGCTCGCGCTCAAGCTTGTGACGCAGCGATTCGCCTTTGACGTACGGCATGACGTAGAAGAGGAGCCCATCGGCCTCGCCGGAGTCATACAGCGCCAGGATGTGGGGATGGTTCAGCTTGGCGGCGATCTCGACCTCGCGAAGAAACCGATCAGGCCCGAGGACCGACGCCAGCTCGGGCCGCAGCACCTTGACCGCCACCGTGCGGTGGTATTTCAAGTCGTCCGCTACATAGACCGTCGCCATGCCGCCGCTTCCGAGCTCCCGCTCGATGGCGTAGCGGCCGGCAAGGGCGGCGTTGAGGCGCTCGCGGGGGTTCCGCAACGCGGCGGGCCCGGCCTTAGGAGCGGGGTACGGGGTGGTCTGTGAGCACGGGCAGGAAGGGCACCCAGGGGCCGACCTCATCCCGATACTGTTTGGCCATCACTCGTGCGGTCTGAGCGAGGTGCCCTAAGTCGTGTACCACCCAGGCCGCGAGCAGCTGGCGCAGCGTCACGCGCCCGAGGCTCGGGTGCTCGCCGGGCAGCTCGAGCTCTCGCGCGGTCAGCCTCCAGGAGCGGAGAAGCTCAAGATTCGCGCCGCGCAACTGGGCGAATTCGGCGAGCAGCGACTCCAAGGAACGGCCCGCGTTGCGCGTCCGGTGGCGGAATCGATCGTACGGCTGGAAACGGAGATCGGGTCCTCTCGCGAGAATGATCCGCGCCCGCGGAATCCAGTCGGTCTCCTCACCGTCGATCAGGTGTCCCACGACATCGAACGGACTGAACGTTTCGGGGCCTTCCGTGCCCCGGACCCACGGCTCGCCCAGGGCGTCGAGCAGCGCGCGGAGCGTGGCGGGTGAACGCCGCAGCAGCTCTATCGACAGGTCGAGATCGAATTCCATGATCGTGATGGGGGCTTCATCTCCTGGGGCGTCAGGACCGCCTCTATCGGTTCAGCGAAGACAGCGCTAACAGAAAGCACAGGAACGAGATCACGTCGAGCGGCTCTCTGAACCAAGTCCAAAAGGTCCAACGCGCGACTCTCGCTTACAACTCTCTGGATGGAGGGAAGTGGTGGTCATGGATTCCGATACTCCCCCCACGCCCCCCGCAACACATCGCTGATCTCGCCCACGGTCGCCCGCGCCCGCACCGCGTCGAGGATCGGCTCCATCAACGGCGCCGCGGCATCCCGGGCCGCCGCCGCGAGCGCCGCCAAAGCCTGCTGCACGAGCTTCGCCTGGCGCGCGCGCCGCGCCGCGACAAGCCGCGCCCGCTGCTCCGCCGCCAAGGCGGTGTAGTCGGGCGCCGGGACCGACTGCACAGGCTCCTCCACCAGATACTCGTTCACGCCCACCACTACCCGCTCCCCCGACTCGATCGCGCGCTGCTGGTCGTAGGCGCTCCTCGCGATCGCGTCCTGAAAGAAGGCGCGCTCGATCGCCCGCGCCGCGCCACCTTGCGACTCGATCTCGTCCACGAGGCGCCGCGCCTCACGCTCCACCTCGTCCGTCAAGGCCTCCACGTACCAGCTCCCGCCCACCGGATCCACCACCTCCGGCAGCCCCGTCTCGTGCGCCAACACCTGCTGGGTCCGCAACGCCAGCGTGGCGCTCGGCGCCGTCGGCAGCGCCAACGCCTCGTCATAGGCGTTGGTGTGCAGCGACTGCGTCCCGCCCAACACGGCCGCCAACGCCTGGACCGCCACCCGCACGACGTTGTTGAGGGGCTGCTGCGCCGTGAGCGTCGCCCCGCCCGTCTGCGTGTGGAACCGCAGCCGGCACGCCGCGTCGCTCGCGGCGAACTTCTCCTTCATGAGCCGCGCCCACAGCCGTCGCGCCGCACGGAACTTCGCGACCTCCTCGAACAGATCGGTATAGCCCGCGAAAAAGAACGAGAGCCGCGGCGCGAGGTCATTCACGTCCAACCCGATCGCCCTGGCGCGGCGCACGTACTCGAGCCCGTTCGCAAACGTGAAGCCGAGCTCCTGGGCCGCCGTCGCCCCCGCCTCCCGCATGTGATAGCCCGAGATCGAAATGGGATTGAAGCTCATCCCCACGGCCGAGACGAACCGGAACACGTCGGTCACCAGCCGCAGCGACGGCTCGAGCGGATAGATGTACGTGCCCCGCGCGATGAACTCCTTCAGGATGTCGTTCTGCAGCGTCCCGTCGAGCCGGCGCCGCTCCACGCCCTGCTCCTCCCCCACGACCACGTACATCGCGAGCAGGATCGGCGCGGTGGCGTTGATGGTCATCGAGGTGGAGACCTTGTCGAGCGGGATCTCGTGGAACAGCCGCTCCAGGTCGTCCACGGTGTCGATCGCGACGCCCGCACGCCCCACCTCCCCCTCCGCCATCGCATGGTCCGAGTCGTACCCCATCTGGGTCGGGAGATCGAACGCCACGGACAGCCCCGTCTGCCCCGCAGCCAAGAGGTGGCGGAAGCGGGCGTTCGTCTGCTCGGCAGTGCCGAAGCCCGCGTACTGGCGCATCGTCCACAGCCGGCCCCGATACATGGTGGCATAAGGACCGCGCGTGTACGGGAACGCCCCGGGCGCACCCTGGTCGCGCCCCGGGTCGCCCGCCCAGTCCTCCGGTCCGTACACGGGCCTGCGCGCGCTCACTTCTGCGGCACCGCCTCGGCCGCGAGGATGCGCGCCGCGAACGCGACGTCGTCCTTGCTGCCGATCACGAGTGGCGTCTTCTGGTGCAGCTTCTCGGGGCTGATGTCGAGGATGGAACGGCACCCGTCCGTCGCCCGGCCCCCGGCCTGCTCCACCACGAGCGCGAGCGGCGCCGCTTCGTACAGGAGCCGCAGCTTGCCGTGGGGGTTCTTCGTGTCGGCGGGATAGAGGAAGATGCCGCCCGAGATGAGGTTGCGGTGGAAATCCGCGACCAGCGACCCGATGTAGCGGGCGTTCTTGGGCTGGATCCTCCCCTCGCCGTTCTTGAAGGCCGCGACGACCCGCTGCACCGGGGGGGTCCAGCGATTCCAGTTGCTCTCGTTCACGCTGTAGTACTTCCCCACGGCGGGCGTCGTGATGTCGGGATGCGACAGCAGGAACTCGCCGATCGTGGGGTCGAGGGTGAAGCCGTGCACCCCCTGCCCCGTCGTGTACACGAGCATCGTGCTCGAGCCGTAGAGGATGTAGCCCGCGGCGATCTGCTTCTTCCCTGCCTGGAGACAGTCGGCGACGCCCGCCGGGCCGTTCTTCCTGGTCACGCGACGATGGATCGAGAAGATCGTGCCGATCGAGACGTTGACGTCGATGTTGGCGGAGCCGTCGAGGGGGTCGTACAACACGACGTACTTGCCGGCGGGCTTCCCGGGCGGGACGGGGACGGGCTCCTCATCCTCCTCCGACGCCGTCACGCACACCCGCCCCGTGTGCTGGATGCTGTGGCGCACGGTCTCGTTGGCGAAGAGATCGAGCTTCTGCTGCAGGTCGCCGGAGACGTTCACCGCGCCCGCCGTGCCGAGGATATCGGTGAGCCCGGCGCGGCGCACGTGGCGGGAGATGATCTTCGCGGCGAGGCAGAGGTCGTACAGCAGGTTCGACAGCTCCCCCGTCGCCTCCGGGTGGAGCCGCTCCTGCTCCATGATGAAGCGCTCAATCGTGATGACTTCGGACCCGTCCACCGTGGCCGTCCGTGGAGAAGGTGATGGTGCCGCGCTCGTCGGTCCGCAGAATCGCGACGCCGTGCCGCGCCAGCCGCGCCAGCACCTCCGGCGCCGGATGGCCGTAATGGTTGCGTCGCCCCACGCTGATCACGGCCTCGCGCGGGCCGAGCTCCGTCAGCCAGGCGTCCGACGTGGCGGAGCGCGAGCCGTGGTGCCCCACCTTCAGCAGCTCCACCGCCCCCACCCGGCCCGCGAGCCGCGCCTCGACGGGAAGCCCCGCGTCCGCCTGGAGCAACAGCCGCACCGCGCCGTAGGTCACGCGCAGCACGACGCCGTGCTCGTTCACGTCGAGCGGCAGGGCGAGGAGTGCGGCGTCCGGGCTCAGCACCTCGAGCGTCACGCCGTCCAGCTCGATCCGGTCCCCCGCCCGGGCGGGATGATACCGCGACCCCGCCGCCTCGACCTCGCCCAGGAACTCGAGGTACAGCGGACGGCCCAGCGGTTCTCCCGGCTCGAGCACCACGTCCGGCCGGAACGTGCGCACCACCGCCGGCAACCCGCCCAGGTGATCCGCGTCGCCGTGCGTCGCCACGACCAGCGCGAGCCGGCTCGCGCCGCGCCGCCTGAGAAACGGGATCACCACCCGGCGGCCCGCGTCGCTCTCGGGCGTCCGCGGGCCGCCGTCCACCACCACCCAGCGCCCCGCCGGCGTGCGCAGCGCCGCGGCGTCGCCCTGCCCGACGTCCAGGAAATGTACGGTCAAACAACGACAGGCGTCGAGAGAGACGCCGTCCAGCCGCACGGCGTCGAGGAACGATGTCCAGCAGAAGAGCGTCAAGACGAAGGCACAGCGGGCTGCCATGAGCCAGCGGCGGCGGGGCGAGTTCCACAGCCACCACGCGGCCGCGGCGACGCCCGTCCAGACGAGGGCGGCGCGCCACCCCGCGATCATGATCACGTGGCCGCCGGGGACCGAAGCGGCGAGCCGCGCGACGGCGTCGAGCAGGGCGAGGCCGAGCCCCGCGCCCGCGGCGAGGAGATGGGCGAGGGCCGTAGCGATCCACGAGAGCGCGAGCGCCATCGCGAGCCCGGGCACCGCGACCGCGGCGAGCGGGATCGCGACGAGGTTCGCGACGACGCCGATCGGCGCGACCGTGCCGAAGGCGAACGCGGTGACCGGTGCGGTGACGAGCGTCGCCGCGGCGGTGGGGGCGACGAGCCGCAGCGCGCGCGGGGAGCGCGCCATCGCCCGGTCGGCCCAGATCACCGCCCCGATCGCCGCGACCGAGAGCCAGGCACCGACCGCGTGCAGTGCCCACGGATCGGCGAGCAGCACGACGAGGGCGGAGAGCGCAATCACCCCGCGCGGGGCGGCGACGCGCTGGCGCAGCCGGGCGACCTGATCGGCCACGAGCATGATGGCCGCCCGCGTGGCCGGCGCCGGAAACCCGAGCAGCCACAGGTAGGCGACGAGCAGCGACGCCGCGGCGCCCGCACGGGCGCCGGGGGACAGGCCGAGCCTGCGGAGGATCAGGGCGAGCCAGGCCGCGAGAAAACCGACGTGCAGGCCTGAAATGGAGAGGATGTGCGCGAGCCCCGAGCGGGCGTAGCGCTCCCGCACGTCGGGATCGAGCGCCGCGTTGGGCGCGAACACGAGCGCCGCAACGAGCGGGGCCCGGGCGCCGAACAACTCCGTCGTTCGTCGCGCGAGCCGGTCGCGCAGCGCGCCCCGCCCCTGCGCTTCCCCATCGAGCTGGCGGACGCGCCGCGCGACGAGCACGCCGCGACGGGCGTCGCCGATCCAGCGCCCCGCCACGAGCCACAGCGTCCCACCGCGCGCGGGATAGGACGCCGGCCAGCGAATGCTCAGCGCCCCGCCACAACGCCCGCTCTCGACCCGCGCCTCGACCAGCCCGCCGTCCGCCGGAGCCGGATCCGCGAGCCGGACCACGACGGCTCGCACCCTTCCCCCTTCCCCGGCCGCATCCCCGGCCTTTCCCCCCGCCGTCCACCGTCCCGCGCACGTCGCGTCCTGCTCCCGCACCGCTGCGGCGCCCCACAGCAACCCCGCCACGCCCATCAACCCGATCGCCGCACCGACCGGCGCCTGGCGCGCGACCGAGAGCGCGACGATCAGCACGCTCGCCCCCACGGCCCACATCCCCGCGCCCCACGCCCCCAAAGAGCCGAGGCCGGCCCAGAGGCCGGCCCCGAACGCAACGCTGATCCACACGAGGGGCGGCCGCATCGCCGCCTCAGCCTGCTACACGAGCTGCACCGGCTTCGCACCGCAGCGCGGAGCCAGCCCGACCTTGCTGAGCCCCTCCAGCAGCACCACGTCGAGCTTGGCACGCTCCTGGTCGCTCGTGAGCGACAGCTCCGTGAGCACCTCGCCCTGGTGCGTCGAGACGTAATGCGGCGACAGGCGGTTCAGCGCGTACACGAGCACGTCGCCCCGGCACGTGTCGCACCCGCAGAACCGCGGGAACCGCCGGCGCAGCTCCTCGTACTCGCGTTGCGTCACTTCGAATGAGACGTTCCTTACCCCACGACGGCGAGCTCCTGTGCCACGGGCCAGGAGGTGAACGTCGAGCCCGTGGTGCCCGTGAGCCGCACGCGCCGGTAGGTACCGATCCACTCGTCGGGGCCGTCGAGCAGGGCGACTTTGTTGCCGCGCGTGCGGGCCTGGAGCAGCCCGCCCCGCTTGGCTTTCCCCTCCACCAGCACCTCGTGCGTCGTGCCGACGAGCGCCACGTTCTTCGCGCGCGCCACCCGGCGCACCACGGCGATGAGCCGCTCGAGCCGCTCCCCCGCCACCGCCTCGGGCACGCGGTCCTTGAGCTTGACGGCCGGAGTGCCGTCGCGCAGCGAGTACTTGAAGGTGTAGGCGTCGTCGAACCGGACCTCACGGACGAGCGAGACCGTCTCCTCGAAGTCCTGCTCCGTCTCTCCGGGGAAGCCGACGATGATGTCCGTCGTGAGCGCGATCCCGGGGACGGCGTGCCGCAGCGCGGCCGCCACCTCGAGGTAGCGCTCCCGCGTGTAGCGGCGCAGCATCCGCCGGAGCACGCGGTTCGACCCGCTCTGCACGGGGAGGTGCACGTGCTCGCACACCGGCGGCGTCTGCGCCATGGCGGCGAGCACGCGCTCGCTGAAGTCCGTGGGATAGGGCGACGTGAACCGCAGGCGGCGCATCCCGGCCACGCCGCCCACGGCGCGCAGCAGGTCCGCGAAGTCGTGCTCGCCGTCGTGGTAGCTGTTGACCGTCTGGCCAAGGAGCGTCACCTCCGTGGTGCCGCGCGCGACGAGACCCTCCACCTCGCGCACCACGTCGGCCAACTTGCGACTCCGCTCCGGGCCGCGCGTCATCGGAACGATGCAGAACGTGCACCGATAATCGCAGCCGCGCTGCACGGTGACGAACGCGGAGGCCCCCCCGCCGCCCCCCGCGGCCTCCCGCGCCGCCGGCACGTCCTCGTAGTGCTCCCACGGCTGGAACCGCACGTCGGCCGCGCGCTCCCCCTGCCGCGCCCGGGCGATCAGCTCGGGTAGGCCGCGGTAGCCGTCGGGACCGATGACGAGGTCCACCTGGGGGACCTGCTCGAGCAGCGCCGGGCCCAAGCGCTGCGCCATGCAACCCACGACGCCCAGCACGCCCCCCGCCCGCTTGAACCCCTTGAGCACCCCCATCCGCCCGAGCACCCGCTGCTCGGCGTGGTCCCGCACGGCGCAGGTGTTGACGAGCAACACGTCCGCCTCCGCCGGGTCGTCGGTGCGCACGTAACCCTGCGCGCGGAGAAGCCCGAGCACGAGCGCGGAGTCGGACACGTTCATCTGGCAGCCGTAGGTCTCGATGTAGATGCGCGGCATGGCTAGTCCACCGTCACCTCGCAGCGGGGACGCCCGTTCCAGCGGTCGACAGGAAGATAGACCGAGAGGTAGTCCTCCGTCACGACCTCCACCCGGCCCGCCGCACGGCCGCTCACCACGCCGTCCGCGCGCCGGCCCCGCTGCGCCTCCCGGTACGCCAGCGCCTTGCGCTCCCCCAGCTCCCGCAGCTCGCGCGCGCGCGCGGCCACGACCTGGGGCGCGACCTGCCCAGCCAGCCGCGCCGCGGGGGCGCCGGGCCGCACGCTGAACGGGAACACGTGGAGATAGGTGAAGGGTAGCGCCTCGACGAGCGCGCGCGTCGCCGCGTGATCCGCATCCGTCTCGCCTGCGAAGCCCGCGATGATATCGGCGCCGAGTCCGAAGACGGGGAGCCGCGCGGCGAGCCACTCGATGCGCGCGCGGTAGGAGTCGGCGGTGTACCAGTGGCGCCCCATGCGCTTGAGGAGGCGGTTCGAGCCCGACTGCAACGGCGCGTGCAGGTGCGCCGCGAGGTTCTTCGGCGCCTCGATCAGCAGGCGCGCGATCGTGTCGTCCACTTCCGTCGCTTCGATGGACGAGAGCCGGAAGCGCACCTCGGGCACGGCGTCGATCAAGGCCTCCAGGAGGCCGCCCAGCAACCGCGCGGTACCGCTCCCCGCTCCCTGCTCCCGGCCGTAGCTACCGATGTGCACCCCCGTCAGCACGATCTCCGCATGATGCCCTGCCAGCGCCTGCGCCTCGCGGAGCAGCGCGGGTATCGGCCGCGACCGGTTCGCGCCGCGGGCGAGCGTCGTCGCGCAGAAGGTGCAGTGCTCGTCGCAGCCGTCCTGGATCTTGAGCCAGCCGCGGGCGTTGGCCTGGAAGCGGCGCAGCACGCGATCGACGCGGGGCGCGGCATAGCCCGCGGCGGAGAGCACCGCGGCGGGCTCGGCCCCCGGCACCACGGCGCGCACGGAGGGGAGACGTGCGATGCGGCCGTCGTCGAGCGCGGCGGCGCAACCTATGACCACCATCTCGAGGGGCCGGGCGCCAGGGAGTCGAGGGCTTCGGGCGAGTCGCCGCACGAAGCGGCGCATCTTGCCCTCGGCTTCATGCGTCACGGTGCAGGAGTTCACGACCGCGACGTCGGCCTCGGCGGGATCGTCGACCAGCGCGGCGCCCTGGTCGGCGAACGCCTGCCCGACCAGCTCCGTGTCGTACTGGTTCGCCTTGCAGCCGAAGGTGTGGAGGTAGACGTTCACGGGCGGATCGTGAGTCCGACGAGCACGGTCCACGCCGTCTCGGTCAGCCCGCCGCCCTTGCGGACGAGGCGCTCCAGCCCGAAGTCGACGAGCGCCCGATTGCCCGAGAAGCCCTTGCCGGCGCCCAGCGTGACGCCGAGCTCAGTGGGCGCAGCGGTGCCGGGGCCGAACGGCAGCTGGCCGCCCCGCACGCCGAACCGGAGCGGCGTCGGACCGGCCCCGACCTCGGCTCCGGCCGACCAGCTCGTGGTGTTGAAGCCGCCCGCGTCGGACCAGGAGCGCCACACCGCGGTGCCGGCGACGCGCGCGCTCGGGCTCGGCGACCAGCGGAGCGCCGCGCCCAGCGTGGTCGGGAGGTCCGTGCGGTCAGTCTCGGCGTCGCCGAGCCGCGTCCGCAGGCGGTTGTCGGAGCGCGCGTAGCCGACGATACGCACGCTGCGGACGGGATCGAGCGCCACGCTCCCCGAAATCCCGAACCCGTCGTAGCGCACCACGGCGGTCTGCGTCGTCCCCAGAAAGGTGGTGTCGTCGTAGACGCGCTGGGCGGTCTGGCGGCTCGACCCGCTCAAGATGTGCGCTCCCGCCCCGATCGCGATCCATGACGCGAGTCGCGCCGCGGCCGCGAAGCGCAGGTCCGCCACGGCGCCGTCATTCCCGATGCGATCCGTGTAGGACGCGTACGCGCCGCGCAGCATCTGCGAGTCACGGGTCACGATCGAGTAGGTACGGTCGAGGTAGGTCGCGAACCCGCCGCCCACGACGACGCGGCGGGTGACAGGTCCCGCGAGGCCCATGAACGGGAAGCGCGAGCTGCGCAGGTCATCCTGCGTCCCGCCGATTTCGGCGCGCCGGTACGTCGTCGCCTCCACGGCCGTCGCCGTGAGTTGCAGCGCGTCGGCGAGCGAGACGTCGGCGACGCTCGAGCGGGGGTCGAACGGCCCGAACGCGCCCGCCGCGGTGCGGGCGCGCACGCTCTCCCAGCGGCCGGGGACACCAAGGCCCCGCACGCTGAACTGGGAATCTTGGGCGGTCAGGCGGTCCGGCGGAGCCGCGGTCAGCAAGACGGCTGCCAGCACCGCCGCCACGACTGGCCGAGTCACGGCTTGCCGAACGGGAAGCGCCGCACGTAGGTCACGTGCAGCGCGGGCCCGAGGCCGGTGTTGGTCGAGGGCTCGAAGCGGATCTCGGGGAACTCCGACCCCTCCGGGAGCTGGCGCAGCGCCAGGGCGGTGGGCGCGAGGGTGTCGATCTGCCAGCTCCTGAGAATGTCCGTCATTTCGATGCGCACGGTGTCCCCGCGCGCCACCCCGATGTGGACGCGGGTCGTCGCGACGCGCGACACGTCGGCCGACAGCGGTGACTTGGCGCCGAAGTCCGCGACGACCCCGTGCGCCGCCAGCGTGAACGAGTCGGCAGGCACTCCCTCCGGCGGCCGCGCCGTCACCAGGATGAGCGTCGCGCGCGAGATCTGCACGGAGTCGCGAATGGCGCGCGGTAGCGCGAAGCGCATGATGCTGCGCGCCACGGGCATGCCCCCGACGGCGAGCGTCGAGTCGAGCGTGGTGTCGACCGAGGGCGAGAGCAGGTCGAACACGAAGCTGTCGAACCGGTCGCCGGTCGACGCGGACCGGGGGACGGTGGCCTTCCCGAGCGAATCCACTTTGGCGAACCAGGTGATCCGGGGGCCGAGCCCCGATTCCACGGATCCGAGAGCGATGCTCGCCCGCGAGTCGGCCATGACGCGCACCCCGAAGGCGACTTGGCCGCTGTCGGCCGGGACGAACGGCGCCATCGCCGAGTCGAGCTTCGCGATCACCGTCATCTGGTGGGTGGTCGAGTCCACGAACACGCTGTCCCGCAGCGCATCAACGTGGCCGGCGAGCGCGTACACGCTGTCCGCGTTGAGCGAGCGGAGCGAGTCGGTCCACGACCCGAGACCGCCGAACGTGGTGGTCGAGTCGATGCCGAGGGGCAGACGGTAATAGACCAGCGTGAGGTTGTGAGCGGACGTGTCGCGCCGCGTGATCGTGAGGGCGAGCTTGAGCGAGTCCACGCCGACGATCGCCCCCATCGCCCCGGTGCTCGACTCGACCACCAGGCTGTCGCCGATCGGTAAGGTCCGGAAGATGGCGCGGCTGTCGATCACGCCGGGCAGGGTCGCGGCGAGCAGCGTGTTCGCTTCGTGGGGTCGCACGAAGCCGCGGAACGCCGAGTCCCGCTGCACCACCGTCTGCAGCACCGTGTCCACCCCGCTGATCGAGCCGGAGGGGCAGAAGTCGGGGCAGTGCCCCGGTGCGGTGACGTCCTCGGTGCAGGCCGTGACTGCGGCGAGCGCGGCGAGCGCGACCCGTTTCATCGGTCGAGGGACTCCCGCGTGAAAGCGTCGGGGAGCAGCTGCGCCAGGGTCCAGCGCCGCTCGCTGGTCGGGCCGGCGGCGACCACCTCGAGGTCCGTCCCGAACTCGGCGAGCAGCTGGCGGCAGGCGCCGCAGGGCGCGGCCGGCGGGTCCACCTCCGTCGCCACCGCGATGCGCGTGAACGTGCGGGCCCCAGCCGCCACCGCCGCGCCCAGCGCCATCCGCTCCGCGCAGATCGTGAGACCGTAGGAGGCGCTCTCCACGTTCGTCCCCACGAACACCCGGCCGTCCGCCGCCGCGAGCGCGGCGCCCACGCGGAACTCGCTGTAGGGCGCGTAGGCGTGCCCGAGCACCGCGCGAGCCTGCGCCACCAGCGCTGCGCTCGCCGCGCTCACGCCCGCACCTCCTCGAGGAACGACGTGCCGGCCGCGAGCGGCGCGACCCCGAAGTACTCGGCGATAGTGGCTCCCATGTCCGCGAACGTGCCCCGCTCCCCCAGCGCCGCCGCCCGCACCCGCGGCCCCAGCGCGAGGATCGGCACGGCCTCGCGCGAGTGATCCGTCGACGGCGTGGTGGGGTCGTTGCCGTGATCCGCGGTCACGATCACGATATCCTCGTCCCGCAGCCGCTCTTCCATCCGCGGCAGCCACGCGTCCAGTTGGCGCAGCCCCTCATGAAACCCCGCCACGTCGTTTCGGTGCCCCCACGACTGGTCGAACTCGATCACGTTCACGAAGATGAACCCCGTGTCGACGCGGGCGAGCGCCTGCTCGATCAGCCGGTAGGCGTCATCGTTCGTCGGCGTGTGCTCGCTCGCGATATGCCGCCCCGCGAACAGGTCGTCCACTTTGCCGATGCCCACGCGGGGAATCCCCGCCGCCGCGAGCCGGTCGAGCAGCGTCGTGCCCGGGGGCTCGATCGAGAAGTCACGCCGGTTGGGCGTGCGGGTGTAGGCCCCAGGGCGCCCCACGAACGGCCGAGCGATCACGCGGCTCACCGCGTGCTCGCCGATCAGCAGCTCGCGCGCCGTGCGGCAGGCCCCATACAGCTCCTCCAACGGCACCGTAGCCTCGTGCGCCGCCACCTGGAAGACCGAGTCGGCGGACGTGTACACGATCCACTTCCCCGTCCGCTGGTGCTCCTCCCCGAGCTCCGTGATGATCGCCGTTCCCGAGGCGGCCTTGTTGCCGATCACCCCGCGACCGGTGCGGCGCGCGAACTCGCGGATGATGTCCTCCGGAAAGCCCTGCGGATAGGTGCGGAACGCCTGGTCGAGCAGCACCCCGCAGATCTCCCAGTGCCCGGTCGTGCTGTCCTTCCCCTGCGAGCGCGGCAGCGCCACGCCGTGGGCGGCGGTGGGCTTGACCCCGGGCGACAGCCCGGGGATGGGGCGGCAGCGCCCGAGGCCGAGCCGCTCCAGGTTCGGAAGCCGGAGCCCGCCCACCGCGCGGGCCACGTTGCCGAGCGTGTCACTGCCAGCGTCGCCGTAGGCAACAGTGTCCGGGGCGGGGCCGATGCCCACGCCGTCCAGCACGATGATCGCCGCGCGCTTGCGCGCGTCCTTGAGGGCTGCGCGCTTCAATCGTAGATGCGGGGGAGGCGGGGCCCGAGCGACGTGAGGACCGCGCGCTGCAGCTCACCCGCCCAGCCAGCGAACTCCTCGAGCGTGATCGCGTCGCCTCCTCCCTTCCCCCCCTCCCTCCCCTCGGCCGCGCCGATCAGCGTCGCGACGTCACCCACCTGCACGCCTAACTCCCCCACCTCGACCATGCACAGGTCCATCGTCACGGCGCCGATGATGGGACAGCGCCGTCCCCGGAGCAGCACCGCACCGCGTCTCGACAGCCCGAACGAGCGCCGCAGCCCGTCCGCGTAGCCGATGCCGAGCGTCGCCACCGTGGTCTGCTGCGGGGCGGTCCATAGCGCGCCGTAGCTCACGCTCTCTCCCGCGCGCACCTGGCGCACGCTCACCACGCGGGCACGCACGCGCACCACGGGCCGCGGCTCGGGGAGCCCCGCGCCGGGTGAGCCGCCGTACAGGAACACCCCCGGCCGCACCAGGTCGAAGCCGTAGCGGCGGTCGCGCAGGGCGCCCGCGCTGTTCGCTACGTGCAACAGCGTCGGGCGGCGCTTCAGCTGCGCCACGGCCTGGCGGAACCGGTCGGTCTGCACGTCGATCGAGCCGTCGTTTCGGTCGGCCGAATGGAACTGGGTGTAGCAGCCTTCGAAGGCGGGCGTGTCGAGGACGTCGCGCACGCACGCGATCTCGTCCCAACGCACGCCCGAGCGCCCCATCCCGGTGTCGATTTCGAGGTGAAACGCCCGCGCGCTCCCCCTGCGGGCCGTCCACCCGGCGATCGCGCCGGCATCGCCGAGCGCGGGCGTCAGCCGGAATCGCTGGAACTCCTCGAACAGCGCGGGCCCGGCCGGCATGAAGACGACAATAGGGCGCGTGAGGCCGGCGGCGCGCAGCTCAGCGCCTTCGTCCACGGTGGCGACGCCGTAGCCCCAGGGATCGACCGCTTCGAGGGCCTTGGAGACGGCCACGGCGCCGACGCCGTAGCCGTTGGCCTTCACCATCGGCAGGAGCCGGGTGCCGGCAGAGCGCGCCACGGTGCGGGCGTTGTCCACGACGGCGGCGAGGTCCACCTCGACCCAGGCGCGGCTCTTCGGCCCGCTGATTGACACGCTCACAGGGGCGCGTATGATACGCGGCCCGGAGGCTAAATGCAAGACGAT
>QHUR01000050.1 GCA_003221995.1 Gemmatimonadota bacterium | reverse complement strand
TGTACGTCGTCGCCACGACGCTCGACTTCTCGGGAGCGGTGCTCACGCTCGCGGGCGGGGCCGTGTTCGGCTTCGGGTGGGGTGCGCTCCTCAACACGATCGGCGCGAACCTGGGCGCGAGCGTCGCCTTCTGGGTGACGCGCCGGCTCGGCCGTGAAGGGCTGCAAGCCTTCCTGGGCGCCCGGCTCGCGGCGCTCGACCGCGTGAGCGCGGAGCGGGGGTTCGCGTGGCTGTTGCGCCTGCGCCTGATCCCCGTCGTTCCCTTCAACCTGTTGAACGTCGCCGCCGGGCTCACGGCCATGCCGTGGCGTGCGTTCGCCGCGGCCACGGCGATCGGGATCTTGCCGGCGACGCTGATCTACACCTACTTCGCTGACGCGTTGCTCTCGGCCGGCGTGTCTCACGAGGCGGCGCTGGCGAAGATCGCCCGCCTCTCCGTCGCCTTGCTCGCGCTGGTGCTCGCGAGCCTCGTGCCGACGATCGCGCGGCGCCTGGGGTGGCTGCCGCTGGTCCTCGCCGTCCTGGGGCCGCGGGCGGCGGGCACCCAGGCGATCCCCGACCATGCGGCCTTCACGGCGATCTTGCGGGACCACGTGCGGGAGGGCCGGGTGGACTACGGCGCGCTGCGGGCCGACTCCGCGCGGCTCCGTGCCTACCTCGACGAGCTCGCCGCGACCGACTCAGGCGTGCTCGCAGCGGCGCCGCGGGCGACGCAGCTCGCGTTCTGGATCAACGCGTACAACGCCTGCATGCTCGAGCGGGTGATCGGACGCTACCACGTCCGCTCCGTGCGGCGCATCCCCGGCGTGTTCACGGCGAAACACTGCCGCGTGGCCAGCCGGCCGCGCTCCCAGGACGACATCGAGCACGGCATCATCCGGCCGATGGGGGAGCCGCGGATCCATTTTGCAGTGAATTGCGCGGCGCGCTCCTGCCCGGCGCTCGCTGCCGAAGCCTACGCTCCCGAGCGCCTGGACGCGCAGCTCGACGCCGCCGTGCAGCGCTTCGTGGACGACCCCCGCCAGTTCCGGCTCGAGCTCGCCCCGCGCCCAACGCTGCGGGTGAACAAGTTGCTCGCCTGGTACGGCGGCGACTTCGGCGGACCCGCGGGCGTCAAGCGGTTCTTCTTTCGCTACCTGCTGGCCTACTCTGCGGCGGAAGTGCTGCGGCCGGACGTGCGCATCGAGTACTTCGACTACGATTGGACGCTGAACGACACGGAGGCCGCGCGCCCGTGATCGGCGTCGTGATCCCGACGCTCGACGAAGCCACGTGCCTCCCGCCGCTGCTCGACGACCTGCGGCGCGTCGTGGTTCCGCTCGACATCGTGGTGGTGGACGGCGGCTCGAGCGACGGCACGCCCGCGGTCGCGCGGTCCGCGGGAGCCCGGGCGATCGCGGCGCCGCGCGGGCGAGCGCGCCAGCTCAACGCGGGAGCCGAGACGGCCCGCGGCCAGTGGCTCCTGTTCCTCCACGCCGACTGCCGGCTCCCGCCCCTCGCGCGGCGCGCGCTCCTCGCCGCCCTGGTCGACGACCCCGATCTCCAGGTCGCCGTGTTTCGGTTCGCCGTCGATCTGCCGCCGCCCGCGAAGGGCTTCATCGAGCGCGGCCAGCGGCTGCGGCAGGCGTTGTTCGGGCTCCCCTACGGCGACCAGGGGCTGCTCGTGCGGCGGGAGCTCTTCCAATCGGCGGGCGGGTTCCCCGATATTCCTATCATGGAGGACGTCGCGATGATCCGTCGCCTCAAGCGTCGTCGCGTGAAGATTCGCACCCTCCCCGCCACGCTCCTCACCTCCGGCAGGCGGTATCGCGAGCGCGGCGTGATCAGGACCTGGCTCCACCACACGCTGTTGATCTCCCTCTATCTCGCCGGCGTCCCGCCCCGACGCCTGGCGCGCCTGCGCCGGGCGGAACCGTTCCCCCCTCCGCTCCCGCCCCCCCACGCCCGATCGCCGGGGCGGTAGCGTGCGGGCGCTCGGGATTTTCGCCAAGGCCCCGATTCCCGGCCGGGTGAAGACCCGACTGGCCGCCGACGTCGGTCCATCGGCGGCGGCGGAAGTCTACTGGCAGATGGGGTTCAAGATCGTGGCCACGACGGCCGGGCTGGGCTACCGCACCGTGCTCTGGTTCACGCCGGCTGACGAAGGCGCCTACGTACGCGAGTGGCTCGAGCGCGCGGCCCGACTGGAGTTCCGCCCGCAGGCGGGCCGCGACCTGGGCACGCGGCTCACCCACGCGTTCGCCCGCCACTTTGCGGAGGGCGCGAGACGGGTCGTGATCATCGGGACGGACTGTCCCGGCGTAAGTCGTCACCTGATCCACCAGGCGTTCACGGCGCTGGGGCGGCGTGACGTCGTCCTCGGGCCGGCGTTGGACGGCGGCTACTACCTCATCGGCCTCGCCGCGCCGCAAGCAGCGCTGTTTCGAGGCATCTCCTGGTCCACGGGGACCGTGGCGGCGCAGACCGGGACTCGGGCCCACTCCCTGGGACTCTCCTGCCACCTGCTGCGGACGCTGCGCGATGTGGACACGGCGCGCGACGCCCGTGCGGTAGGGCTGCTTCGGTCCTAACTGTTGGTTCAACTATTGACCGGACTTAGGGTTAGCCCCATATTGGGCCTCCCTTGTTTGCGGCGAGGTGACCTATGCCATGGAGAGTGATCGCCCTCGGCGACCAAGTTTGGCATGTGGACGCCTTGGCGGAGCGACCCGCGAACGCGGATGCGTGGCAGCTGGTGCTGTCGTTCCGCGCGGCGGCCGGGGGGCCGGGGCGGGGGCCGGGGGCGGGGGCGGGGGCGGGTAAACGGTCATTCTGGACGCCGTATCCGTTGGAGGCCAGCTCGAAATCCTCGCTGTTCATCCAGGCGGAGCGGATTCCTGACGCCGCGCTGTCGCAGCTCCTCAGCCAGCGGCTCGCGTGAGCGCCGTCGACCTCCAGGACCTGCGGCGGGTCGTCGGGGCAGTGGCCCGGCTGCGCGGAGAAGCGGTCCGGGCGGTGACGGTGCGCTCGGATCTGCGGCAGCTCAAGGTGGAACTCGAGAGCGGCCTGATTCTCGTGGTGTCGGCCGAGCGGGACGCGCACGACCGGCCGCGACTCGAGGTCGACGTGGTCGAAGCGCCGCAGGACGCGGCGGCGAAACAGCAGATCGAAGTGCGGTTCGACTGACGTGGTGGCCCCGATCGGAGGCGCGCCCAGTGGTGAGCGGTTGCGCTTCAAGGACTTCCTGTTTCAGCGGCTCGCCAGTGGGCGCTGCCGCTCGAAGGTGGTGCTCGCCTGGGCCGACGGCCGCCAGTTCGTGGGCGAGGCCGACGGGGTCACGTCGCAGGCCGGCGAGCTGCGCTGCTCTGCTCACGCCTGCGTGCAGGCGCTCGAGCGTGTCGTGCAGCCGGAGATGGGCTTCGAGCTCCTGGGGGTGAAAGCGGTGCGAGCCTTCGACGCGACGGTGGTGATCGTCTCCCTAGCAGCCCGGCAGGCGGCCCAGGCCTCCCGGCTGGTGGGCTCTTACCTGACCGAGACCGATCCGCCCCGAGGAGCGGCCCTCGCTGTGCTCAACGCCACGAACCGCCTCCTCGGCAACTTCTTCGCGACCCGGTGATGCGCCACAGGCCCCCTGTCTCGCTCTTCGTGCTGGTCGTGCTCGGCTCCGCCTGCGGGGGTCGTGCAGGCCCGATCGCCACGAGCATCCTGCCGGTCACACCCCCCGATTCCGGGCCGATCGTCACCGTGGACTCGCTCGGGGCCGTCGTGGCGCGCCAGGCCGGGGATTCGGCGGCCGACCAGGCCGTGCTCGACAGCCTGCATGCACCGCGGGGGCGGCACGCCGACAGCGTCGCCTCCCGGCCGGCCGCCGCGGCCCAGGGGGTCGCTGCGGTCCGCGGGGAGGAGGTCGAGCGCGAGGCCGTCCGGCTGTTCGGGCCCGAGGGGCGCGCGGTAGTGGGAGGGGAGGCGGCGGCGCCGAGCTTCGACATCGACGTCACGAGCTTCGCCGCGAATCGCCGGGTGCTCGAATATCTCGAGTTCTTCCAGGTCGATGCGCGGGATCGCTTCGCGATCTGGCTACAGCGGCTGGGTCGCTACGAGGGGATGATCCGCGAGCGGCTGCGCGCCAAGGGGCTTCCGGAGGACCTCGTCTACCTGACGCTCATCGAGAGCGGGCTCTCCAACACCGCGGTCAGCCGCGCGCGGGCCGTGGGCATGTGGCAGTTCATCGCCGGCACGGCGCGGTTGTACGGTCTCACGGTGGACCCCTGGGTGGACGAGCGGCGCGATCCGTTCCGGGCGACCGACGCGGCGATCAACTACCTCGCTGACCTGCGGGAGCGCCTCGGGAGCGTCTACCTCGCGGCGGCGGCGTACAACGCGGGCGTGGGGCGCGTGGAGCGAGGCATCGGGCGGCTGCCGGGCGAGCCCGATTCGGTGGGTGACCGCACGTTCTTCCAGCTGTCAGACCGGCGCTACCTGCGGCGGGAGACCCGGGACTACGTGCCGAAACTGATCGCGGCGTCGCTTATCGCCAAACAGCCGGGTCGCTACGGCTTCGACGACGTCAGCCCGACGCCCCCCCTCGTGTTCGATGAGATCACCATCCCGGACGCGACCGGGCTCGACGTGATTGCGCGGCTCACGGACACGACGGTTGCGACGATCCTCGAGTTGAACCCGCAGTTCGTCCGCGGGATCACGCCGCCGGCCCGGAGCGTGGTCGTGCGGGTGCCGCGCGGGCGGGGGACGCTCGCGGCGCTGCGGTTCGACAGCCTCCCCGCTACGGACCGCATCACGTTCGTGGACCACTATGTGGGTCGCGGGCAGACGCTGTTGGACATCGCGCACCGCTATCGCGTGAGCGTGGCCCTGCTCCAGAGCGCGAACCCGACCCTCCGGCCCCACGCGCTGCGGGTGGGTCAGCGTATCATCGTGCCGATGAGCGGCCGCGTGGTGCCGCTCTCCGCCTGGTCAGTACCGCCGGAGCGCACGTATCGGCGGATTTCCCGCGGGGGGGCAGCTGGGGGCGGGGCACGGCTGACGCCCGCAAGCGGTGAGGAGCCGCTCGCGACGCACCGCGTGCAGCGGGGCGAGAGCGCGACCACGATCGCGCGGCGCTACGGGGTCGGGTTGACGGAGCTGCTGAATTACAACGGGCTCACGATGGGGTCGATGCTGCGGGCCGGAGACATCCTGAAGATCCCGCCGAAGTAGGTGTCAGGCGTAAGCCGCAAGGCGTCAGCAAAGAACAAGGTGGCCGGGACGACGTCTCCTCGGCCACCTCGGTTTCTTCAGGCAAGTCTCAGGACTTACGGGTGGTGCCTCTTATCCCTTGCGTCGGTAGCCCTTCATGAGCGTGGCCGCGTAGCCGTTCTCGGGATTCCTCCCCGAGTTGAGCAGCTCCGTCACCCTGCCCGGACCGCGGTTGTAGGCGAGCAGCGCCAGGTCCAGCCGGCCGTTGTAGCGGTCCAGCAGGTCGTGCAGGTAGCGGAAGCCGAGCCGCAGGTTGGCGTCGCGCTCGTACAGCTGGCTCGTCGTGAGACCAGGCTCGTACAGACGAGCGGTGCTCGGGAGCACCTGCGTCAGTCCGAGGGCGCCCTCGCGGCTCTTGGCGCGAGGGTTGAACCCCGACTCGAGCCGCACCAGCCGGAAGGCCAGCACCGGGTCCACCCCTTCGGCGAGCGCGATGTCGTAGGTGGCCGCGGCGAGATCGGCTGGGACGCCGTAGCGGCCCGAGTACTCGATGATCGCGTCGGCCCGCTCGAGCTGCAGCCTGGCGACGGCGAGCTCCCCCTTGGCGGCTTCGAGCTCTTGCGTGAGCGAGCGCAGCTCGCCCGTCACGGGTGCCGTCACGGGTGCCGGCTGATCGTCGGCCGTGGCGCGCCGGGCCCACCCCCCCAGGCTGCTCACCAGGAGTGCCCCGACGAGGATCCCACCGCCCTGCAGCAGCAACTTCTGGGTTGTCTTTGTCATAACCCTCTCGTGTCTGGTCCCGTCCGGCACCGCCAGAACTTCGCGGCCTAGGGTCAAGCGCCGGTCAACCATCGCGGGTGGCATTGCGCCGCCAGTCCCCGCGAGTCCCGCCAATCTTCTCGAGCAGCCGCACGGAGAGGATCTCCATTCCCCGGTCGACGGCCTTCACCATGTCGTAGACGGTGAGCAGGGCGACGGATACGGCCGTCAGCGCCTCCATCTCCACGCCCGTCCGTCCCACCGCCTTGGCGGCAGCCCGCACCCGGACTCCCGGCAAGGTCTCGTCCAGCGTCACCTCGACCTCGACGTGGTCGAGCCCTACAGGGTGGCACAGCGGGATCAGTTCCGCCGTGCGCTTCGCCGCCATCGTCCCTGCGACCTCGCTCACCTCGAGGACGTCGCCTTTGACCACCGCCTGCTCCGCCACGCTGCGGTAGGCGTCGGCCGACATGCGGATCGCGCCCTCCGCCGTCGCGGTGCGGACCGTGATGGCCTTGTCGCCGACGTCCACCATGCGAGCCCGGCCCGCCGCGTCGAGGTGCGACAGCTTCATCGGGGCGACCCCAAGTCCTCGCCCAGTACGGCGGCCACGAGCTGCGGGTTCACGTTGCCTTGCGCCAGCTCCCGCGCGTCGACCACCCGAGCGATGGCGGACACGACTTTGCCCGAGTCCTTCCCCGCCCGTGCCTCACTGCGCAACCGCACCAGCAACTCGTCCAGCATCGCGGTGAACCCACCCCGTGCCTGGAATGGCTGCAGACTGAGCGCGAAGCCGAGCCGCGCTACTGGGCCGTCCTGCACTGCATGCAAGAACCGCTCGGCCCCCTCTCCGCGTTCCGCCCCCCCCGTCCCCCCCACCCCCCCTTCCGCAAGGAGCCTGCCGATGCATCCCTCCGCCGCCGTAACTCTTTGCGACAGCGATGGTTCGTCCGCCAAGCCGAGCTCACGCTGCGCGAATGCTGTCACGACGCTGTCGGCCAGTCTTGCCACACGCACTCGCACGACGCGAGAGCGGATCGTCGCCAGCAGGGCGTCGGGCTCGGCGGTCGTCAGCACCAGCACGGTGTCCGGCGGCGGCTCTTCCAGCGCCTTCAGCAGAGCGTTCGCGGCCGCCTCGGCCCCCGTCTGCGGCACGAGCCGCTCCGCGTCCCCGATCACGAACACCTTGCGCGGCCCCATCACAGGAGTGAGGGCGAGCTTTCTGAGGAGCAGCCGCACCGAGGCGATGCCATGGCTCGCCATCCCGGACGGCCGCTCGTACAGGGGTCGCTCGCGCCGCGCGGCCAACACCTCGCCCAGCGCCTCCTCGGCCAGCTCGACCTGCTTGTCCGCGTCGGCGGCCCTTCTCTCCAGCTCGACCGGGACGAACCAATGCAGGTCGGGATGCGAGAGCGTGAGGACGAGCCGACAAGGCCTACAGTCGCCGCACCCCTCCCGTTTTGCCCCGCCATCGTTGCGTTCACACAACAGTGCCTGGCCCAGCCACAGCGCCAGCCGCTGCTTCCCGACCCCTTGGGGCCCCTCAAAGAGCAGCCCTTGCGGCAACCGGCCGGAGGCGATCGCGCCTGCCAGCCGGTTCCGGATCCCCTCATGGCCGTACAGGGGGGGTAAGGGCATGGGCAAATCTACCCCCGGGTAGGCTCTGGGCCACAAGTAGCAGTTTGTAGGGTGTTGTCCTGACAACAGTTAACCGATCTTCCCGGGGCTTGTGCCTACCTAACACCATCTGGGCAATGTGGTTCCGTACATAAGTGAGCGCACACTCGCGAGAGAACCCCTAATTTTCCTACATTTTCGGCTTCCTTTCGGTGCGTCTGACCATCAACTCTGTGACGCTTGACCTGGTTCTGGGGCCTGGCCGATGAGGAGCTCGCGCGCGGCGCGCAGCTGGTGCGGCTGGCCCACGATGGCCAGCTCGTCGCCGGCGGCGAGGGGGAGGCGGGGGTCGGGAGTGGGGATGTCTTCGTCACCGCGGCGGATGCTGAGGACGAGGGCTCCCGTGCGGGTGCGCAGGCGCGTCGCCGCGAGACTCCGGCCGACGGCCTTGGCGCCGGGCGGCAGCCGCACCCGCTCCGCGCTCATCTGCGGGAGGCCGCTCAAGGCTGGGAGCTGCTCGAGCTGGAACGGGCCCTGGACACGCAGCGCCTGATAGTGCGATGCGCGGATCCTGTTCACGAGCGTATCGATGTCGCCCTGCGGCACCTCATAGTGGGCGAGGACGCGGGTGAAGATCTCGATCGACGTCTCGAACTCCTCGGGGATGACGACGTTCGCACCGAGGCGCGCGAGCTCGGGAATCTCGACGACGTAGCGAGTCCGCGCAATGATGTGGAGCGCGGGATTGAGCCCGCGGGCGACCCGTACCATGCGCCGGGTGGCGGCGGGGTCCGAGATCGCGACGACGAACAGCTTGGCGCGCTCCAGGCCGAGCGCACGCAAGATCTCCTCGCGCGTGGCGTCGCCGTAGAACGCCGGCTCCCCTTGGGCACGCGCCTGCCGCACCGTCTGCGGGTTGAGCTCCACGATGAGGTAGGGCACGCGAATCGCCCGAAGCGCGGTCGCCAGATTGCGGCCGTTCAGTCCCAACCCGGCGATGACGACGTGATCCGCGAGGGGCTCGACCGCCGGGGCCACCTCTTGTGGGCGCAGACCCGGGAGGACGCGGTCGAGGCGGATGACGCGGTCCAGGCGGTCGAGCAGGTCCGGCCCCCCTTGGAGCAGGAACGGCGTGAGGATCATGGTGAACACCGCGATGGCGAGGAAGCTCTGGTACAGGCCTCCGGGGAGCAGGCCCGCGGCCCGGCCCTCCCTGGCGAGGACGAACGAGAACTCCCCGATTTGCGACACCGCGAGCCCCGCCAGCAGGGCAACGCGCGCCGAGTAGCCCAGGAGCGCCGGGCCGACGGCGGCGATGAGGGTCTTGCCGGACAGGAGCACCGCCACGCCGGCGAAAGTGAGCCCGGGGTGCGCGAGGACGACGTCCAACTGGACCAGCATCCCGACGGCCACGAAGAACAGCGAGATGAAGATGTCGCGGAAGGGCAAGAGCTCGGCCATGGCCTGGTGGGCGTAGTCGGACTCCGAAATGACAAGGCCGGCGAGGAAGGCCCCCAGTGCCAGCGAAGCCCCCACCGCCTCCGTGCCGAGCGCGGTGAGCGTGCCCACGAGAATGATCGCGATGAGGAACAGCTCGCGGCTCCGCGTCTTCAGGATCTCGGCGAGGACGCGCGGGACGACGGTACGGGCCGCGACGAGCACCCCGACCACGACGAGTGCTGCTTTGCCGAAGGCGACGAGGAGCCCGGCGGCGCTCCCCGCGGCGCGCCCCGCGAGGAACGGCAGGGCGAGCATCATGGGCACAACGCACAGGTCCTGGAAGATCAGGACGCCCGTGGCGAGCCTGCCGTGCGGGGTGTCGATGTCGCCCTTCTCGGTGAGCAGCTTCAGCACGATCGCGGTGCTGGAGAGCGCGGCCAGGAAACCAAGGAACAGGGCCACCTGCCAGGGGGCCGCCCCGGCCACGGCGACGGCCGCCGTGGCCGCCACGGTCAGCCCCACTTGACACGCGCCCGCGACCACGACCTGGCGCCCCATCTCCCGGAGCCTGCCGAGCGAGAACTCGATCCCGATCGTGAAGAGCAGCAGGATCACGCCCACTTCGGCGAGGCCCTCGACCCGGTGCACGTCGGGGATGAAGCCGAGCGCGTTGGGCCCGAGCAGCACGCCCGCGACGATGAACCCCGGGAGCGCCGGCAGGCGCATGCGGTGAAACACGAGGACGACGAGGAGCGAGGCCCCGAAGATCACCGCCAGGTCGCGCAGGATCAGCAGCTGCTCCATGGCCCCCCCAAGATAGCGGAACGGGCTCGTCGGGCAATGGAGTAACTCGTTTTATGATAAGCTCTTCCACCGCTGTGACAGGGCGCACACGTAGGGCGTGGCGCGGCCTGCGGCGCAGGCCACAGGTGGGCGTGATCGTTGGGCCGTCCTATTTTGGTCCTTCCTCTCCACTTCGGGAGGCCGTACCCGGCCGTGAGCCCCAAGGGCATCAGGATCCTGCGACCCGACGCCGACGACCGCATCGTCGAGCTGCCGCGCACGGAAGAGACGCTGCGCGCGACGGCGCGCCAGCAGGAGGCGGTGGCGCATCTCGGCCAGCAGGCGCTGGCCGGGGCGCCGGTCTCGGAGCTGATCGACGCCGCGGCGGCGCTCGTGGCCCGGGTGCTGGAGGTGGATTTTTCCTGCGTGCTCGAGCTGCGCGCGCAAAGCCGCACGCTGCTGTTGCGGGCCGGGGTGGGGTGGCGGGAGGGGAGCGTGGGGCGGACGGTGGTGCCTGCGGCGCCCGACACGCATGCGGGGTACGTGCTCCGCTCGCCCGGCGCCGTCGTGGTGGAGGATCTCGCGGCCGAGACGCGCTTCGGCTCGGCGCCGCTGCTCGACCCGCATGGCGTCGTGAGCGGGCTGAGCGTCATCATCCACGGCAAGGACCGCCCGTTCGGCATCCTTGGCGCCCACACCGCGCGGCGGCGGGCGTTCACGAGCCACGACGTCCATTTCTTGCAGGCGGCGGCGAGTGTGCTCGCCACCGCGATCGACCGCGCCAGCGCCGAAGACGCGCTGCGGCGTAGCGAAGAGCACTTCCGCTCGCTCATCGAGAATGCCCTCGACATCGTGACGGTGATCGGCGAGGACGGGACCTTCCAGTACGCGAGTCCCTCCGTGGAGCGGCTGCTCGGGTACCGGCCCGGCGAGCTGTTGCAGCGCAATGTGTTCCAGTTCGTGCACCCGGATGACGTCCCGCTCGTCGCGGAAGCCCTGGCCCGCGCGATCAAGGATCCGGCGGCCGCGCAGATGGAAGCGTTCCGGTTCCGCCACCGCGACGGCGGGTGGCGCGTGCTCGAGGCCGTCGGGCAGGCGCGGGTGGGGACGGACGGCAGGGCGCGTCTGATCGTGAACAGCCGCGACGTCACGGAGCGCAACCGCCAGGAGCGGCTGCTGCGGGAGAGTAAGGATCGCCTGCGCACCGTGATCGCCGGCGCGCCACTGGTGCTGTTCGCGTTCGACAAGCAGGGGACGTTCACGCTCGCCGAGGGGCGTGGGCTCGACGCCCTCGGGGTGCGCCCGGCGCAGCTCGTGGGGCAGTCGGTGTTCCAGCTGTACGCGGACCTGCCCCAAGCTGTCGCCGACGTGCGGCGGGCCCTGGCGGGCGAGGCGTTCTCGTCCGTGGTCGAGGTGTACGGCATCGTGTTCGAGGCCTCCTACACGCCGATCCGCGATCGGGACGGGACCGTGACGGGCGTGATCGGAGTTGGCACCGACATCACCGAGCGCCGCAAGGCGGAGGAGGCACTGCGCCGCTCGGAGGAGAGCAGCCGCGCGCTGGTGCAACACGCGAGCTACGGCATCTACCGCTCCTCCCCGGAAGGGCGCTTCCTCGCGGTGAACCCCGCCCTCGTGAAAATGCTCGGGTACGAAGCGGAGGCGGACCTGCTGCCCGTCGACATGGCCCGGGACGTCTACCTGGATCCGGCCGATCGCGCGGACGTGCTCTCCCGCTTCGATCACGCCGACGTCGTGCAGGGCGCCGAGGTCAGCTGGAAGCGCAAGGACGGCAAGAAGATCCTCGTGCGGCTGAGCGGCCGGGCTGTGCGGCAGCGGGACGGCTCGATCGAGAGCTTCGAGACGCTCGCGGAGGACGTGACCGAGCGGCGCCAGCTGGAGGAGCAATTGCGCCAGTCGCAGAAGATGGAGGCGATCGGCCAGCTCACGGGCGGCATCGCCCACGACTTCAACAACCTGCTCACCATCATCCTCGCCAACGCCGAGCTGATCGCGCGGGCGCTCCCCATGGAGCGCGCGGACGCGCAGGCCGATCTGCGGGATGTCATCTCGGCCGCGCTGCGAGGGCGCGTGATGGTGAAAGAGCTGCTGGGCTTCGCGCGGCGCTCGAGCCTCAACCTCACCGGCGTCGACCTGAGCGGCGTGCTGGCGGATCTCTCGGGTATGCTGCGGCGCATCCTGCCGGCGGACGTCGAGATCGTCACCGCCGGAGATGGGGAGCTCCCCGAGGTGCGCGCCGATCTGCACGCCACCGAGCAGATCCTGTTCAACCTCGTGACCAACGCCCGGGACGCGATGCCGAACGGGGGGGTGCTGCGGATCGAGACCCGCCGCGTCCGCCTGACGGACGACCAGCGCACGAGCGGCGGCGCGACGCACACGGGCGACTTCGTGTGCCTCGCCGTGGAGGACACGGGCGTCGGGATGGACGAGCAGACGAGGCGGCGCATCTTCGAGCCGTTCTTCACGACGAAGCCACTCGGCAGGGGCACGGGGCTCGGCCTCGCCACGGTGTACGGGCTGGTGCAGCAGCATGGCGGCTCGGTCGAGGTGGACAGCGAGCCCGGCAAGGGCACCCGCGTCCGGGTGTATTTCCCCATGGCCGAGGTGGCCGCGACGCCGCCCCGGCGACACTCGGCGCCGCATCAGGCGCCCGGCGGGTCTGAGACGATCCTCCTCGTGGAGGACGACGACCAGCTGCGGCGGGCGACCAAGCGGGTCTTGGAGGACGCGGGGTACCAGGTGCTGACGGCGGCGGACGGGCAGGAAGCGCTCGAGGTGCTGCGCCAGCAGGGAGAGGGCATCCGGCTCGTCCTCTCGGATCTGGTGATGCCGCGGCTCGGCGGTCGCGCGCTCTACGACGCGGCGCGGCGCGAGGGGCGGGCCATGCCGTTCCTGTTCGCGAGTGGCTATTCGGACGGCGATCGCAGCGGACGCGCCCCGCTCGATCCGTCGCTGCCATTCTTGTTCAAGCCCTGGACGCCGAACGATCTGCTCAACAAAGTGCGGGAGCTGCTCGACGCGAAATAGTCGCGTTATTTCCCGTCCAGCACCTCTCTCACCTTGCGCGCCAGCTGATCGGGCGTGAACGGCTTCTGCAGGTAGGCCATCCCCTCTTCCAACACGCCGTGGCGCAGCACGGCGTCGTCGGTGTAGCCGGACATGTAGAGCACCCGGAGCGTGCCGCGCCCCTGGAGCAGCCGGTGCGCGAGCTCCCGCCCGCTCATCCCCGGCATCACCACGTCAGTGAGGAGCACGTTGATCGGTCCGACGTGGCGCTCGCTCAGCTCGAGCGCCGCGGCGGCGGCTCCCGCCTCGAGCACCCGGTAGCCGTGTGATTCCAGCGCCTTGCGCGCGAGTGTCCGCACCATGGCTTCGTCCTCCACCAGCAGGACGGTCTCCGAGCCGTTGCCGGAGACGCTTGCCGCCACGGCGCCGGGCTGCTGCGCCGGCTCCTGGACCTCGGGCAGGTAGATCCGGAACGTCGTGCCGCGCTGCGGCTCCGAGTCGACCCAGATGTAACCCCCGAATTGCTTCACGATGCCGTACACCGTGGCGAGCCCGAGCCCTGTGCCCTTGCCCACCGGTTTGGTCGTGAAGAACGGCTCGAACAGGTGGGACTTGGTCTCCGCGTCCATCCCGGTCCCGGTATCGGTGATGGAGATCAGGACGTAGCGGCCCGGGACCTGACCGGGCCCCCCCGCCTCGTCCACCACGGCGTTCGTCGTCTCGATCGTGAGTCGTCCGCCCTGCGGCATCGCGTCGCGGGAGTTGACGGCCAGGTTGATGATCACCTGCTCCAGCTGCCCCGGGTCGGCCTTCACCCTGCCGACCCCGTGGCGCAGCACCGTGACGAAATCGATGTCCTCGCCGATGACCCGCCGCAGCATCTTCTCCATGTCCGCGACCACGACGTTGACGTCGAGCACCTGCGCCTGCAGCACCTGCTTGCGGCTGAAGGCGAGGAGTTGCTGCGTGAGCGACGCCGCCCGCTCGCCGGCGCGGCGGATCTCGAACACGTCTTCGCGGGCGGGGGCATCCGGGGGGAGCTGCTGCAACAGCAGCTGGCAGTAGCCGAGGATCGCCGTGAGCAGGTTGTTGAAGTCGTGCGCCACGCCGCCCGCGAGTTGCCCGACGGCTTCCATCTTCTGGGCCTGGCGGAGCTGTTCTTCCAGGCGGCGCCGGCCGGTGACGTCCTTGGCGAGGACCAGCCGGGCGGGGCGCCCGCCGAACTCGATGGAGTCCGCGGACACCTCGACCTGGATGACTGTTCCGTCCTTCTTGCGATGGCGGGCGTCGACGTGGGTCGTGGCGCCCGTCGCCGCGTCCTTCAGCGCCGCCTCGAGCCGCTCATGCTCTTCCGGCGGGCGGATGTCCCTGATCGTCAGCGCGAGG
>QHUR01000049.1 GCA_003221995.1 Gemmatimonadota bacterium | reverse complement strand
ATCTGGAGCTTCCAGCGGCCGTTCGACTTCACGATGGCCGTCGGACCGGCGACCGCGTCGCGGCCTGCGGCGTACACCGCCGAGCTCGACGAGGCGACGACGGTTGTGGAGCCGTTGACCGTGAGCCGCATGATCGTGCCGACCGTCGCGTGCACCACGTTGGTCGCGCGGCAGGCCGTGGCGCCGCAGCCCTGCGCCGTGGCCGGCGCGGCCCAGACGAGGGTGCCGAGGAGGCTTAGCACAGCGAAGCGACGGACGCGAAGAGCGGACACGGTGCTTACTCCTGGATGCGGGTTCGGTGCTGCGTTCCGCGCGCTAGTAAAGCAGGGACCGTGCCTGGTCAGAGCACTACGTAACTCATTGTGTAATAGTGTCTTATGGTCTACCATCGATCAGCTGTGTGGGGGCTCTACGTCAAATAATCTTACAGTCCGCGTGGCGAGGCCGGTTAGCCCTCGATGCCGTGGGGACTTACGGGAGGGGCCGGGAGCGTCAAGAAAGCGGACGGTGGTCAATGGGGAGTCAGTGGGAGACTAGGTCGAGGCCTGCGGGCGGGCGCCTTGGGCGGCGACCTCCCGTACCACGCGCTCCAGCGCGGCGAAGTCGAACGGCTTCGTCACAGTCGGCACGCCGACCTCCTGGAGCAGGGCGGCCGTGTCTGGGGCGAAGGTGTCGCCCGTGGTGAAGATGAGGCGCGCCACGAGCTCCGGGCGGTCGCGGCGCAGGCGCTCGATGAACTCGCGGCCGGCCATCCCAGGCATGCGGACGTCGGAGATGATCACGTGGAAGTCGCGCTCTTTGAGCGCGCGGAGCGCCTCGGCGCCGTCGCTCACCCCCTCGCCCTGGATGCCGCGCCGCCCCAGGAACCGGAGCAGGGCGTTCCGCAGCGCCGTCTCGTCGTCGATGACCAGGACCGAGAGGGGGCCCATGGCGGGCTTCGGCGGCGGGGGCGGCTCGGTCACCTGCCGACCCTCCTGCCGCGGGTCGCGGGGGATGGTGACGACGAATGTCGCTCCCTTGCCGGGCTCCGACTCGACCCAGATGCGCCCACCGTGCTCCTGCGCGACGCCGTAGCAAATCGAGAGGCCGAGGCCCGTCCCGAGGCCCTCGGGCTTGGTGGTGAAGAACGGGTCGAAGATCCTGCCGCGCATGTCGGCGCTGATCCCGGGGCCCGAGTCCGCCACTTCCAGGCGCACCTCGGTTTCGTCGGCGCGGCTTCGCACGGTGATGGTGCGGGTTCCTTCGATCGTCATCAGTGCCTGCTCGGCGTTGATGAGGAGGTTAAGGAGCACTTGCTGCAGCTCCGAGGCATCGGCCCAGATCTTCGGCTCCTGAGGGTCGAGCTCGAGCAGGACGGCGATGTTGAGTGTCGACAGGTGGTAGGACCGCAGGGCGAAGGTGCGGCGCACCAGGTCGTTCACGTCCGCCAGGGCGCGCTGCTTACTCCCGGCGCGGGCGAAGGCGAGCAAGTTGGACGTGATCCGCCCGATGCGGGTCGCCTCATCGTAGACCATTTGCACCATCTCCCGGTGCTCGGGCTTCAGCTCGTCGAGCAGCAGCGTCTGGGCGAACCCGGAAATGATGGCGGCGGGGTTGTTGATCTCGTGCGCCACGCCGCTGACGAGCTGCCCCATGGCGGCGAGCTTCTCCGCCTGCTGCAGCTGCGCCTCGGTGCGCTTCTGGTCGGTCACGTCCCGCGTCAGGGCGAGCACGCGCATCACGCGGCCGCCTTCGCGGACGGGGGCGTACACCATCGTGCTGTAGCCCTTCGTGCCGTCCCCGCGGAGGAACGGGAGGTCGAACCGTTGCACCTCTCCCTGGAACGCGGCGGCGAGCTTGGCGCGCACGATCTTGGCGGCGTCGGTGTCCAGTGAGTCGAACACGCTTTCCGGCTGCAGCTCGCCTGCGCGCGACATCATCGCGCGCGCCGGCGGGTTCGGGTCGGTCACTCGGCCCTCGCGGTCCAGCACCGTGACGGCGTCCGGAACGGACTCCATCACCAGGCGCAGGTTGCGCTCCGCAGTCGCGGCGGCGGCGAGCGAGTCCATCAGCGAGCGCGTCTGGTTCGTCACCTCTTGCTCCAGGAGCGCGGCGTAACGGCGATCGGCGCGCAGCAGGTACGCGAAGCGCGCGGCGAGGAGGGCGACGCCGGCGCCGACCAGCGCGGCGGTGACCGCGGATCGCTCGACTCGGAACGCGGCAGCGAGGGCAACCGCCATGATCCCGACCAGCCCGATCACGACAGCGATGGTGCGGGCCACATAGTTCGAGGTTGTCGCGACGGCGCGATCTCCCCGATTCGTGCGCTCCGGCGTCACGGCCGCCGTCGCGCCGAGGAGCAGGAGGCCGGCGTCCCAGGCGAGGTGCAACGCTCCTCCCCCGCGGATCGTTGCGCCCAGGGCGCCCGCGGCGTAGAGGACGTTCGCGACGCAACTGAGGGCCAGTCCGGCCATGATCGGGCCAGCCGTCGCGAGCGCCAGACGCGCACGGCGGAGCATCTGAACCAGCATCATCCAGAGTACCGCAACGCCCCCGCTGGCCCACGCGATGCTCGTGAGGATCGCTGCCACGTCGCCCTCGGCTGCCATCAGGGGGGCGAGGAGGAACTCGTAAGTGACGGCGCCGGCGGTAAAGGTGACGAGCGCCGTGTCGAGGATCATCTCGGCGTCGGGGCGGCGCCGCGGCTCGGTGCGCAGCAGTCTCACGACCACCAGGCCGAAACACACGTAGCTGCCGAGGTAGCCGACGTCCGCCAGCGACGGGTACGGCAGCCGGGCGTGCAGCACGAACCGGTAGTAGCTCCACACCGCCTGGCCGAACAGGATCGCGAGGCACCCTGCCCCCACCCACAGCCACGTGCCTTGCGCCGGGCGTCCCTGAAGGCGTCGCCAAGTGATGCCGCAGCAGACGGCGGCGTAGAGCGCGCACCAGGTGATGGAATGACCCGCGACCAGCCTACGTGTCTGTGGATCGGCCCGCACGACGAGCGATACCACGAGGATGGCCGCGAAGGAGACGGCCGCGATCGCGACGAGGAGGCGGGCCTGGCGGCTGAGTGGGATCACTGCGACCTCGGGCCTAAGCTAATCCGGGCCTCCGCCGCTGGCGAGGGCGGTTATGTTTCGCCGCCGGATGAAGCGACTCGGCTGGATCCAGGCACCCCGCGCGTCGCTGGCGCAGTGGGGGGCGCTCGTCGCGTTCGCGGACGCGGCGCGGCGGGACGGGCTCACGCGCGTCCTCGTCTGCGGCATGGGTGGCTCGAGCCTGACGGCCGAGGTGGTGGCGCGGGCCTGCGGCGCGACGTCCCTCCACGTGCTCGACAGCACCGATCCGGCCGCCGTGCTCGAAGCCGAGCGCGCGGCGGCGCTGGACCGCACACTGTTTCTCGTCGTCAGCAAGTCGGGGACGACGGTCGAGACGCTGGCATTCTACCGCTACTTCGCGGCGCGCGCCCAGCCCGAGCAGTTCGTCGCCGTCACTGGTCCCGGCACGCCGCTCGAGGCGCTGGCGCGGGAGCGTCGCCTGCGCGCCGTCTTCCCCCACCCCCCGGACGTGGGGGGACGCTATGCCGCGCTCACGGTGGTCGGCATGCTGCCGACCGCACTGATCGGCGTAGACGGCCGCGTGCTGCTGGAGCGGGCGCTCGCGGTGGACGTCGCGCGTGCCAAGGCCTGGGGCGTGGCGCTGGCGCGCGCCGCGCTCGCCGGGCGCGACAAGCTCGTGCTTCGCCCACCGGCGCGCGTGGCGGCGATCGCCGCATGGGTGGAGCAGCTCGTGGCGGAGAGCTCGGGGAAAGCGGGGCGGGGCGTGGTGCCGCTCGTCGACGACCCGGCCGCGGAGCGGCGCCCGGACACGCAGATCGTCTCGGAATTCTCCGAAGACCCGCTCGATCTCGGTGCGGAGTTCCTCAAGTGGGAGCTCGCGACCTGGGAGCTGTGCAACGAGCTGGGCGTGAACGCCTTCGATCAGCCCGACGTGGAGGCGGCCAAGGCGTTTGCGCGCGAGGAGCTCGCCCGACGCGGCCCCGGCGCAGGCGGCTCAGACGCCACGCTCACGCCGGAGGACCTGGCCCGCGCCGCGCGCCCGGGGGACTACCTCGCGATCCTCGCCTACCTGCCCCCCCGACTGGACGTGGCGGCCGCGCTCGGAGCGCTGCGCGCCGCGTGGGCGGCCCGGCTCGGCATCGCGACCACGCTCGGCTTCGGCCCGCGCTACCTGCACTCCACGGGCCAACTCCACAAGGGCGGTCCGAACACCGGCCTGTTTCTCGTGCTGACCGCCGACGACGCCGTCGACTTGGAGATCCCCGAGATGGGCGTCACCTTCGGCCAGCTGAAGCGCGCCCAGGCGACCGGGGACATCCGCGCGCTGCTCGCGAAGGGGCGCAGGGTGGCGCACCTGCACCTGCGACGGCCGGAAGACGTGTTCGGGCTGACGGCGGTGTAAGCACGCGCCGCGCTAGTCGCTCGCTCCCCGCGCGGGGGACTTGAGCGCGTCGGGGAGCTTGCTCCACTGCTCGGCGGTGAGGATGGCGCGCGCGCGCGCGAGCGCCCGGCGAATGTTCTCCTGTCCCTCGGTGAGCTTGCGTCCGAACCGTCTCACCAGGGCGGTCGGATCGACCCCGTCACCCGCGCGCTGCGCCTCGGCCCGCAGCGAATCCGCAAGTGGCCGGTTGCGCACTTCGAGCGAGTCGGAGACCCCTTGCAACCGGGCAACCTGCTCGGAGGATAAACCCAGGGAGTCGCGCAAGCCGAGGATGAGGGCAACGGGATTGGCGAGGAGGTCCGCGAACCGGGCGGCGACATCCTGTGGCACCGGGCCGTCCGCGCCCAGACCAGGGCGCGCGCCGGGGTTGGGGCGCGCCCGGAGCCGGAGGGGGCCGATCGCGAGGTGCCCCTGGAATGCGATCTGGAAGGGCACGGTGACACCGCTGCTGGCGCTGGCGGTGGTCCCGAACCGGCCGTTCACCTCGTAGCGGAATCGGTTGGTGGCGGGGTCGAAGCCGCGCGCGTACAGAAGCACGGGGTCGGGCGCAGTGGCGTAGCCCCAGCCGTGCAGGTTCGTTGCGCCGTGGAGCCATTCGTCGAGCCCGCCGAGCAGATTCACCGTCAGCAGCGACATCGTGAGCCGCCGGTCGAGCCCGAACCACGCCGGCCGCCAGTTGAGCTGCAAATCGAGCGAGGGCTGCCATGGGCCGCTGCACGAATTGCGTGCGGCGATGCGCCCCAACTGGCCTCGCAGACAGCCGCGCACGGCGGACGGCGCCGCGGCGAGGAGCGTACGCATCCCGTTTGCGACCGCCACATCCGGAGCGAACGCGGGATTGAAGACGAAGGCGCGGTCGTTCTTGGCACCGTCCCCGTTGATGTCGGACCCGACGATCGGCGTGAACGGGACCCCCGAGGCGACGCTGCCGATCGCGCTGACGTCGAGCGCCCGCGTGATGGGGAGCGTCACAGTGCCCACAAGTGCGTGACGTCGGTCGAGACTGCTGCGGCTCCACTCGCGCGCGTCTGGGTCACCACCTGTGGTCGGCGAGGTGAACCCAGCGGAGGCCGAACAGCACGAGAATGACGACTGGTCACGGGCGCGCGTGAGCGTATATGCGAGGCGGAACGCCGCGCCCCCTGCCGTCGCTCCGGTCAGCGACAGCGTGAGCTGCTTGGTGTCGGACTGGAGATCGGAGTCGACCAGCAGGACCCGCCCGAACTCCGGATGGGCACGCGAGGCGGCGGAGTTGACCGCGCCTGTGGCCGGGACGATGGAGTCGGCCGGCACATACACGGGACGACCGGCTTCGTCGCCGAGCCCGAAGCGCGGCGCCGCGACCAGGTTCAGGTCGCGGAAGCCGTACTGGCTCACGCCGCGGGCGTAGCTTCCCTCCAGCGTCACCCAGTAGTTACTGCTGCCGAAGCGATGCAGCAGCGCGAGCGACCCGCGCCGGGCGCGGGGCGCGCCGAAGCCGGGAGCGAAGGC
Organism: Gemmatimonadota bacterium; assembly: GCA_003221995.1. Taxonomy (GTDB): domain Bacteria; phylum Gemmatimonadota; class Gemmatimonadetes; order Gemmatimonadales; family GWC2-71-9; genus AG29. Next base: position 3,705 of record QHUR01000049.1, on the reverse strand, counting down.
CGTCACGTTGGGACGGGGAGCGACCGGCACCGCGGCTGCGCCCGGACATTGCGACGGAATGGTGGACGGGTCCTGGGCGTAGCGCGACCAATCGGGTATGGGCACCGCCGACCCGACGCAGATGAGCTCGGTTTCCGCGTTCGCGAGTCCCGGGGCGCCGAACGCGGCCGCGTAGAGCGAGGTCGGCGTGAGGCTGCGGAAGTCGCCGAGCCCGCCGCGCAGGAAGGTGGACCCCTTGGGCCAACCCCCCACCTGCCAGGTGAATCCGACGCGCGGCGAGACATGCACCTCGCTCGGGATGCGATCGGTGCGCACCGCGAACAGGGAATCGACCGCGCGGTTGTAGGGCGGGGCGCCGTCAAAGCGGGTCACCTCGAGCCGCGCGCCGTAGATCAGCTGCAGCCCGCCACCCGTGCGCCACGAGTCGCCGAAGTACGCCGCTCCGTTCCAAGCGGTACCTGCCTGAGCGCGGGGTGCGAGCGTGCGGGTGAACGTGGCGGGGCTGTCCGCTGCGAGGGCCGCGAGCGACGGGTAGGTGAACGTGCCCAACTGGTTCGCTGTCTGGCCCTCGTCTACGCGTGTCCCGATCACGTCGATGCCGAGCTTCAGGCGATGTGCCGTGCGGCCCGGCAACCAGGAGAACTCGTCGGCGATCTCGAGGCTGCGGTTGTGGATGTGCTGGGGGAGCCCGAAGCTGCCGCCGAACGCCAGCGCTGCCACGCCGTGACCGCCGTTCGGCAGATCCGATGCGACGTCCACGACCGCAGCCGGCAGCGCGAGGAAGGCACGCGCATCCCGGCGCTGCTGCGCCACATACCCGCGGAGCTCGTTGATGAAGCGCCCACCGAAGTACGAGGTAAGCGAGGCCATCACGCCGCCCGCGAGCGTGGTGCGCGTCCCCCCGGTGGTGGGCAGGGTGAGCGTGCCGACGCGCGTGGGTTCCTGGGACTCCCAACTGCCGTCGAGACGCAGCGTGAGGGTGTGAACGTCGCTCGCCTGCCAATCGAGGCGCAGCAGGGCGAGGGTGGTGTTCGTGCTGCGGTCGTCGGGGAAGTTGGGGAGCGTCACCGGGACTCCCGTCGCGGCGGCGAGCGCGAGAAAACGCGCGGCGGAATCGGGGCTCACGCCGAGCCGCGCGAGCGTGCCGGGATCGGCGGTGGTGAGCGAGGGCAGGGCCTGCGCGCGCCAGCGTCCCTGGAGTGCGGCGAACACGAAGAGCTTGTTGGGGACGATCGGGCCGCCCATGCCGCCACCCAGCTGGTTCTGCGTGGCACCCTGGCCGAAGGGCGATGCCGTGGTTTCCCCCCAGGCGAGCGAGCGATCGCGCAGCGCATACGTGAACGAGCCTTGCGGGACGTTGGTGCCGCCGCGCGTGGTCGAGGCCACGACCCCGCCTGAGAACTGGGCGCGGGCCACGTCGTACGAGTTAGTGACGACCCGGATCGAGCGGACGGCGTCCTGCGGCACGCTCCCCGAGCCGTAGGACAAGCCATCGAGCGTCACGCTGTTGGCGGTAGGTCGCTGCCCGGCGACGGAGAACGCCGTCGCGGTGGAGTCGCTCTCCCGAATCCCGAGGACCCCAGGCTGCAAGGTCGCCACAGTATTCAGGTCGGAGGCGTTGATCGGGAGGCGCGCGAGTTGCTCCGGGTTGTAACTGCGTTCGCTGGAGCCCGGCCCCGAGCCGTCGCTCCGCAAGCGGGACCGCGCGCTGACGGTGACCGGCTCGAGTGGCACCGCGAACAGCCCCATCCGGATACTCGCCTCGATGCGGTCTTCGTCCGTCTGGCGAGCAACCGTGACCTGGACCGCGGCCATGCCGATGTAGCGTGCGGTCAGCTCGTAGCGCCCGCCTCCGTCGGGGAACACGATGGTGAACCGCCCGCGCGCGTCGGTCGTCCGCTGCCGTGACACCCGCGTTTCCAAGGAAGTGGCGGTGACGACCGCCCCGGCGAGGGGCTGGCTGTCGGGCCCGGTGACGGTGCCGGTGATGATGTCGGTCGTGGTGCCGACCTGTGCGTCTGCGGGGTGCGCCGCCGCCATCGCGACCAGCACGACGATCCCCAAGAGACGACGTGGTCGGAGCAGTTCGCGCACCATCAGGGCCACGACTCGCGGTCGCCTCATCCTCGCATCTCGCTCATGGTTCCGCTGCCGCTCCAGACGCGGGTGCCCCGAAGAACTCGGCCATGTTCGGAGCCGTCGCTGCCGCCCCCGGGAACGTGGTCAGACCGAGTGCCTCGGCCGCGAGCCGCAGCGTGCTCTCGTGTTGATACCGGGTGGCGGACCGGTAATTCCGCTTCGACTTGGAGCTCACGCCCACCCACACGATCCGTCCCCCTCCGCCGGCCGTGTCATCCTCGGCTTCATCGAAGACGATGATCAGCAGGCCGTCCCGTCGAAACTGCGGGCTCGCGATCAGCCGTGGGACGGTCGTTCGGAGCCACTGGTCCGCAGAGTCGAGCGCGCAACTGTGCGCGTCGTGGCACAGGTTCGGCACGATGACCCCGTAGTTGGGCAGCGTGTGGTTTGCCACATCGGTGGCGAGCTGCGAGAACGGCACGAGCCGCTGCCGCTGCACCGAGTCTTTCACCACGTCCGCCAGGTAGGACAGCGGATTGTGCCGGCGGGCGTAGAGGCGCGGCCCATCCCCGGTGTAGCCGACGGACGGCAGATCTTCGGCGTAGGACTTCCACGTCTTCCCCGCGGCCACGAGCTGGCGCACGATGTTGTCGTCCGTCACCAGCCCCGAGAAGTCGTTGTCATTCGTGACGATCTTGCCCACCGTCAGCATGAAGTAGTTGCCGATGGACGGGTGCGTGTTGGCGTAGTACTGGGTGGCGAGCCCGTATTGATCCGCCAGGCGGTTGAGATACGGCATCGCCGCATTCCCGATCACGCTCGCGTAGTTCCTGTTCTCCTCTACGAGGATGAAAACGTGCCCGAACGACGGCGGCCGGGGCGTGCCGGCGGGCGCCGGGGCGCGAGGCACCGGGGACAGCACCAGCGCCGCGCCGAGGAACACGCACGTCCTCGAGGCATGGGCGATCATGTCTGCAGCGCCTCAGGGCGCGGCGACAACGCCTCGCTCAGGACCTGAGCGAGGATCTGCTCGGCGTCGAAGTAGGTGGCCGCGATCTCCCGCGCGGCGCGGCAGTGCCGCTCGTAATCGGTGTTGATGGCGTCCAGGGCGGTCGCGGCCTCCTCGACCGTCCTGAATCGGAACAGGCCCTCCCCATCGGGGAGATAGGCGCTGGGGCCGGTGTGCTGCACGACCGCGGGCTTCCCGCTTGCCAGATAGCACACCGTGCGGTCGCTGACCCAGGCGCTCTGGAGCTTGACGAAGACCGGCTTCGCGCAGCTCCACTCGCCGCGTGAGCCCCGGATGTATGCCTGATATCGCTCCGGCGAGCTCGCGACCTGGCGCGCGTCGCGGATACGCCAACGGTGCCGCTCGAGGAGGCACCGATCCGTGACGTCACCGTCCGCAAACAGGAGCGCGAGCTCGAGCGGCTGCGCCGTTCGCTCAGGCAGCGCCGCGTACTCGAGAAAGGCCACCCGTTTGTTGTGGTCATGACAGACTGCCTGGCCCTCTTCGATCACATTGACCCACCTGCCCGACCACCACCCCGCGACGGTGGTGAATGCCTCGCACCGCGCGTCGTGGACGTAGGGCCAGAGCTCCAGGCACACGGGCGGTCGGATGTG
>QHUR01000079.1 GCA_003221995.1 Gemmatimonadota bacterium | reverse complement strand
CTATTGGACGCTGCACGACGTGGACCCGCGCGGCGTCCTGGGCCACATCCGCCACGCCCATCCTTTCCTTCTTATGGCGGCGGTGGCCACGGCGACGCTCACCTTTCCGCTGCGCACCGCTCGCTGGCGCGTGATCCTGCGGGACGCCGACGGCCGACCCTTCCCCTGGCTCCCGCTGTGGCACGCCACGGCCGTCGGATTCATGGCGAACAACCTCTTGCCGGTGCGCGCCGGCGAAGTAGCGCGCGCCTACGTCGCGCGACGCCAGCTCCCGGTGCGGTTCATGACGGCGCTCGCCTCGATCGGCGTGGAGCGGGCGCTCGACGGCCTCGTCATGGTAGGCCTGCTGGCGCTGGCGCTCGCGGCGCCGTCGTTCCCCGGCCACGCGATGCTGGGCGGCACGTCGCTCGCGAGCGTCGCCACCGGAGCGGCGGCGTTGTTCGCGGGCGTCCTCGTCGCGGCGCTCGCCGTGGCGCACCGGCCCGCGCGGTGGCTGTCCCTGGGGAGCAGGCTGGCGCACCGCGTGCTCCCGCCGGCCTTGGCCGATCGGCTCACCCATCTGGCCGGGGGCGTCGTCGCGGGGCTCGCGGTCCTGAAGCACCCCAGCCGCTTCGCGCTGGTGGTGGGTTGGTCGCTCGTCCTGTGGCTCGTGAACGCGGCGTCGTTCGCGCTGTGCTTCCGTGCCTTCGATCTTCCGCTGGCGCCGGACGCGGCGCTCCTGTTGCAGGGCGTGATCGGCTTCGGGGTCGCCCTGCCCTCGTCACCCGGCTTCTTCGGGCCGTTCGAGGCGGCGACACGCCTGACGCTCGCGATCTACGGGATCGGCGCCGAGCAGGCCGTGAGCTACGCGGTCGCCTACCACCTCGGCGGGTTCGTACCCATCACGCTGCTCGGCCTGTACTCGCTGTCCCGCACGCACCTGCGCCTGGGCGAGCTGCGCCAGGCCGAGGCGGTGGACGAGTAACGTGACGGCACCGGACCGGGTCCGCGTCGCGGCGCACGCGAAGCTCAACCTGTTCCTGCGAATCCTCGCGCGCGAGCAGTCCGGTTACCACCAGATCGAGACCGCCTTCGCACTGCTGGAGCTGGCGGACGAGCTGATCGTGTCGCGCGCGCCGTCGGGGGTGACGGGTGTGACGCTGTCGGTCCAGGGCGCTACGGCCGACCTCGGGCCGCCGGAGCAGAACCTCGCCGTGCGCGCCGCGCACGCGGTGCTCGAGGCCTCGGGCCGGCGTTGCGGCGTCGCGATCGAGCTCGTGAAGCGGATCCCCGTGCGGGCGGGGCTCGGCGGCGGCTCGAGCGACGCGGCGGCCGCGCTCCTCGCCGTGAATGCCCTCGCCGGCGACGCAGTCCCCCGAGCCGAGCTGTTACAGTTCGCCACGCGGCTGGGCGCCGACGTGGCGTTCTTTGCGAGCGGTGCGCCCACGGCGATCGCGTGGGGGCGCGGGGAGCGACTGTTCCGCTTCGCCCCGCCGCCCGCGGCTCCCGGGCTCGTCGCGGTGCCGCCCGCGGGCGTCGCCACGCCGGACGCCTACCGCTGGTGGGACGCGCTCTACCTGGAGCCCGGCGCTCGCGGGCCCGTGGTCCTCGACGCCGAGGCGCTCGCCGGCTGGGGGAGCATCGGGCGCCTCGGCGGCAACGACTTCGAGATCCCGGTCTTCGGAAAGCACCCCGCGCTGCGGACGCTGTTCGAGCGGATGGCCGCGACGAAGCCCTTGTGGGTGCGGCTGTGCGGCTCGGGGAGCGCGGTCGCCGCGGTGTACCGCTCGGAGCGCGACCGCGAGGACGCGGCGATGATGGTGGGGGAGAAGCAGCAGCGACTGATCCGCACCATGACGCGGGCGACGCCCGCGGCGGGGCCGGAGCCGATCGCCTCCTGACCCGCCGCGAGGGGACCCGGCTAGAGCGATTTCAAGAACGCCATCAACGCCGCGCTATCGGCCGGCGATAGTGCCTTGAAGCGGTCGCGCGCGCCGGCCGCTTCGCCGCCGTGCTGCGCCAGCGCCTGATCCAGCGTCGTCGCGCGACCGTCGTGCAGGAAATGCGTGGCGAACCGCAGCGCGATCAGCGGCTCGGTCCGGAACTCCGACGTCGTCGCCAGGCCGAGGCAGATGTCCGCGAGGTCCGGCCCCATATCGTGCAACAGCAGATCGGTGTAAGCGGCGAACTCCTTGTTGCTGAGCGCCGCGACGGAGCTCGGCCCGGTCCGGAGCGTCGGCACGTGACAGGAGACGCACCCGATCTGCGAGAACACGTCGCCGCCGTGGCGCTCGTTGTCACCATTTCTCAAGGGGCTGGGCGCGGCGAGGAAGCGCACGAAGGCGTCGGCTTGATCGAGCGCCGCCTGGTCGATCTCCGGGTCGCCAACGGGATCGACGCCCGGGGGAATCGCCGCTCCGCCGATCGTTCCCTCGGCGGGCTGCTCGGGGTTCGTAATGCCCTGCTCGGCGAGAAACGCGCCGGCGTTGAACTCGCGCAGCGTCGCGAAGTTGCCCTTGCGGCCGAAGCGACCGACCCGACCGTCGGCGGTTCGGTTGGGGCGCCCAGAGATGCCGTCGCCGTCGCGATCGTCGGGGTCCGCGCGGGCGAGGATCTCCGCGTCGGGCACCGCGTCGAGCAGGCCGCGGCCGAAAATGGCAGGCGTCGCTCTGAAGGCGCGCCCGGTGGCCGCGCTCGGGAACGGCTCCTGGGTAATTCCCAGCGCGGCCTCGAGCGCGGGGGTCGCGTGCTGCTGGATCACCGGCCCGCCCTGACGAGCGAGGTCGTCGCACACGTCACTCACAGGGTCGTAAGCGCTCGCGTGAACTTCGATCTCGTCGCCGCGGCCGCCGGCCAGCGGATCCTCATGGCACTCGGCACACGAGGTGGAATTGAAGAGCGGGCCCAGCCCCGTCTCGGGGGTGAACTCCCGGTTGAACACGAGGCGGCCGCGTCCGAAGAGATTGCGCTGCGCGCCGGTGAGGCCCCAGACCGGGTCGCCGGGGGCAAACATGATCGGGCCGGCGTCGGTGCCCGCAACGTCCGGCCGGCACGCCGCGAGGCCCACGCATAGGGCCAGGCTCAGCTGTACGGTGGTCCACATGATCCCTCCGCGGGTCAACAGGGCGCGAAGGGCGCGTCACGAGTCGAATGCTAGGTGGGTCGGGGAGGCCCACCCGTGAGCGGCGTCACCCGTCCTGAGGCTGGACGGGATTCGTTCGTCGGGAGATCACCGACGCACTGCGACCTTACCGCTGCTCCCCGCTCGGCCCGGCGCGCAGGAAATACCCGTAGCCGAGCGCGAGCAGCAGGTAGATCGCGACGGTGGACCAGCCGAGCGCGTTGGCGACGCCGGCCAGTCCTTCCTCGAGGCGTTGCCGGAGCGGAGTGATGTGGCGAAGTTGTAGTCCGAGAATCGCTGGCCCCTCGTCCAATGGCAGGACACCGGACTTTGGATCCGGGAATGGTGGTTCGAGCCCACCGGGGCCAATCCCCACCAAGAAAAAGCGGGCGGGGTGGCCTGACCCCCGCCCGCGCTGCGTTCTCCCAGCCAGCACCTACGGCTTGGGCTGGTCGGGCTTCGTCTCCTTCGCCTCCTTGGCCTGCTTCGCCGCCTCCTTGACCTCGCGATCGGCCGCGCGCTCCGCCTCCTTCGCATCGGACTCGGACAGCCCGAGGCTGTGGAGCGTCTTGCCGATGCTGTTGCCGCTCGCCAAGCCGTCGAGGATGGCCTTGGTCGTAATGGCGGGGTTCTTAGTGCCGAGGTTCTTGGCGAGCACGTTCGCGGCGATGAACTGACCGCGCGTGAGCTTCGGGTTCGCCGTGTGGGCCGCCTCGAACGCGTCCTCGAGCGCCCCGGCCGTCGCGCCCAGCTTGGGCGCGATGCCGCCGAAGCTCTTCTCCGCTCTGGCCTCGGTCTTGGGCCCGGTCGCCGGGTGGCTCTGGGGCCCCGTGGTTGGATGCGCCGGCGGCGTGTGCGCCGCCGGAGCCTGCGCGTGAGCCGGTCGCTGCGCCGCCGCGGTCGCGTACGCCGCGACGAGGAGCAGCGAAACCAGCGTTGCACTCGTGAACGGAATCAGCCGTGTGAGCTTCATGCTTCCTCCTTCGAGATGTTTCGGAGCCTTCTGACTTAAGACCGCCCGTCAGGGCGGGAGGTAACGCGCGTGAGGACGCTCACCGAACCCAGGTATTAATGTTGGACCGTCGACCACCGACCATGATTCGATCTGCGACATGAAACCCACGGCCGATTCTCTCATCCTGCTCTTCACACTGGGCGTCACGACCGCCAGCGCGCAGTCCGAGGTCAGCGCCGGCGTGACAGCGGGCGCCGCAAAGCTCAGCGACACGCGCTCCGAGCAGGCGCTCACCGCGATCGTCCAGCTGCAACCCCGGCGGTGGCTCACCCTCTCGGCGCTTCCCGCGCTGGTGCACGCCTCGGATCACGTGAGCGGCCGCGCGGTGTCGAGCAGCGGCCCCGGGGACCTCCCGCTCGTCGCCGGGGCGGCAACAGCCTTCCCGGCGGCGTGGGCACCGAGCGTCGGCGCGGCGCTGATCGTGACCCTACCCGTGGGGGACGCGGCGTGCGGGCTCGGGGCCGGCGAGACGGCGGTCGGGGCGAACGTGGCCGCCGGTCTCTCGCCGACGGACCGCCTGCACGTCTGGGCGGGCGCGAGCCGCAACGTCTCCGGCCTGGCCACCCAGTCGACGCTCAGCGCACCGCGCTCCACCGCGCTCCGCGTGGACGCAGGCTATGACGTAGCGAAACGCTGGCGGGCGAGCGCGTCGTTCGCCGCGGATGTGGGTCAGGCGGATTCCAACCAGGCGCTGTCCCGAATGATCGGTGCCGGAGTGGTGTATGCGATCGCGGGCCCGCTCACGCTGGTGATCGACGGCAGCCACGGTCTCACGTCCTCCTCCCCGCGCTGGGTGCTCTCCCTCGGCGTCGGCACGGCGTTCGCGAGCACGTCGCTCGTGAGCCCCACGTCGCCGCTCGAGCGGCAGCAGACCAGCTTTGCGAGTGGCGTGAACCGGGGCGCCGGCTCCGGGAAGACCGGAGGCTGCCCTTGAGGTAGGGTCGCGTGGCGGGCCTCGCGGGGCCAATTTAATGGGCATGGACCTCCCCACTCTCACGACGCTGCTCGTGTCCCTGCGTCTTTCGATCGCGGTCCAGGGCACGCCCATGGACGCGTTCCGCGGCAACATCGCGGCCATCCACGCGCGCGACCGCGCGGCCTACCTTTCTTACTACCTCCACACCCCCGAGCTCGCGCGCGTCGGGCCCGACGGCCTGCACCAGGGTTACGACGAGTTCGCCCGCACCACGGGCGACGGCTGGCCGGACACGCTGGTCGCGACGCCCCTCCGCATCCTTCCGGTCTCCCCGGATGTCGCCTACGGCGTGTACCGCTACCGCGTCGTGGACACGAGCGGCAGCGCGCGCGGCGTGAGCGAGCGCGTGTTCGTGCGCACGCCCGCCGGCTGGAAGGTGGCGGTGACGACGGCGTTCCCCACGCCGGGCGCCGCGCCGCCACCGACTGCCTTCATCGGCGCCACGCTGGTGGATGGGACCGGCGCCGCCCCGGTGCGCAATGCCGTGGTGGTGATGCGGGACGGCCGGGTCGCGTGCGCCGGCCCCCGCGCAGCCTGTCCCGTCCCGCCGGACGCCGACACCGTGAGTGCCGCGGGCAAGTGGATCATCCCCGGCCTCGTCGACACGCACGTGCATTTCTCGCAGACGGGCTGGGTGGACGGACGGCCCGACGCCCTCGACCTGCGCGAGCAGTATCCGTACGATCAGGTGGAGGCCGACCTGCACGCACGGCCGGAGCGGTTTTTCCGCTCCTACCTGTGCAGCGGCGTCACCTCGGTCTTCGACGTCGGGGGGTATCCGTGGACGCTCGACCTCCAGGCGCGCACCGCACAGAGCAGCACCGCACCGCGCGTGCTGTCCGCCGGCCCGCTCCTTTCGACGATCGACTTCTGGCTCAACCTGCCCGACCAGCGCCAGTTCATCTACATGGCGGACGAGGCCACGGTGCGGCAGGCGGTGCGCGCCCACAAGGCGTGGGGCGCCGCGGCGATGAAGGTGTGGTACATCATGCCGCCCCAGCCGCCCGACACCGCGCGCGTCTCCGCGCTCGTCGCTGCGGCGGGCGACGAGGCCCGGAAGGTCGGGCTGCCGCTCATCGTGCACGCCACCGGCCTGTGGGAGGCGAAGGACGCGCTGCGCGCGGGAGCGCGCGTGCTGGTGCACTCGGTGTGGTCCGCGCCCGTGGACGACGAGTTCCTCGCGCTGGCGCGGCGCGCGGGGACGATCTACGTCCCGACCCTCATCGTTCCCGACGGCTACCGCCAGGTGGCGGCGCGACGGTTCGAGCGGGAGCGGCAGCCCCTCGGGTGCGTGGATCCGGGAACCCGTGCCAAGGCGCTGGCGACCGACAGCGTCGCGCCTGCCAAGCGCCCCACCGCCGCCGTCCTCGAGCAGCGGACCACGCGGACGGCGCAGGGGCTGGCGCAGGGGCAGGCGAATCTCAAGCGGGTACACGACGCGGGGATCCCCATCGCGCTCGGGACCGACGCCGGTAACCCGCTCACGCTGCACGGGGCGTCGGTGTTCATGGAGCTCGAGGCGATGCAGGCGGCGGGGCTCACCCCGCTCGACGTGCTCGTGGCGGCGACACGCACCGGGGCCCGGGCGCTGGGACTCGACAGCACGGGCACGGTGACGGCCGGCGCCACGGCGGACCTTGTCGTGCTGGACGCGGACCCGCTCGCGGACATCAGGAACGTCCGGCGCATCGCGCTCGTGGTGCGCCGGGGTGAGGTCTACACGCGGCGGGAGCTCGAGTATCGGTAGGCCTCGGTCCTTGACGCCCTCCACCCCGCGAACGTGATTCCGGTGTGACCACCGCGAGCCTACCCGCCGGCTTGACGATCGGTCCGCTCACGAGCGACGCGGACGCGCGGGAATGCGCGCATCTCATGGCCACGTCCGACCCCTGGATCACCCTCGGGCGGGGCTACGAGGACTCGCTGCGCATGGTGCGCGATCCCACGCGGGAAGTGTACGTGGCAAAGGCGCAGGGCGAGCTCGCGGGCTTCCTGATTCTCTCGATGACGGGACCGTTCGTGGGCTACGTCCAGACCGTGTGCGTGCACCCCGACCACCAGCGCCGGGGCGTCGGCACGGTGCTGGTGGGGTTCGCCGAGGAGCGTATCTTCCGCGAGTCGCCCAACGTGTTTCTGTGCGTCTCGTCGTTCAACACGGACGCGAAGCGACTGTACCATCGGCTCGGCTACGACGTCGTGGGCGAGCTGACGGACTACCTCGTGCGCGGCCACTCCGAGATCCTGCTCCGCAAGACGATCGGCCCGCTCGCGGGGTTCCGCAGCGGCTGAACGTCCGTTCGCATCGTCTTCCTTTCAACGAGGTGGATATGCGTGCCTTCGCCCTGCCGATCGCGTGCTCGGTCCTCGGCGCCCTGCTGGTCGCGGCGGCGCCGCGACCGCTGGAGGAGTTGCGGGGGTTCAGCGCCCGCGCGGCCCGGGACGAACGCGACTGGGAGGCGAAGCTCCAGGCGATTCCGAGCAGCGACAGCATGCGCTCGTACATGCGCCGCCTCTCGGCCCGGCCGCACCACGTGGGCTCGCCCTACGACAAGGCGAACGCCGAGTGGCTGCTCGCGCAGTTCAAGGAGTGGGGGTGGCAGGCGCAGATCGAGACGTTCGATGTGCTGTTCCCAACCCCGCGCGAGCGGGCGGTCGAGCTCGTGACGCCCACCCGCTTCGTCGCGAAGCTCCAGGAGCCATCGGTGCCCGGGGACCCCACCTCCGGCCAGCAGAGCGAGCAGCTCCCCACCTACAACGCCTATTCCGCGGACGGCGACGTCACCGGGCCGCTCGTCTACGTGAACTACGGCGTTCCCGCGGACTACGAGCAGCTCGAGCGCCTGGGAGTCTCCGTCAAGGGCGCGATCGTGATCGCGCGCTACGGCGGCTCGTGGCGCGGCATCAAGCCCAAGGTCGCGGCCGAGCACGGGGCCGTCGGCTGCCTCATCTACTCCGATCCCCGGGACGACGGCTACCGGCAGGGCGACGTGTACCCGCAGGGCCCTTGGCGGCCGCGGGACGGCGTGCAGCGTGGCAGCGTGGCCGATATGCCGCGCTATCCGGGTGATCCCCTCACCCCCGGCGTCGGCGCGACGCCGGGCGCCAAGCGGCTGCCGCTCGCCGAGGCGCAGACGATCACCAAGATCCCGGTGCTGCCGATCTCGTACGGCGACGCGCAGCCGCTGCTCGCGGCGGTGCGCGGCCCTATGGCGCCCGACGCCTGGCGCGGCGCGCTGCCCCTCACGTATCGCATCGGCCCCGGCCCGGCGAAGGTCCATCTCCGGGTCAAGTCCGACTGGAGCACCAAGCCGCTGTACGACGTGATCGCGCGGCTGCCGGGCGCGAGCGCGGCGGACCAGTGGATCATGCGCGGCAACCATCACGACGCCTGGGTGAACGGCGCGCAGGACCCGATCTCCGGGCTCGTGCCGCTGCTCGAGGAGGCGCGCGCCCTGGGACAGCTCGCGCGCCAGGGGTGGAAGCCGCGGCGCACGATCATCTACGCCGCCTGGGACGGCGAGGAGCCGGGCCTGCTCGGCTCGACCGAGTGGGTCGAGACGCACGGGGACGAGCTGCGGCAGCACGGCGCGGTCTACATCAACTCCGACGTCAACAGCCGGGGCTATCTCTTGGCCGCGGGGTCGCACGCGCTGCAGCGCCTCGTGAACGACGTGGCGCGGGACATCGTCGACCCCGAGACCAAGCTCTCGGTGTGGAAGCGCGCCCAGCTGAAGCAGATCGCCGACACCGACTCCGCCGAGCGGCGCCGCGAGATCCGCCAGGCGACGGACCTGCGCATCGACGCCCTCGGCTCGGGCTCGGACTACACGCCGTTCCTGCAGCACGCCGGCATCGCCACGCTCGACCTGCGCTACGGCGGCGAAGGGGGGGGCGGCATCTACCACTCGATCTACGACGACTTCCGCTGGTTCACGACGTTCGACGACACGTCGTTCGTCTACGGCCGCGCGCTCGCCCAGACGGTCGGCACCGCCGTGCTCCGCCTGGCGAACGCCGAGGTGCTGCCGTTGGAGTTCGGCGGGCTCGCGGAGACCGTGGGCCGCTATGCGGGCGAGCTGAAGCAGCTGCTCAAGAACAGTCAGGAGCAGGCGCGCGAGCGGAACCGCGAGATCGAGGAGGGGCTGTTCACCGCCACGGCGGACCCCCGCGAGCCGTTGGTCGCGCCGCAGCCGGAGGAGGTGCCGCCGCACCTCGACTTCGCGCCGCTCGACAACGCCGTGGATGCGCTCACCAAGAGCGCCCAGCGCTACGAGCAGGCGTTCGCGCGGGCGCAGGGGGACAGCGGCAAGCCGCTCGCGCGCCCCGAGGCGCAGGCGCTGAACGCGCTGCTCATTCAGAGCGAGCGGACGCTGACGAGCGCCGACGGCCTGCCGCGGCGCCCCTGGTTCCGCCACCAGCTGTACGCGCCTGGCTTCTACACGGGCTACGGCGTGAAGACGATCCCGGGCGTGCGCGAAGCCATCGAGGAGAGGAACTGGAAAGAAGCGGACGACCAGATCGGCCGCGTCGCGCAGACGCTCACGGCCGAGGCGGCGCTGCTCGACCGGGCGACCGCCGCTGCCGACGCGCTCGCGCGTTAGGGGTTGACTCGGCCGCGTGGTCCTAGCGACAATGCGAGCAGCCCGTGCATCGGAGGCGACATGAAGCGGGGAGGCGTTTTCGCAATCACGGGCGTGCTCGCCGGCTCGCTCGCGGGCGTCGCCCAGCATGCGGCCCCTCAGCCCGCCGCGCTCTACACCTACCAGGGCACAGTCCATTCCATGCAGGCCAAGACCGGCACGCTCGAGCTCATCACGGGCGTGGGGCTTGCCCTGCGTCTCGTGCAGATACGCATCCCGACCGGCTTGCGGGTGGCCGGCACGGCCACGGGAGCGGCGTCGATGGGGGCGAGCGGCGTGAAGCCGGGCGACGTCGTACGCGTCGTGTGTCACCGCGCGGACGGGAGGCTCGTCGCCGACAAGGTCGAGAAGCTGGAGCCCACGCCGTGAGCCGGCCCGGGGCCGCGGCGGCCCTTTGCCTCGCGGCCCTTGCCTGCGCCGGCTGCAGGGTGGTCAAGCCCGGAGATCCCCTGCCGGGGCTGACGCGCGACCAGCGCGACCGCTTTCAGCGGGGACGCGCGGTGTTCGACAGCGTCTTCACGCCCGAGACCGGCCTGGGCCCGCTCTTCAACTCGACCGCCTGCGGCGAGTGTCACGAGGATCCGAAGAGCGGTGGCACCGGCGACGAGGTCGAGGTGCACGCGACGGCGTTCCGCGGCGGCGTGTGCGACCCTCTGGTGCAGGAAGGCGGGCCCGTCATTCAGCAGCACACGACCCCCGCCCTGAAGCAGGCGCTCGGGATCGACCAGGAGCCGTTCCCTCCGTCGGCGACGGCGCGCGCGATGCGGACCACGCCCGTGATCTTCGGGCGCGGCCTGCTCGATCTCGTGCCCGACTCCGTCATCCTCTCCTACGCCGATCCCAACGACAAGAACCACGACGGCATCTCGGGCCGCCCCAACCGCAACGTGGACGGGCGGATCGGCCGGTTCGGCCGCAAGGCCCTCGTCCCCACGCTGCGCGAGTTCAACGCCGGCGCCTTCGTCGCCGAGCAGGGCGTGACGAACCCCGCCGTCCCGACGGAAGAGACGATCGGCGGTAAGCCGATCCCCCCGGGCGTCGATCCCGTGGCCGACCCGGAGATCAATCAGGACCAGCTCGACCTCACCAACGACTTCGTGCGCTTCCTCGCCGCACCCACCCCCGCGCGGCTGGGGGGAGCGGGCGGCCGGGGCCGCGAGATCTTCTCCCGCATCGGCTGCCCCGCGTGCCACGTCCCCACGCTCCGCACGGGCGACAGTCCGGTCGCGGCGCTGCGTTTCAAGTACTTCGCGGCCTACACGGACATCTTGCTC
>QHUR01000078.1 GCA_003221995.1 Gemmatimonadota bacterium | reverse complement strand
AACATGTATATCGGGGCGGACGTAGACGCCGTCATCCGGGCGCTCGTGGCGGGGGACCCGGACGCCGCCCAGGCAGCGTTGTTTGCGGCCGTCGCCACGGTGCAAGAAACCGACTTCCCAGCGCGTGCTCAAGCGCTCGCCGCCGAGATCGCCCGCGCGCGGCCGCACGTCGTCGGGCTCCAGGAGGTGGAGGAGCTGCACATCGACCTCACGGCCCTGGGGTTCCCGGTGCATATCGAGCAGGACTTCCTCGCGCTGCTCCAGGCCGCCCTCGCGGCCCGGGGCCTGACCTACGGCGTCGCAGAGGTGATGAACCTCAGGGCCGCGCCCTTCCCCGCCATCGACGTGTCGGTGACTGATCATGACGCGATCCTCTTCGACGCCGACCGCGTCCTGAACCCGACGGTCACGACACACACGTATGACGCCGAGATCCCGCCCACTGCGGGTATCGTGTTCAAGCGGAGTGTCGTGGCGATCGACGCGACCATCGACGGAATTCCAGTCAAGATTGCCAACACCCATCTCGAGTCCGGCGTGGGCACCGGGTTCGGCCCGCTGCGTGCGGCGCAGGCGTCCGAGCTTCTTGCGGGGGTCGGGACGGCATCACCCGCCATTCTGCTGGGCGACTTCAACGACCCGCCGGGCACGCAGATGTACAGTCTGGTGACCGGCCCCGGCGACTTCACGGACGTCTGGGCGGCCCTGCGGCCGGGCGCGCCGGGCCTCACGTGCTGCGAGCCCGCCGACCTCTCGAATCGCGTGGCGCTGCTGAGCGGACGGATCGACTACGTGTTCGTGCGCGGGATCAGCGGGCCCCAGGGAAAGCTCCTGGGCCAGATCACGATCGTGGGCGACCACCCTGGCGATCGCGTGCCGGGCCCGTCCCATCCGGTCTGGCCGTCGGATCACGCAGGCGTCGTCGCGAGCCTGCTCCTCCCGCCGGCGCCGGGCCTCGCGTTGCAGTAGGCTGCTTGCTTGTTCGCGGCCGGCCGGCTAAGTTGTTGTCCGATGCCGACCTACGAGTACAAGTGCTCCGCCGGGCACCGCTTCGAGAAGTTCTACCCGACGATGAATGACAATCGCCGTGTGAAGTGCCCCACCTGCGGCAAGCCGGCCGAGCGGCAGATCTCGGGTGGGGCGGGGCTCGTCTTCAAGGGCAGCGGCTTCTACGTCACCGACTACAAGCGCGCGGGCGAAAAGCAGAAGGCCGAGGGTGAGAAGGGCGAGGCCAAGCCCAAGGCCGACGCGAAGCCTGCCGACGGCGCCAAGAAGAAAACAGACTCCGGCGACAAGTGACACCGCACGAGGTGATTCCCGAGGCGCTCGTCAACGCAGCGCTGAGCCTCGATGCGTCTCTCTCCCGCGCCGACCTCGTCTTCACCTTTGGCGAGACGCGGGATCCCGCCCACGGCGACTACGCGACGAATCTCGCCTTGACGCTCGCCCCGAAGCTCGGCAAGAAGCCGCGCGCGGTAGCCGAGGCAATCGTGGCGCGGCTCGAGCTGCCGCCGGGGTACGTGAGCAAGATCGAGGTCGCGGGGCCCGGTTTCATCAACTTCGTCCTGGCTCGGGAGGAGCGGGCCGCGGTCCTGGCCCGCATCGTGGCCGAAGGGTCGCGCTACGGCCGGGGCGACGCGGGGGCGGGGGTGGGGGCGGGGGCGGGGCGGGGCACCAAGGTGAACGTTGAGTTCGTCTCCGCGAATCCGACGGGGCCGCTGCACGTGGGCCACGGACGGGGGGCCGCGCTGGGCGATGCGATCGCCACGCTGCTCGAGTGGACCGGCCACGCCGTGACGCGCGAGTTCTACGTGAACGACGGCGGCGCCCAGATCGACAAGCTGGCGCGCTCGCTGTGGGCGCGGGTGCAGCAGTGCGCTGGCCGCGCGGCGGAGATCCCCGAGGGCGGCTACCACGGCGACTACTTGAAGGAGCTCGCCGCCGACATTCTCGCGAGGGAGGGCCGCGGGTTCGCGGATCTCCCGGAGCCGGAAGGCGTCAGCCGGTGCCGCGCGATCGCCGTGCGATCGCAGCGCGCCGAGCAGGACGCGGACCTGCGCGAGTTCGGGGTCAGGTTCGACGTGGTGTTCTCCGAATCCCAGCTGTACCGCGAGGGGGCGATCGACCAGGCCCTAGCCGAGCTGGCGCGCCACGGCGTCACGTTCGAGCGGGACGGGGCGCTGTGGCTGCGCAGCACCGCGTTCGGCGACGACAAGGACCGGGTGCTCCGGAAGTCCGACGGGACCTACACCTATCTCCTTCCGGACATCGCGTATCACCGCCACAAGCGGGAGCGCGGCTTCGCGCGCGCCATCGATGTGTGGGGCGCGGACCACCACGGCTACGTGCCCCGGGTGCGCGCCGCCCTGCGGGCGCTGGGGTACGGCGACGACTTCTTCCACGTGCAGATCGTCCAGCTCGTGCGCGTGATGCGGGGCGGGGAGGAGGTGCGATTCTCCAAGCGCACGGGTGAGTTCGTCACGCTGCGGGACCTGTTTCAGGAGACGGGCGTGGACGCGGCGCGCTACTTTTTCCTGATGCGCCGCGGCGACGCGCAGTTCGTGTTCGATGTGGACCTCGCGAAGAGTCAGACCGAGGACAACCCGGTCTTCTACGTGCAGATGGCGCACGCGCGCATGAGCGGCATCTTTCGCGTCGCCGCGCGCGAGCCGGAGCGGGTCACGGCGGACGGCGTCGACCTGGGCACGCTCACGACGGCCGAGGAGGTCGACCTCTTGAAGGAGCTGGCCGCTTTTCCCGGGCTGGTGGCGCGCGCGGCGGAGGCGCTCGAGCCGCATCGCCTCACGGGCTACCTCGATGGCCTGGCCCGGATCGCGCACGCGTGGTATCACAAGTACCGCGTCCTGGGCGAGCCCGAGGAGACGGCGCGGCTCGTGCTGGCGCGGGCGGTGCGCCAGGTGCTCGCCAACGGTCTCACCCTTCTGGGCATTCGCGCCCCGGATCGGATGTAGCGTGGGCCTGCTCGTCGTGGGTTCCATCGCCCTCGACTCCGTCGCGACGCCGTTCGGCGAGACCGCCGATGCGCCGGGCGGCTCGGCGGTGTTCTTCAGCGCAGCGGGCGCGATCCTCCACAACCCCGTGCAGGTGGTGGGCGTGGTGGGGAGCGACTACCCCTGGGATGCGCTGCGCCAGCTCGAGGCGCGCGGTGTGGACCTGACGGGCGTGGAACGGGCGCCCGGCGAGTCCTTCCGCTGGAAGGCGCGGTACTCCTACGACCTCGCGAGCCGCGAGACGCTGGAGACGCGGCTCGGCGTCTTCGCCGCCTTCCGGCCCAGGCTTCCCGAGCGGTTCCGCAGCGCGCGCTATGTGTTCCTCGGCAACATCGACCCCGAGCTGCAGCTGGGCGTGCTCGACCAGGTGCGCGACCCTGCCCTCGTCGCCTGCGACACGATGAACTACTGGATCCACTCGAAGAAGGACCTGCTGCTCGAGCTGCTCCGCCACATCGACATCCTGATGGTGAACGACTCCGAGGCGCGCGAGCTCTCGGGCGACTGGAACATCTACCGCGCGGCGCAGTGGATCCTGTCGCGCGGGCCCACGATGACTGTCATCAAGCAGGGCGAGCACGGCGCGCTCCTGGTCGAGGCCCAGTCGGTCTTCAAGGTCCCCGCCTACCCGCTGCAGGAAGTGTTCGATCCCACCGGGGCGGGCGACGCCTTCGCGGGCGGCTTCATGGGCTACCTGGCGAAAACCGGCGACCGCTCCCCCGCGAACCTGCGCCGCGCCATGGTGTACGGCGCGGCTATGGGGTCCTTCGCGGTCGAGAAGTTCGGCATTCAGGGGTTCGAGGGCGTCACCCTCGCCGACGTGCGGGCGCGAGTGCGCGGCTTCAAGGAGCTGGTCCACTTCGAGGTGGAGCCATGACCGACCGCTACGCCGCAGCGGGCGTGCACCTCGACGCCGCCGAGGAGGCGCGGCGCCGCATCGGCGAGCTGGCCCGCACCACCCGCACCCCGCTCGCGCTCGGCCGGCTCGGCGCGTTCGGCGGCATGGTGCGCGTGCCGGTGGGCTTCGAGCGGCCGGTGCTCGTGCTCTCGACGGACGGCGTCGGCACGAAGGTGCTGGTGGCCGCGCGCGCCGGCCTGCACGACACGGTGGGCGAGGACCTCGTGAACCACTGCGTGAACGACGTCCTCGTCCACGGCGCGCGCCCGCTCGCCTTCCTCGACTACATCGCGACTGGCACACTCGAGCCGGCGGTCGCCGCGGCGCTCGTGGACGGCGTCGCCCGCGCCTGCCGCGCGCACGAGATGACGCTCGCGGGAGGCGAGACGGCCCAGCTGCCGGACCTGTACCAGCCGGGCCACTACGACCTCGCCGGCACGATCGTGGGCGTCGTGGAGGAGCGCGATGCGTTGCACGGGGACCGTGTGCGCCCCGGCGACGTGTTGCTCGGGTACGCGTCGACGGGCCTGCACACCAACGGCTACACCCTGGCGCGCCGCATCGTGTTCGAGACCCTCGGGCTCGACGTGGGCGCCGAGTTCCCCGACACGGGACGGTCCGTGGCACAGGTGCTGCTCGCCGTGCACCGCAGCTACGCCGCGGCCGTGACGCCCGTCCTGTCCCGCATGCATGCGCTCGCCCACGTGACGGGCGGCGGGATTCCGGGGAATCTCGTGCGCGTGCTGCCCGACGGCTGCGAGGCGGTGGTCGACGCGGGCGCGTGGCGCTGGCCGGCCGTGTTCCGCGTGCTGATGCGGGCGGGCGCCGTCTCGCTCGGGGAGATGCGCCGGGTCTTCAACCTCGGCATCGGCATGATCGCCATCGTCGCCCGCGACGACGTGGAGGCGGTCGCGGCGGCCGCGACCCGCGCGGGCGTCGAGACCTGGATCGTCGGCGAGGTGCAGGCGGGGGCGACGGGCGTGCGGTTCGCCGAGCGGTGAGCGACTCGAAGGGCTCGGCCTTCACGCTGGCTGAGGCGGAGGCCATGCGGCACGCCCTCGACCTCGCGCGACGGGGTTGGGGGCGCGTCGCTCCCAACCCGCTCGTTGGCGCCGTGGTGCTGCGGGGCGACGCGGTGGTGGGCGAGGGGTGGCACGCCGAGTTCGGCGGGCCGCACGCCGAGGTCGCGGCGCTCGCATCCGCGGGCCGGCGCGCTCGCGGCGGCACGCTCGTGGTGACGCTCGAGCCGTGCGCCCATCACGGCAAGACGCCACCCTGCACGGATGCGATCCTCGCGGCGGGAATGGCGCGCGTCGTGGCGGCGCTGCGCGACCCCGACCCCGAGGCGCATGGCGGCGCCGTGTCGCTGCGGCAGCGTGGCGTGGACGTGGCGATCGGGTTGCTGGCCGAGCAGGCGGCGGCGCTGAACGCGCCGTTTCTGTTCAGCCGGTTCGAGCCCAACCGCCCGTTCGTCGCCCTCAAGCTCGCGACCTCGATCGACGGCCGCATCGCGGATGCCGCGGGCCGCTCGCAATGGGTCTCGGGCGAGGAGGCGCGCGCCTACGTGCACTGGCTGCGCGCCGGGTTCGACGCCATCGCCGTGGGTGGCACTACGGCGCTGCAGGACAATCCCCGTCTCACCGTGCGCGGCACCGTGACGCCGCGCAAGCCTCCGGTGCGCGTCGTCTTCGACCGCCGCGCCATGCTCAACCCCGGCGTCACCCTCGTCGCCACCGCGCGCGAAGTGCCGACCTGGGTGATGTCCTCCCTCGAGGCGCCCGCGGCGAGCGTCACTGCGCTGGAGCAGAACGGCGTGCGCGTCTTCCGGCCGGCGTCGCTCGCCGCCGGCCTCTCCCTGCTGCGCGAGGCCGGGATCCAGTCGGTGTTGTGTGAAGGCGGAGGGGCCCTCGGCGCCCGACTCCTCGCGGATGGCTTGGTGGACCGGCTGTACTGGGTCCAAGCGCCCGTGTGGCTCGGCGACGACGCCGTTCCGGCCTTTCCGGGCATGCCCGCCGCGCCGCTCCAGCAGGCGCCGCGCTGGATCGCGGTGGAGCGCCGGTCCCTCGGCCCCGATACATTACTGGTATTGGACAAGCGGCTATGTTTACCGGGATCGTGACCGCCGTCGGGACCGTCGCGAAGGTGAGCCGGAACGGGGGAATGGGGAAAGGGGAAGGGGGGCTCGTCCTCGGGATCCGTGCGCCCTACAAGGGGCTCAAGCGCGGCGAGAGCGTTGCGGTGAATGGGGCGTGCCTGACCGTGGAGCGCGTGGTGCGGGGCGGGTTCACGGCCCACGTGGTGGAGACCACGCGGGACCGGACGCTGTTCGCGGAGTACGCGCGGGGCCGGCGCGTCAACCTGGAGCGGGGGGGGGGGGGGGGGGGGGGGGGGGGGGGGCGCGGGGGGGGGGGGGGGGGGGGGGGGGGGGGGGGGGGGGGGGGGGGGGGGGGGGGGGGGGGGGGGGGGGGGGGGGGGGGGGGGGGGGGAGGCGACGTGCTGGTATGCGACTTGCGCGTGCCGCAGGGTGTGCGCGAAGTGTGCATCCCCCAGGGGTCGATCACGGTGGACGGCGTGAGCCTCACGATCAACGCGCTCCCCGGGCCCGACCTGGTGCAGATCGCCGTGATCCCGTTCACCCGGGCGCACACGACGCTGGGCGAGTTGCCGGTGGGGGAGCGGGTGCATGTGGAGGGAGACCTCGTGGGCAAGTACGTGAGACAGCTATGCGGGACGGAACGATAGAGCGGGCGATCGCGGACATCCGCGCGGGGAAGCTCGTCATCGTGGCGGACGACGAGGACCGCGAGAACGAGGGCGACCTGGTCGGCGCGGCCGAGCAGGTCACCCCGGAGATGATCAATTTCATGGCGACGCACGGGCGCGGGTTGATCTGCCTGACGCTCACGCCCGAGCGCTGCCAGGCCCTCGGGCTCTCGCAGATGGCGGAGCACAACACCGAATCGCGCGAGACGGCGTTCACGGTGAGCATCGACGCCGCCCCCCGCTTCGGCGTGACGACCGGGATCTCGGCCGCCGACCGCGCGGCGACGATGCGCGTGGCCATCGATCCCGCCGCCGTGCCGGGCGACCTGCGGCGGCCGGGTCATGTGTTCCCGCTGCGCGCGCGGCCGGGCGGCGTGCTGCAGCGGGTCGGGCAAACGGAAGCGAGCATCGACCTGGCGCGCCTTGCGGGGCTCTATCCCGCGGGCGTGATCTGCGAGATCCTGAACCCTGACGGCACGATGGCGCGCCGGCCGGACCTCGAGCAGTTCGCCGTGCGGCACGATCTCACGTTCATCACGGTCGCTCAGCTCGTTTCCTATCGGCTCGCGAACGAGCGGCTGGTACATCGCGTGGCGGAGGCTCGGCTGCCGACGCCGTTCGGCGAGTTCCGGATCATCGGCTACCGCAACGACGTCGACGGCGCCGAGCACGTGGCGCTGGTGTACGGCGAGGTGAAGGGACAGCCAGGGGTGCTGGTGCGGATGCACTCCAAGTGCCTCACCGGCGACGTCTTCGGCTCGGCACGCTGCGACTGCGGCTGGCAGCTGCACAGCGCGATGCGCATGATCGCCCAGGAAGGGCGCGGCGTCGTGGCCTACCTCGACCAGGAAGGGCGCGGCATCGGGCTGCTCAACAAGCTCAAGGCCTACGAGCTGCAGGACGCCGGGCACGACACCGTGATCGCCAACGAGAAGCTGGGCTTCAAGCCCGACCTGCGGAACTACGGGATCGGCGCCCAGATCCTCCTCGACCTGGGCCTGTCCACGATCCGGGTGCTGACCAACAATCCGATGAAGCTGGTGGGGCTGGAAGGCTACGGGCTCGAGATCGTCGAGCGCGTGCCCATCGTCCCGCCGCCCTCGGATGAGAACCGCTCCTACCTCGACGTCAAGCGGGACAAGCTCGGCCACTTCCTGACCCACTGACCGTGGCTACGGTGCGGGGCCGCGTGGCAGTCGTCGTCAGCCGCTACAACGAGGCGGTGACGGCGCGGCTGCTCGAGGGCGCGCGCCGCTGCCTCAAGGACAAGGGCGTGCCGGACGCGCGGGTGGATGTGATCTGGGTGCCCGGCGCGTTCGAGCTGCCGGTCGCGGCGGAGGCCGCGGCGGCGACGGGACGCTACGCCGCGATCGTGGCGCTGGGCTGCGTGATCCGCGGCGAGACCCCCCATTTCGAGTACGTCGCGGGGGAGGCGGCGCGCGGGCTCGGCAACGTGGCGCTGGCGCACCGCCTCCCGGTGGGCTTCGGCGTGCTGACGACTGAGACCCTCGCGCAGGCGCGGGCCCGCGCCGGCGGCGAAGCCGGCGACAAGGGGTATGAGGCGGCGGAGGCGGCGCTCGCGACGGCCGACGTCCTGGCCCGGCTCAGCGGTGCAGCGCCCCGAGACTAAGGCGCGGGCCCGCGCCCTCCAGCTTCTCTACGCGTGGGAACTCTCTGGCCGCCCCTCGATCGAGCGGGTGGTGGCGCGGCTCGCGATGAGCTCCGGCCGCGCCCCCGAGGGCTTCGACCGCGGCGCGGACCTCGCCGCCAGAGCAATCGCCGGGCTCCCCGAGTTCGACCGCCAGGTGGCGAGCGCGGCGGAGCACTGGCGGCTCGAGCGCGTGGGTGTGGTCGAGCGCAACATCCTGCGCCTGGCGCTCGCGGAGCTGGCCGAGGGCGCAACCCCGCCCCGGGTCGTAATCGACGAGGCCGTGAAGCTGGCCCACTGGTTCGCGGGGGCCAAGGCTCCGGCGTTCGTGAACGGCGTGCTCGACGCCGTCGCGCGGGAGTCGGGCGCGCTGTGAGGCTCCTCCTCGTCAACTGGAACGACCGGGAGAACCCCCACGCGGGCGGCGCCGAGACTCACCTGCACGAGATCTTCGGGCGACTGGCGCGGGACGGCGGAGGACGCCGCCACGCGATCGACCTGGTGACGAGCGGCTGGCCGGGGTGCGCGTCCGCGGCGGAGCTCGACGGGATGCGGGTGCACCGCGTGGGCGGGCGTCACAGCTTCGCGCTGCTCGCGCGCAGTGCGGTCCGCTCCCTGCTGGCCGCGCGTCGCTACGACGCGGTCGTGGAGGATATCAACAAGCTGCCCCTCTACCTGCCGACGCTGACGCGGCTGCCGCTGTACGCGATCGTGCCGCATCTCTTCGGGACGACCGCGTTCGTCGAGGCGAGCTGGCCCGTGGCGACGCTCGTCTGGCTCTCCGAGATCCCCATTCCCCGGGTGTACCGCCGCGCGGCGTTCCACGCGATCTCCGAGAGCACGCGGGACGACTTGGTGCGCCGGGGCGTGGCGCGCGACCGCGTCGAGGTCATCTACCCGGGGGTGAACGCGGCCTGGTACTGTCCCGACGGCGCGACCCCACGCGCCGCGCAGCCCACGTTCTTGTACGTGGGCCGCCTGAAGCGTTATAAAGGAGTGGAGATCGCCCTCCGCGCCCTGGCGGCGGCCCGGGCGCGTCGCGCCGACCTGGTCCTGGAAATCGCGGGGCACGGCGACGACCGTCCGCGCCTGGAGCGCCTGGCCCACCGGCTGGGGGTGGCGGAGGCGGTGCGCTTCCTCGGGTTCGTGACCGAAGAGGAGAAGCGGCGCCGGCTGCGCGCGGCGTGGGCGGTCGTGTTTCCCAGTCCCAAGGAGGGGTGGGGCATCTCCAACGTCGAGGCGGCAGCCTGTGGGACGCCGGCCATCGCCTCCGACAGCCCGGGGCTGCGGGAGTCGGTGCGTCACGGCGAGACGGGATTCCTGGTGCCGCACGGCGACGCGGCGGCGCTGGCCGAGCGCATGGTCGCCCTCGCGAGCGACCCGCTGCTCGTCACCGGGCTGGGCCGCGCGGCGCGCGCGTTCGCCGAGCGGCTCTCGTGGGAGCGGGCCGCGCGCGCTACGGAGGCCCATCTCGAGCGCGTCATCGCGCGGGGAGGCTGACGATGCGGATCACCGTCACGGCGCGACACTGCGATATCGCGGACGATCTGCGCGCGCGGGCGGAGGCGCTGCTCGACCGCATCGGGCGCGTGGCCTCGCGGCCGCATGACGGCCGGGTCGTTTTCGGCGCCGACCACCGGACTCCCACGGTCGAGGTGCGTCTCCACACCGCGCGCGGCCGCGTGCACGTGGGCGTCGCGAGCGCACACGATCACCGC
The DNA here is from genome assembly GCA_003221995.1 of Gemmatimonadota bacterium. Lineage (GTDB taxonomy): Bacteria > Gemmatimonadota > Gemmatimonadetes > Gemmatimonadales > GWC2-71-9 > AG29. The sequence continues at coordinate 6,699 of QHUR01000078.1, read as the reverse complement.
ACCGCCCTGGACCGCGCGGCGGCGAAGGTCCGCCGCCAGCTCGACAAGGCGGAGCCGCGGCGGCGGCGCGCCACGGCTGCGCGCCGACCGCGGCGGGAGATCCGGTGAGCTCGCTCCGCATCCGCGACCTGCTGGAACGCAAGGGAGACCCCCTGCAGCTCGAGCCCCTCACCGGCGAGGCCGGGCTGGACCGCGTGATCCCGTCGGCGGAAGCATCGAGCCCCGGCCTCGTGCTCGCGGGTTACACCCAACGCTTCGCGGCGCACCGCATCCACATCCTGGGCGAAACGGAGATCACCTACCTCGCCTCGCTCGACGGGTCGGGGCGCCGCCGCTCGCTCGAGACTCTGTTCGATTTCGACATCCCCTGCGTGGTGATCACGAAGGGCCAGGAGGCGCCGGCCGAGCTGCTGGGGCTGGCCCGGGCGAAGGGCATCCCGGTGATCCGCACCAAGCTCAAGACTGCGGAGTTCTACAGCCGGTTGAAGCCGTTCCTCGACGACGCGTTCGCGCCCCACACGACGGTGCACGGCTCGCTCGCCGACGTATTCGGGGTGGGGCTCCTCTTCCTCGGGCGCTCGGGCATCGGCAAGAGCGAGTGCGTGCTCGATCTGGTCGAGCGGGGCCACCGCCTGGTCGCCGACGACGTCGTGCACATCACCCGCCGCGGCAACGACGTCCTGATCGGGCGCGGGCACGAGCTGTCGCGACATTACATGGAGATCCGCGGGGTGGGGCTGATCGACATTCAGGCACTGTTCGGGATCCGGGCGGTGCGGCAGCAGAAGCGCATCGAGGTCGTCGTCCAGCTCGAGGACTGGGACGCCGGGCGCGAGTACGACCGCACCGGCATCGAGGGCCAGGAGACGAAGGTGCTGGAAGTGGCGCTGCCGCTCGTCACCGTGCCGCTCAACCCGGGCAAGAACCTCACGGTGATCTGCGAGGTCGTGGCCATGAACCACCTGCTGCGCTACGGCGGGGTGGACTCGGCCCAGGCCTTCAACGAGCGGCTCATCCGCCGCATGGCCGAGAAGCGTCAGCTGCAGGAGTACCTCGAGGAGGACTATGAGTGAGCCGCTGCGCGGCGTGATCGTGTCGCACTCGGCCGTCGCCCAGGCGCTGCGGGTGGCCGTGGCCGCCATCACCGGCCTCGACGACGCGCTCGTCCCCGTGAGCAACGACGGCTGCGATTCGGGCGCGCTCACCACGCGGCTGGCGGAGGCGATCGCCGGACGCCCGGCCGTGCTGTTCGTCGATCTCCCGGGCGGCTCGTGCCTCACGACCTCGATCCGGCTCGCCCGGGGCAAGACCGACGTAGCCGTCGTCACGGGGGTGAATCTCGCGATGCTGCTCGACTTCGTGTTCCATCGCGATCTGTCGCCGGCCGAAGCGGCGCGCCGCGCCGCAGAGGCCGGGGGCAAGGCGATTCGCACGCCGGCGGCATGACCATTGCGCTCTACCGCATCGACGACCGTCTCATTCATGGGCAGGTCGTGGTCGGCTGGGGCCAGCCGCTCAACCTGGGGTTCGTCGTGCTCGTGGACGACGCCGTGCGCGACAGCCCGTGGGAGCAGGACCTCTACCGCATGGGCGTCCCGCCGCACATCGAGGTCGTGTTCGCCTCGGTGGCGGAGGCGGCGCGCGGGCTGCCCCAATGGGAGGCCGACTCGCGAACCGGCATCCTGCTCGCGGGCGATATCGCAACGCTCGCCGCGCTGGGTGCGAATTCTCACCAGATCAAGCGCATCAACGTTGGCGGGATCCACCATCGCACCGGCCGGAGGGAGCGGCTGCGCTACGTGTACCTGACGGACGCCGAGGCCGCGCAGCTGCGGGAGCTCGCGGCGCGCGGCATTGAGATCACGGCCCAGGACGTGCCCACCGCCCGTCCGGTGCCGGTCGCGGAGTTCACGTGAGCCTCGAGCTGCAGCTCGTGCTGCTCGCCTGGGGAACGCTGGTGGGGCTCGATCTCATCAGCGTGCCGCAAATGATGATCGCGCGCCCCATCGTCGCGGGGCCCGTGGCCGGGGCGATCCTCGGCGACGTCGCGACGGGGCTCGCGCTGGGAGTGGTGTTCGAGCTGTTCCAGTACGACATCCTGCCCGTGGGCGCGGCGCGCTATCCCGAGTACGGCCCCGCCACGGTGGCGGCGGTGAGCGCCGCGCAGGCGGGAGCAGGGACCTTCGGCCTCGGGTTCGGCGTGCTGGTGGGTCTCACCACGGGGTTGCTGGGCGGCGTGAGCCTCCATCTCGTGCATCGGCTCAATGCCCGCGCCGTTGACGCGTCCGCTGCGGCGCTCGAGGCTGGCGACCCGCGGGTGCTGCTGCGGCTGCACGTCGCCGGGATCGTGCGGGACGCGGCGCGCGCCGCGCTGGTGACGGGGGTCGGGCTCGTCTTGGCGCAGCTCACGCGCCTGTTCCTCGCGGGCGCCTACACGCTGCGCGGCGTCGCGGGGCTCGCCGTCGCGGGCGTGGCAGGGGCGCTCGCCGTGGGCACGGCTGGCACGCTGCGCCGCGTGGGACGGGGGCCGGGTCTCCGCTGGTTCGTAGCCGGGCTCGCCGGCGGTTCGGTGGTCGCGTGGCTTTCGTGACGCCGGCGCTCGGGCAGAGCCTGCTGCGGCTGTTCACCGTGCAGGGCTCGTGGAACTACGAGCGGATGCAAGGGATCGGCGTGGGCGTGGCCGAGGAGCCCCTGCTGCGCCCCCTGGTGCGGAACGGCGACCAGACGGCCTATCGCGCCGCCGTGGCACGCGGGGCGCACTTTTTCAACGCGCACCCCTACCTGTGCGGCCTCGTGGTGGGCGCGGCCGCGCGCGCGGAGCACGAGCGCGCCGCGCCGGAGCAGGTGGAGCGGCTGCGCGCCGCGCTGTGCGGCCCGCTCGGCTCCCTCGGCGACCGCCTGGTGTGGACGGGGTGGCTGCCCTGCACGACCGCCCTCGCGATCGCGGGCGTGGCGCTCGGGCTCGGGCTGCCGGCCGTCGGGGCTTTCCTCGTGGTCTACAACCTCGGCCACGTGGCGCTCCGCTGGTGGGCGTTGCGCGCGGGATGGGCGTACGGGCTGCGGGTCGGCTCGGCGCTGCACCAGCCGCTGCTGCAACGGGCGGCCGCCTGGAGCGGGCCCGCGATGGCGCTGGCCGTGGGGCTCGCCCTGCCGCTCGCCGCCCGCTACCTGGCGGCCCCGTTCCCGACCGGCGCCCGAGCGGTGCTCGCCGGCCTCGCGGCCACGGGGACGGCGCTGCTCGTGTGGCGGCGGGGCCAGCTGGACGGTCTGCGCTTCGGACTGCTGCTGCTCGTCGCCGCGCTCGTGGTGGGGCAGGCGTGGCGGTGATCGAGCGCGAGGCGAGAATCGTGAACCCCCTCGGGCTGCACGCGCGCCCGGCGGCGGAGCTCGTCAAGGTGGCGAACCGGTTCCAGTCGGCGGTCGAGTTGCGCAAAGACGACCTCACCGTGAACGGCAAGAGCATCATGGGCGTGATGATGCTCGCGGCGGAGTGCGGCGCGTCGCTGTTCATCAAGACGGACGGCGCGGACGCGGCGGAAGCGATGGAGGCGCTGCTCGCGCTCGTCGCCGACGGCTTCCATGAGATGGAGCCGCCGGCCGACGCCGCGGAGGAAGAAGAAACCGAAGGCCAGGAGACCCCGGAGACGCCATGAGCGAGCGGCTGCTGAAGGGAATCGGGGTCTCCCCGGGCATCGCCATCGCCCCCGCCGTGGCGGTGCGCTGGACGCTGCCCGAGGTGCCGCACCACGTCGTGTCGCGCTCCCAGGTGGAGAAGGAGGTGCGCCGCCTGCGCGCCGCCGTGCGTGACGTGAAACGTCACATCGAGGAGGTCAGGGCCCGGGCCGCCGAGCGCGCCGGGCCGGACGAGGCCCGTATTTTCGACGCCCAGTTGCTGATGCTCGAGGACGAGGACTTTCTTGCCGGCGCCGAGGACCTGATCCGCGAGAACCACCTCACGGCTGAGAAGGCGTTCGAGTTCAAGGCGCTCGAGGTGCGCGATCTGTGGACCGCCACCGGGAGCACCCGCCTCAAGGACCGCCTGGCGGACCTGAACGGCGTCACCATCCGGGTAGTCCGCCACCTGATGCACCGCTCGGAGGACGACGACTGGGAGCAGATCACCGAGCCCTCGATCGTGGTGACGAAGGAGTTGGGCCCCGGCCTGACGGTGCAACTCGACCGCGAGCACGTCGTCGGGCTCCTGAGCGAGGAGGGGACGCGCACCTCGCACGCCGCGATCCTGGCGCACTCGATGGGGATGCCCGCCGTGATGGGTTGCGCCGGCGCGCTCGAGAAGATCCCGCCCGGCACGGTCCTCGTGCTCGACGGCACGCGGGGCACGGTGCTGCTCGACCCCACGCCCGCCGAGATCACCGATGCCCAAGGGCGCGAGCAGCGACGCCGCGCCCTGGCGGCGCAGCTGGAGGAAGTCGTGGCGCAGCCGTCCGTCACGGCGGACGGCGTGCGCATCGTGCTGATGGGCAACGTCGATCTGCCGGACGAGATCAAGGCCGCGCAGGCGCATCGCGCCGCAGGGGTGGGGCTGTTGCGGACGGAGTTCCTCATCACGAGCCACAGCACGCTGCCCACCGAGGACGAGCAGGCGGCGTACTTCCGGCGGGTGGGCGAGGCGTTCCCGAACCTGCCGGTCGTGATCCGCACCTACGACCTGGGCGGCGACAAGCTGCCACCGCCGTTCCGGGTGTCGTGGGAAGCGAACCCGCAGCTCGGCTGGAGGGCGATCCGCGTCTGTCTCGACGAACCGGCGATCTTCCACGCGCAGGTGCGCGCGGCGCTGCGGGCGGCGGCGCACGCGGACATCCGGCTGATGATCCCGCTCGTCACGCGCATCGACGAGGTGGAGCGCACCCGCGCCATCGTCGCCGAGGAAGGGGACCGGCTGGCGCAGAGCGGCGCTCAGGCCGCGCGTACGCTCCCGGTGGGCGTGATGGTCGAGACGCCGGCCGCCGCGGTGATGGCCGACCGGCTCGCCGCCATCAGCGATTTCCTGAGCGTGGGCACGAACGACCTGACGCAGTACACGCTCGTCGTGGACCGCGGCAACGCCCGGCTCGCCGAGCGCTTCACCCCGCACGACCCGAGCGTGATCCGTCTCCTCAAGATGGTCGCGGACGCCGGGCGCGCGGCGGGAAAGCCGGCGAGCGTGTGCGGCGAAATGGCGTCGGAGCCGCTGTTGGCGTTCCTCCTCATCGGTTTGGGCTACGAGACGCTCTCGGTCGCGCCGCCGGCGCTGCCGCTCGTGAAGTGGACGGTGCGTCAGATCAGCGCCGCGCAGGCGCGCGCCGCCGCCGAGAGCGCACTCGCCGCGCGCACCGCGGACGAAGTGCTCGACATCCTGCGACTCACGCTCGCCGATGCCGTCGATCTCAAGCTGCTCGACCCCGACGCCCGGTTGCCCGCGGGACGGCGGGCCGCTAGTTTGAACGTCTAATGCCCGCGCAACGGCACGTCTTCACGTCCGAGTCGGTCACGGAAGGCCATCCCGACAAGATCGCCGACCAGATCTCGGACGCCGTCCTCGACGCCATCATCGCCAGGGACCCGGACGCGCGCGTCGCCTGCGAGACCCTCGTGACGACCGGGATGGCGGTGATCGCGGGCGAGATCACGACGTCCACTTACGTCCACATCCCCGACATCGTGCGGGGCACCATCGCCTCCATCGGCTACACCGACGCCAACTTCGGCTTCGACGCGCAAACCTGCGCCGTGGTCACCACGATCGACCGGCAATCGGCCGACATCGCGCGCGGCGTCGACACGGGCGGCGCGGGAGACCAGGGGATGATGTTCGGGTACGCGACCGACGAGACCCCCTCCCTCATGCCTCTCCCCATCGTCCTCGCCCATCGCCTCGCCGAGCGGCTCGCCATCGTCCGCAAGGGCGGCGACCTCCCCTGGCTCCGACCCGACGGCAAGACTCAGGTCAGCGTCGTGTACGAGAACGGCCGGCCGGTGGGTGTCAGCAAGCTCGTGGTCTCCACCCAGCACTCGGACAAGATCGACAACAAGGAGATCCGGGCGGGCGTGATCGCGTTGGTGGTGCGGCCGGTGCTCGCGGAAGCGGGCCTCGAGGTGGCCGACCCCGACGTCTACATCAACCCGACGGGGCGCTTTGTGGTGGGTGGCCCGCAGGGCGACGCGGGGCTCACCGGCCGGAAGATCATCGTGGACACCTACGGCGGGATGGCGCGCCACGGCGGCGGCGCCTTCAGCGGCAAGGACCCGTCCAAGGTGGACCGCAGCGCCTGCTACGCCATGCGTTGGGTGGCCAAGAACATCGTGGCCGCGAAGCTCGCCAAGCGATGCGAGACCCAGGTCGCGTATGCGATCGGCGTGGCGGATCCGGTCTCCGTCATGGTGGACACGTTCGGGACCGGCGTCGTGCCGGACGAGGCGCTGGAGGACGCCGTGCGCGAGGTATTCGACCTGCAGCCGCGCGGGATCATCGAGGCCCTGAGCCTGCGGAACCCCATTTACCGCTCCACCGCCGCGTACGGCCACTTCGGGCGCACTCCGGAGCGGCGGCGCTTCGTCGATCCCGACGTCACCAAGGACGTGGAGTGGTTCACCTGGGAGCGGCTGAATCGTGTGGAGGACCTGCGGCTCGCGGTGCAGCGCTCCCGGCACTACCAGGCGGCGAAGACCACGGCATGACGACCACCGCCCAGAACGCCG
>QHUR01000077.1 GCA_003221995.1 Gemmatimonadota bacterium | reverse complement strand
CGTTCACGGTCGTGAGTGGCTCCCCGCGCTCCCACACCTGGCCCGCGTCCACGAACAGCGCCACCCGCATCCGGTCGGGGAAGAGCGGGGTCGCGAACCGGACCTCCGTATTCGCCACGAAGATGGTGTTGCCCCCCGTGGGCGAGGCCGTCAGGTGCAGGAACGTGCTGTCGCCGCCGCCGCCGACGTCGATACTGTCCGTGACGTAGACCCGGGGGCCGAGCTCGTTGCGGGCGTAGCCGCGCACCGAGTTCGGTCCCCCGCCGTAGAAGCGCTGGTCCGGCGGCACGAAGTGGACGCTCTGGCCGGCGAGCGTGATCCGCCCCAGGACGATCGCCCCCGCCCGCACCCGCCACGCGAACACCCCGCGCCGGCCGAGCGGATAGTAGCGCGACGCCTCGAGCTCACCACGATTGAACTCGTACAGGGTGTCGGAGTAGACCAGGCGGGAGGCGTGCATGACGGTGACCGTCACGAGGCTCCCCCCCGAAGGGTCGAGCACGTTGTTCACCTGATCGCGCACTCCCGAAACCGTCACGGCGGCGAAGCGGCGCGAGCTCTCGAGCAGCGCCCGGTCCCCGGCGTCGCACACCCGGAATACGCTGCAGAACACCGCCGGTTGGGCCGTGGTGCGGCCGTACGAGAAGCCGTAGCCCACGGTCACGGGGATGTTGCGTCGCGCATTGAGGGTGACGGCGAGGTTGCCGCCCACCGCCTGGCGTGTGTACGCCTTGAACTCCGAGCGCCGCTCGGCGAACACGCCGAAGCTCGCGGCGTGCCGCGGGGAAAGGAAGAACGGCTGCCGCAGCGTCAGGCCGGCACCGTAGTTGAGCGTGTCCGACGTGAGGTCGTCCCGGAGCGCACGGCACACATTGTCGCGCAGGCTCCAGTCGGTGGGCACGCCCACGCCGAGCTTCGAGAGGCGCCCCGTGATGTCGAGCGTCCGGGCCCCGCCAAGAAAGTTGAAGGAGGTCCACCCGCTCTGGACGCGGAAGCAGTCCACCGTCCCGTAGCCCACGCCCATGCGGATACGATGGGGGGGCCCTTCGCGCAGCCGCACCACCACGCCCACGGTCGAGTCGCCCGGATCGGCAGGGGGCGCCGTGTCGGCGAGCACCACGTTGACCGAGCGGAAGAGCCCCGTGCCGTAGAGGTCGCGCTGCGTCTGATACAGCCGGTCCTGGCGGAACAGGTCGTTCCGCTTCACGGGCAGCATACGCCGCACCGTTCCCGTATCCACCTTTTCGGTGCCCGCGATCGCCACGTCCCCGATGCGCATGCGTGGCCCGGGCACCGCCTCGAGCGTCGCCACGGCGCGGAGCTCGGCGGCGTTGACGTCGAAGCTCCGCAGCACGTCGGCGTAGGGATAGCCGCGGTTCTTCAGCCGGCCGACGATCGTATCGGCGGACGCCTGGAACAGCATCCGGTTGAACGGCGTGCCGACCGCGAGCGGCAGATCCTTCTTGAGCGCGGCCACGCTCAGGATGTCGTCCAGGCCCGTGATCTCGAGCCGCTCCAGCCGCACGGGGTCCCCCTCCATGATCCGAAACCGGATGAACACGTCGTTGCCCTCCCGGCGCACCAGCGTGTCGATCACCGCGCTCATGTAGCCGCTCTGCCGGTACAGCAGCAGCAGCCGCACTACGTCGCGGCGGAACTCCAGCTCGTTGAAGTACCGCTTCTCGCCCAGGAATCCGATCCAGCGCAGCCACCAGACGCTCGCGAAAAAGCTCGAGTTGGAGGTGGCGATCGCCGTGCTGAGCGTGTAGTCGTCGATGGCCTTGTTGCCGTCGAAAGAAAGACCGCGCACCACTCGCTGCTCTTGTTGCGTGGCGAGCGGGAGGGGGGCCGCCGCGAGTACGGCGACGAGCACGAGGCCGACGCAGGCACGCAATTGACGGGGTCGCCCGACTCCCCTATGTTGGCTGCCACCCGCCCCACTGTCAACCTTTTCGACACCTGATTCCATGCCGGTAGTGGTTCACCGCGAGCGCGGTCAGGTTCCACCACGAGTCGGGCCCGGCGGCACGCTGCGAGCCCTGGTCGCGGCGTCGCTGGTCGCGAGCTCCGGGCTCGCGGCGCAGGGTCGGCCCGCCGCCGCGTCGCCTCGCAGCAGGCCGCTCCAAGGCTCGCTCGAGCGGCGACTGGCGCAGCTCATCGATGTGCCCCCGTTCGATCGCGCCACCTGGGGCGTCTACGCCGTGGACGACCGGGGGCGAGTCCTGTATCAACGCAACGCCGACCGCCTGTTCGTGCCGGCGAGCAACACGAAGCTCGTCGTGACGGCGGCGGCCCTCGTGCTGTTGCCCGCCGACTACCGCGTGCGGACGAGCCTATACGCGAACGGCGTCGTGGCAGCCGGAGTGCTGGAAGGCGACCTCGTGTTTTACGGCCGCGGCGATCCGACGTTCTACGCCGGCTGCTACGGCGTGGACACGCTCGCCGCCGGGGTGTGCGACTCGACGTTCACCGCGCTGGACGCGATCGCCGACTCACTGCGCAGCAAGGGGCTGAGGCGCATCACCGGGAAGCTCGTGGGCGACGGCTCGTACTTCGAGCCGAAGCTCATCCATCCCGGCTGGAACGCGTTCGATCTCAACGCCTGGTACGCGGCGCCGGTGTCGGGGCTCGGGTTCCACGGCAACAGCGTGGACTTCACGATCGCGCCGGGGGACGCGGTGGACCGGCCGCCCGTGATCACCTTGTCACCCGACCTCGGGCTGATCAGCTTCGAGAACCGCGCCCGCACCGGGCCCCCGGACTCGAACTCGACGATCGAAGACAACTTCTACCGCGCGCCCGGCACCTGGGACATATGGGCGGTGGGCCGCGTCGCGCTGGGGCGCGCGCCCTGGACGGTGAGCGTGGCGCTGCCCGATCCCAACCTCTACGCCGCCCGGGCCCTCGCCTTCGCGCTCCAGCGCAAGGGCGTCTCGATCGAGGGCGGGGCCACGAGCACGACCGACTCGCTCGCGTACCGAACGGCGCGCGGCCAGCCGCCGCTCGCGGAGTACCGCGGCCGGCCGCTCGGCGACATCGTCTTCCCGATCCTCAACACGAGCCAGAACTGGTTCGCCGAAATGCTCGTCAAGATCCTGGGCCGGGAGCTCACGGGGGCGGGCTCCTGGGAAGCCGGGCTCGACGTCGAGCGGCGCTTTCTCGTGGACTCGGTGCGGATCGACTCGATGGCGTTCGCGCTGGAGGACGGCTCCGGCCTCGCGGCGGGGAACCTCGTCACCCCGCGCGCCTTCGTGCAGCTGCTCGGCTACATGCGCCGGCACCCGCGACGCGCGCCGCTGCTCGCGGCGCTGCCCCGCCCCGGCCAACCCGGTACGCTGCTCAAGCGGCTCGTGGGCACGCCCTTCGAGAGCCGGGTGCTGGCGAAGACCGGCAGCATCAATCGCGTGAACAGCCTCTCAGGCTACATCGAGCGGCCGGACGGGCGTACCATCACCTTCAGCGTGCAGGCGAACAGCCACGACGTGTCGTATTCGCAGATGCTGGCGCAGATCGACTCGGTGATCGTGGAAATCGGAAAGACCAAATGAGAAAGACGTAAGGTGAAAGGCGTAGGGTCAGAAACGTACGGGAGAATCGTACGACTCTCCCGCACACACTCTCCTTACGGTTTTCACCCTACGACTTCGGCCATACGCCTTCAGTCTTCTGTCTGCCCGAATATCGCCATGTTGCTGGAGTGCCCCGGCTCGATCTTCGCCGCGGGATTGATGAGATGCACTGCGTGGTTCACGGCGATGGCGGCCTCGGCCGCCCCGGTGGCGATGAGCTTGAGCTTCCCGGGGTAGGTGACGATGTCGCCAGCTGCGAAGATCCCGGGGATGCTCGTCTCCATGATCTGCGACACCTTGATCTCGCCCTTCTCGATCTCGAGCCCCCACTCGGCGATGGCGCCCAGCGACGAGATGAAACCGAGCTGGGGGAGCACGCAGTCGATCGCGATCGTCTCCTCGTGCTTCGTCTTTTTGTTCACGAGGGTCACCCGCTCGATCGCGCCGCTCCCGTGGATCGCCTTGACCTCCCAGAACGTCCGCAGCTCCATCTTGCCCGCCGCGACGAGCTCGCGCACCTGCGCCACGGTCGCCGCGTGGGCGCGGAAGCCGTCACGGCGGTGAATCATGAGGATGGACTGCGCGATCCCCTGCAGGGTCACCGCCCAATCGAACGCCGAGTCGCCGCCGCCCACGAGCAGCACGCGTCGCCCCGCGAACGCTCGGGGATCGAGCACGCGGTCGTACAACCCCTTCCCGTACCACTGGTCCACGTCCTTCAGGGGCAGCTTGCGTGGGGTGAACGCGCCGATGCCCCCGGCGATGAGGACGGTGCGCGACGGATATTCCTCCCGGTCGGTGACGACGGTGAACAGCGGCGCGCCGTTCTCCGACTCGCGGCGCAGGCCCGCGACCTTCTCGCCGAGGTGCAGGGGTGACTTGAACTGGAGCGCCTGCTCCGCCATGCCCTTCACCAGGTCCTTGGCGAGCACTTTGGGGAAGCCGGCGACGTCGAAGATGTACTTCTCGGGGTAGAGCGCGGTGAGCTGCCCGCCCGCTTGGTCCAGGTTATCGATGATACGGCACGAGGCGCCGCGCATGCCGGCGTAGAAGCAGCCGAACAAGCCCGTCGGGCCGGCGCCGATTATGGTGATATCTTTGGGGTCCTGCATGGGGCGAACGTAATGGAATACCAAAGGCGTGGGGAGTGGGGAGTGGTCCCCGACGGAGCAAAGCGGAGCTCCGGCCCGCACCGAAGGTACCACTCCCCACTCCCCACGATCTTGGGTCGGAGGCGCGGTCTTGAGGATCTACACGAAGACTGGTGATCAGGGGGAGACCGGGCTGTTCGGGGGCGGTCGTGTCCCCAAGGACCACCTGCGGGTCGCCGCCTACGGCGAGGTGGACGAACTGAACGCCGCGCTCGGCCTCGCCCTCGCGCTCGAGCCGCAGGCGTTCGCGCGCGACCTGCTCGAGACGGTGCAGCGCGACCTGTTCACGATCGGGGCCGAGCTCGCAGCGCCAGACCCCGCGAAGCTTACCAAGGCGCTGCCCGGCCCGCGGCTCGGTGACGCCCGCGTGGCGGCATTGGAAGACGCCATCGACCGGGCGCAGGCGACGCTCGCTCCGCTCCAGCAGTTCATCCTGCCGGGTGGCAGCCCCAAAGCGGCGGCGCTGCAGCTCGCGCGCGCCGTGTGCCGCCGCGCGGAGCGGGCAGTCGTCACCCTGTCCCGCGACGCGGGCGTGAGTCCCGCGATCCTCAAGTACGTGAACCGGCTTTCCGACCTGCTGTTCGTGCTGGCGCGGGCCGCCAACGCGGCGGCCGGGCTATCGGACGTGCCGTGGTGACCGTCCGCGTCCCGATCACGGAGCAGCGCGACGCCTCCTACGACATCCTGATCGGCCGTGGGCTCCTGACGCGGCTCCCTGCGCTGCTGCGCGACGCCTGTCCCGCGGTGCGCTACGCGGTGATCACGGACTCGCACGTCGAAGCGCTCTACGGAGGGCAGATAGTCGCGGCGTTGCAAGACGCCAAGTTGCCAGTGGAGCTACTGCAGTTCCCGGCCGGAGAATGGAACAAGACCCGCGAGACCTGGGCCGCGCTCGCGGACCGGATGCTGGCGCTCGAGCTCGGGCGGGACTGCGCGGTGATCGCGCTGGGCGGCGGCGTCGTCGGAGACCTCGCCGGGTTCGTGGCGGCGACGTACCTGCGCGGCGTCCCCTACGTCCAGGTGCCGACGTCGCTGCTCGCCATGATCGACTCCTCAATCGGCGGCAAGACCGGCGTGGACGCCCCTGCGGGCAAGAACCTGGTGGGCGCGTTTCACCAGCCGCACCTCGTCATCGCCGACCTCGATGTGCTCGACACGCTGCCGGCCGTGCAGCTCGCGGCCGGGATGGCGGAGGCGGTCAAGCACGGCGCGATCGCGGACGCGGCCTACTTCGCGTTCCTCGAGCAGGAAACCGCGGCGATCACCGCGCGGGACCGGGACGCGGTCGAGCGGGTGGTACGGCGCTCGGTCGAGATCAAGGCCGAGGTCGTGGCCGCGGACGAGCGGGAGGGGGGGCGCCGGGCGATCCTCAACTTCGGCCACACCGTGGGGCACGCCATCGAGGCGACGGCGAAGTTCGCGGTGCTGCACGGTGAGGCGGTGGCGATCGGGATGGCCTACGAGGCCCGGCTCGCCGCGGCGTTGGGCATCGCGGCGCCGGCCACGGCCGACCGGGTGTGCGCCCTGCTCGAGCGCTATGGGCTGCCGCTCGAGCGTCCGGCGACGGGGACCGTGGACGACCTGATCGCCGCGATGCGCCACGACAAGAAGGCACGTGCGTGGACCCTGCGGTTCGCGTTGCCGCGCGCGGTGGGCGAGATGCAAGGAAACGGGAAGACCGGATGGACGGTGGCGGTGCCGGAGCAGGCTGTGCGGGAGGCGCTGGGAGCGACACAGTAATCACAAATCTTTCAACAACTTCCACACGGCGTGTGCAGTTCGCGGATCAGGCCCCTGTCGCTGCGTGCACATTTCCTTTTCCACAGAGCGTGTGGATAGTGGACAAACGGCGGAACGACGTGCCAGCAAGAAATTTGTGATGTTGATAAGCGTTGAGATTTGCACCGTTGACAAGTGACTCCTATATTGGCGCGTTCGCGCGGGCCTGTTTCAACCTTTCAACCTCTTGCCCACCGCTGGAGCCCTAGCCATGGCAAGGTCGAATGGAGGCAAGGCCAAGGCGTTCTTTCGCGCCAATCCTTCGGGAGCCTTCGACCAGTACCTCCAGGACATTCAGAAGCTGCCTCTGATCAAAGACCCCGCGGAAGAGCGCCGGCTCGCCCGGCGCGTGCAGCGGGGTGACGAAAGAGCCGCCGAGCGGCTCGTCACCGCCAACCTCCGATTCGTCATCTCCTACGTCAAGAAGTATCAAGGTCACGGGCTGGACCTCTCCGAGCTGGTCGCCATCGGCAATGAAGGACTCCTCAAAGCGGTCAAGAAGTTCGATCCGGATCAGGGCGTGAAGTTCATCTCGTACGCCGTGTGGTGGGTGCGCCAGGCGGTGCTCAAGGCCCTCGCCGAGCAGACCCGGAGCGTCCGCATCCCGCTGAATCAGAACTCCCAGCTCATCCGCATGAGCCGCACCGAGACCTACCTGTCGCAGGAGCTGGGCCGCGAGCCGACCGACGACGAGATCGCACTCGCCCTCGAGGACACGGTCGAGAACGTGCGCACGGCGCGCCGCATGACGGCGGCCGAGCTGTCGCTCGACGCCCCCGTGGACCGGAGCGACAAGGACGCCGCCACCCTGGGCGAGCGCTTCGCCGGTCAGGAAGGCGGCGAGATCGAGGAGAAGACCGACGGCAAGCTGATGCGCGAGTTCATCGACCGCATCTTCCAGAAGTACCTCACGCCGCGCGAGCGCAAGATCCTCTATCTGTACTACGGTCTCGAAGAAGGCAGCGAGGCGATGACGCTCGAGAAGATCGGGGCGCTGATGGGCGTCACGCGCGAGCGCATCCGGCAGATACGAGAGCGGGCGTTCGAGAAGCTGCGGGAGTCGCCCGACGGCAGGGCTTTGAAGGGATTTTGGAGAGCGGCTTAGACGTTGAGGGAGACGCTGAGGCGCCGAGACGCTGAGTGGATCTGAGTGACGAGTGGTCAGGAGATGCCTTTCCTGGCCACTTTTCGCTCATATCCACGTGGCGTCTCGGCGACTAGGCGTCTCCCTCGCCGTCTACATACTATTAGGCATGGCTCGCGAACTCCCGATCTTCCCTCTGCCGATTATCCTCTTTCCGGGGGCGCCGCAGCCCCTGCACATCTTCGAGTCCCGCTACCGCCAGCTCCTCGCCGACTGTCTCGCGGCCGACCGGCGCTTCGGCGTCACCTACGTCGCACCGCCGCACGCGCCGGACGACGACCCCGCGCCCACCCCCGGCGACCTCGGGTGCGTGGCGCTGATCCGCTCGACCCAGGAGCTCCCCGACGGCCGCTCCAACATCCTCGCGGTGGGCGAGCGGCGCTTCGTGCTGGTCGCATGGTGCGCGGGCGCTCATCCCTACCGCCTGGGCCGGGTGGAGGAGTTCGACGACGAACCGAGCGAGCCGGGGGAAGCGGAGGCGCTGGCGGCTGGGGTGCGTAATGACTTCTCGCGCCTGGTGAGCGCCCTGGGCGTGCTCACCGACCGCGAGCACGAGTCGATCGAGCTGCCGGCGGACCCGCAGGAGCTCTCCTTCCAGGTCTCGGCGGCGCTGGAGCTCGACGCCGAGGCGAAGCGGTCGCTGCAGGCGCTGCGCAGCACGACCGCGCGGCTACGCCACCTGGCCGGGCTCCTCGACCCGCTCGCGACGGACGCGGAACGGCGGGCCGCCGTGCGCCGGCGCGCCAAGGGCAACGGGCGCGGCGGCCGCCACCCCAAGATCGAGCACACCGCATGACGGCGACCCCCCCCCCGCTGGCGCGCGGGCTCGCGGACCTGGTGGGCGAGTCGCACGTCCGGACCGCCGCGGCGGAGCGGGCCACGTACGCGCGCGACGGGCTCCCCATCCACCGCCGCGTGCCCGGCGTCGTGGTGCTCCCGGGGACCCGCGACGAGCTGATCGCCGTCGTGCGGCTGCTGGCGGCGCACGGCGTGCCGTTCGTGCCGCGCGGCGCGGGCACCGGACTCTCGGGCGGCGCGCTCGCGGACGAGCGGGCGGTGCTCGTCGTGCTGACGCGGCTCGCCCGCATTCTCCGGATCGACCCGGTGAATCGCGTGGCGGTGGTCGAACCGGGTGTCGTGAACGCAAGGCTCTCGACCGCCGCCGCCCCCCACGGCCTGCGCTATGCTCCCGACCCCTCGAGCCAGACCGCGTGCACGCTGGGCGGCAACGTCGCCGAGAACTCGGGCGGCCCGCACTGCCTGAAGTACGGCGTCACCGCGAACCACGTGCTGGCGCTCGAGGTGGTGCTCGCCACGGGCGCCGTCGTAGAGCTGGGCAGCCCCGGCGGGGAGCCGTGGGGGCCCGATCTGGTGGGGTTGTTCGTAGGCTCGGAAGGCAACTTCGGGATCGCGACGCGCATCACCGTGCGGCTCCAGCCGGTGCCGCCCGCCGTCCTCACCCTGCTCGCGGACTTCGGCTCGGTCCGCACCGCGGGCGAGGCCGTCTCCGCCGTGATCGCGAGCGGTATCGTCCCGGCGGCGCTCGAGATGATGGACCAGTCGTGCATCCGGGCGGTGGAGGACTCGGTGTACGCGGCCGGATACCCTCGCGACGCGGCGGCCGTGCTCCTGGTCGAGCTGGACGGCAGCTCGGAGGGCGCCGTCCGGGAGGACGCCGGCAGCGTGGAGCAGCTGCTCCGCGCCCACGGGGCGCGCAGCGTCCGCTCCGCCGCCGACCCGCGGGAGCGCGAGCGCCTGTGGCAGGGGCGGAAGAAAGCGTTCGGCGCCCTGGGCCGCCTCGACCGCGACCTCCTGGTGCAGGACGCCGTGGTGCCGCGCTCCACACTCCCCGACGTGCTCGAGACCATCGGCCGCATCGCCGCTACGTATCAGCTGGTCGTGAGCAACGTGTTCCATGCGGGCGACGGCAACCTGCATCCCAACATCTCCTTCGACGCCCGGGTCCCCGGCCTGCGGGCACGCGTCGAGGCAGCGAGCGGGGAGATCATGCGAGCCTGCATCGCGGCGGGCGGCACGATCACCGGCGAGCACGGGATCGGCCTCGACAAGCTCGGCTACATGCCGCTCATCTTCGATCCCGACTCGCTCGCCGCGATGCGCGCCCTGCGGCGCGTGTTCGACCCCGAGGAGCGGGTGAACCCGGGGAAGGTCATTCCGGTGCACGCGTGCCGGGAATGGAGCGGAGTGCGGAATGCGGAGTGGGGAGTGCGGAGTGCGCCGAATCGAGCCCCGTCCGACAACTCCGCACTCCGCATTCCGCACTCCGCATTGGCTCCATGAGCCTCCTCGACCGCGTTCGCGCGCTGCTCGGCAGCGACGCCCTGCTCGAGAGCGCCGGCCCGGACGGCGTGCCGCGCGTCGCGCCCGATTCCCCGGATGCCGTGGCACTGCTGCTCGGCACGGCGCGGGAGGAGGGGTGGCGGGTGCGGATCGAGGGCGCCGGGACCTGGATGCCCTCCGACGCCCCCTGCGACCTCGCGCTCACGACGCGCCGCCTCGACCACGTCCCGGCAATCGAGCCCCAGGACCTGTCGGCGACCGCCGAGGCAGGGATCGGCTTCGATCTGCTGCGCCACCAGCTCGCCGACCGCGGCGTCTGGCTCGCGATCGACCCCCCGGGGCTCGGCGGGCGCAGTGTGGGTTCGGTCATCGCGACCGCGACGGCCGGCCCCTTGCGGCAGGGGTTCGGGCCCGTCCGGGACCACGTGCTCGGTGTCACCTTCGTGACGGGCGACGGCCGCATCGTGCAGAGCGGCGGGCGGGTCGTGAAGAA
>QHUR01000076.1 GCA_003221995.1 Gemmatimonadota bacterium | reverse complement strand
CTCGCTGTGAAGGTCGTGGCCGCGGTGGACCGGAGCGGCTTCGTGTTCGACGCCCGCGGGCTGTCGGCGCCGCGCCTCGCGGCGCTCGCCGCGGCCAAGGCGTCCGGCACCCCGCTCGCCAAGGCCCCGGGGGGCCGCAAGGCCGGCGCGCGCGAGGCGCTCGATTTCGCCGCCCGGCACGCCCTGGCCAACCCGATCCTCGTGGACGTCACGGCGGACGACACGAGCGACACCCTGAAGCAGGCGCTCGCCGCCGGCATGCACCTCGTGCTCGCGAACAAGCGCCCGCTCACGGCGCACCGCAAGCTCTACGACGAGCTCCGCGCCCTGGCCGAAGAGCGCGGGCGGCGCCTGTTGCACGAGACCACGGTGGGCGCCGGGCTCCCGATCATCGACACCTACTACAAGCTCGTCGAATCGGGCGATCGGGTGCAGAAGATCGAGGGCTGCCCATCGGGAACGCTGGGCTATCTGTTCGGCGAGCTGGGGCGCGGCCGGCGCTTTTCGGAGGCGCTGCGCGGCGCCATCGCGAAGGGCTATCCCGAGCCGGACCCGAGGGACGATCTTTGCGGCATGGACGTGGCGCGCAAGGCGCTGATCCTCGGCCGGCTGCTCGGGTTCCCGGGGGAGCTCGAGGACATCGAGGTGGAGTCGCTCGTGCCCGAGGAGGCCCGGGGCCTGCCGCTCGAGGAGTTCCTGCGGCGGCTCGACGAGTGGGACGAGCCGTGGCGCCGCCGCATTGAGGAGGCCCGCTCGAGCCGCGGCGTGCTGCGCTACCGCAGCATCGTGACGCCGCGGCGCATCCGCGTCGGGCTCGTGGCGGTGGACGCGTCGAGCCCGCTCGCGTCCCTGAACGGCACCGACAACCAGTTCATCTTCACGACCCAGCGCTACAGGGCCAACCCGCTCGTCATCACGGGGCCCGGGGCGGGGCCCGCGGTCACGGCCGGCGGCATCCTCAACGACGTCCTCAAGCTCGCCAGTACATGAATGAGAGGGTGAGCTGGCAGGTCTGCGCCTCCTGCGGCCAGGAGCTCGCCGCGTCCGACCCACGCCAGCGCTGCCCCGCCTGCCGCGGCCTGCTCGAGCTGCGCCACCGCGCGCCCCCAATGACGCACGGCGGGCTGCGAGCGCTGCTCGACTCCCGCTTGGGCGTCCGCCGCGGCCCGCTCGCCTCGGGAGTGTGGCGCTATCGCGAGCTGGTGCTGCCGGAGGCCGATGACTCCCTCGTGAGCTACCCCGAGGGCAACACGCCGCTCCTCGCCCGCCCCGCCGTCGCCGCCTGGGCCGGCGTCCCTGAGCTCCTCCTCAAGCACGAAGGGCACAACCCCACCGGCTCCTTCAAGGACCGCGGCATGACCGTCGGCGTGACCCAGGCGCGGCGGGTGCGCGCGACCGCGGTTGCCTGCGCGTCGACCGGAAACACCGGAGCGTCGCTCGCCGCCTACGCGGCGCTCGCCGGCATCCCGGCGCTCGTGATCGTGCCGAAGGGACAGGTCGCCGTCGGCAAGCTCACGCAGGTGCTCGCCTACGGGGCGCGAACGATCCTGGTACGCGGCGACTTCGACGCCTGTCTGTCGCTCGCGCTGGCGGCGGGCGAGCGCCTGGGTGTCTACCTCCTCAACTCGATCAATCCGTTCCGGCTCGAGGGCCAGAAGACGATCGTGCTCGAGCTGCTGCAGCAGCTCGGCTGGGAGCCGCCGGATTGGATCGTCGTTCCCGCGGGCAACCTCGGGAACACGGCGGCTTTCGGAAAGGCGCTGCGCGAGGCGTGTGAGTGGGGCCTGATCTCGCGCGTGCCGCGGCTCGCCGCCGTGCAGGCGGAAGGGGCCGCGCCGTTCGCGCTGAGCTACCGCGACGGGTTCGCCACGCGCCACCGGGTGCAGGCGCACACCGTCGCCACGGCGATCAGCATCGGGAACCCCGCCTCGTACGAGCGTGCCGTCCAGGCGATCCGGGAGACGGACGGCGTCGTGCTCGCGGTGAGCGACGCGGAGATCCTGGAGGCGAAGGCGGTGGTGGACGCCTCGGGCGCGGGCTGCGAGCCCGCGAGCGCCGCGAGCGTCGCCGGCGCGCGGCAGCTCGTGCGGAGCGGCGTCATCCGGAAGACCGACCGCGTCGTGGCGGTGCTGACGGGCCACCTGCTCAAGGATCCCGACGTGGTGCTCGCCTACCACCAGGGGACGGACGCGCCGTCGCCGCGCGCCAACCGGCCCGTCGAGATCGAGCCCAAGCTCGAAGAGATCGAGCGGGTGCTGTCCGCTCGCGCTACGCCTTGAGGTAGCCTCGCGCCACGAGCAGCTCGGCGTTCAAGATCGCCGCGCCCGCGGCGCCGCGGATCGTGTTATGGGACAGCGTCACGAAGCGGTAGTCGAGCACGCTGTCGGGGAGGAGGCGCCCCACCGTGACGCTCATGCCGTTCCCGGCGTCCCGGTCGAGACGCGGCTGCGGTCGGTCGGGCTCGTCGCGCACCACGATGGGTCGCTCGGGCGCGCTGTGGAGCCCGAGCTCCTGCGGCGCGCCACGGAACGACGTCAACGCCTCGCGCACCTCGGCGAGCGCCGCCTTGCGAGCGAGCTTGACCCGGACCGCCGCCATGTGGCCGTCCTGCACGTTCACACGGTGGCACTGGGCGCTCACCGGGAACGGCGCAGGCTCGACGGCGCCGTCGCGCAGAGTCCCCAGGATCTTCTGCGTCTCGCGCTCGATTTTCTCTTCTTCGTTCGCGATGAAGGGGAGCACGTTGTCGGTGATGTCGAGCGCCGACACACCGGGATAGCCCGCGCCCGAGAGCGCCTGCAGCGTCGTCGCCGCCACCGCCGCGACGCCGAAGCGCCGGTGCAGCGGGGCGAGCGCCAGCGCGATCATGACCGCCGAGCAGTTCGGGTTCGTGACGATGAAGGCGCCGTCCCGCCCGTCGAGCAGCGCCAGGTGCTCGGGGTTCACCTCCGGGACGAGGAGCGGCACGCCCGCGTCCATGCGGTAGGACGATGTGTTGCTGATCACGGGATAGCCCTCGGCCGCGAAGCAGCCCTCGGCTTCCCGGCCGACATCCGCCGGCAGGCTCGAGAACACCACGTCGCAGTCGAGCGGGGGGCGCGGCGGCTGGACCGTTAGCTCGCGCACGGCCCGCGGCATCTCTCCCGCGAGCTTCCACGCGCAGGCATCGGCGTACGGCTTCCCCTGCGAGCGGTCGGAGGCGGCGAGCGCACTCACGGTGAACAGAGGATGGCGCTCCAGCATCTGCACGAAGCGCTGTCCCACCGTGCCCGTGGCGCCCAGGATGCCCACCCGCAGTTTGCTCACCGCAGCGCCTCCTCGAGCAGCGTCGCCGCGTCCGTCTTCTCGTCGCGGTACTTGATAATAATCGGCGTGTAGAGTGAGAGACCGCGCTCGCGGGCGAACTTCCCCTGGGCCGCCCGCGAGCCGGGGACGACCACGGCGCCCGCCGGGATCTCCAGCACGCCCCGTCCGCCCGCGGGGCGACGGTACACCTGCTCGCGCACCACGTCGTGCACGACGGTTGAGCCCGTGAGGATCGTGCCGGGGGCGAGGACCGCCCGCTCGCGCACGATCGTGCCCTCGTACACGCCGGACCCTCCACCCACCAGCACGTCGTCCTCGATGATCACCGGGACCGCGCCCACCGGCTCGAGCACGCCCCCCACCTGGGCGGCGGCCGAGAGGTGCACCCGCTTGCCGATCTGGGCGCAGGAGCCGACGAGGGCGTGGCTGTCGATCATCGTCCCCTCGTCCACGTAGGCGCCGACGTTGACGTACATCGGCGGCATGCACACGACGCCCGGGGCGACGTAGCAGCCATCCCGGATCGTCGAGCCGCCAGGCACGATGCGCACGCGATCGGCCAGCGTCGTGGGCCGGACAGGGTAGGTGTCCTTGTCGAAGAAGCGGAACGTCCCGTCCACGGAGAGGTCGGCGAGGGCGCCCATCTTGAAGCCGAGCAGGATGCCCTGCTTCACCCAGGCGTTGGCGCGCCATTCGCCTGTCGCGCTCCGCTCGGCGGCGCGGATCTCGCCGCGCGTCAGCGCCGCGCGGAACTCGGCGAACGTCGCTCGGTCCGCGTCCGTGAAGCTCGGGCGGGCCGCCCCCCCTCCCGCGAGCGCCTCGATGCGCTCACGCAGCGACATGGCGGGGTTTTCCAAGGAGCCCCAGCTCCTGGAGCAGCTCGCGCAGCCGCGCCCGGGTCTTCTCCTGCACCGGCACGAGCGGCAGACGGTAGGTCTCCTCGAGCAGGCCCTGCAGCGCCATCGCGGCCTTCACGGGGCCGGGATTCGACTCGATGAAGTTCCCCTCCATGAGCGGCAGCAGGCGGTAGTGCAGCGCCCGGGCCTCGTCCCACTTCCCTTGCAGGGCGAGCTCGCTGAGCCGCGCCATCAGGTCCGGCACCTCGTTCGAGACCACGGACACGATGCCGTCGGCGCCGAGAGCGACGAGTGGCAGCGTCACCGCGTCGTCGCCCGAGAGCACGCGGAACCCCTGGGGCCGGTCGCGCAGAATCGCCATGATCTGCGCGAAGTCGCCCGAGGCTTCCTTCACGCCGACGATGTTCTCCACGTCGCGGGCTAGGCCGAGCACGGTCGGCGCCTGGATGTTCGACGCCGTGCGCCCTGGGACGTTGTACAGCACGACCGGCACCCCCGGCACGGCCGCCGCCACCGCCGTGAAATGGGCGGTGAGACCGGCCTGGGTAGGCTTGTTGTAGTAGGGGGCGACGACGAGCACCGCGTCGGCCCCGGTCGCGCGGGCGGCCTTCGCCCGCTCGATCGCCACGGCGGTGGAGTTCGTCCCCACTCCGGCGATCACGCGCGCGCGGCCGCGCCCGGCTTCCACCGTGATGCGGATGACCCGCGTCTGCTCCTCGGCCGTGAGGGTCGCGCCCTCGCCTGTCGTGCCGCAGGGGACGAGCAGCTTCACCCCACCCGCGATCTGCCGGTCTACCAACGCGCGCATCCGGGCCTCGTCCACACCGCCGTCCGCGGTGAAGGGCGTGACGAGCGCCGTCGCGCACCCCCGCAGCCACTCCACGCGCTGTGTCATGGTGTCGTCTTCCTTTCCGCTTCCAGAATCTCGTCCAGCACCTCCGCGAAGGCGAACACCCCGCGCCGGCCGGGAAGCCAGCGCGCGGCGGCGAGCGCGCCGGCCGCGAAGCCGTCGCGCGAGCGCGCCGTGTGGACCAGGGTAATCTGATCGGCCGCCGAGTCGAAGCCGACCCGATGGACGCCCGGGATGTACCCCGCGCGCGTGCTCGCGATCGTGACTTCGCGCCCCCCACCCAGCTCGCGGGCCAGGATCTTCCGCAGCTGGAGGGCGGTGCCCGAGGGGGCGTCGCGCTTGCGGACGTGGTGCGCCTCCTCGATGAAGGCGTCGTAGGCCGGCAGGCCCCGCACCAGGCCGGCGGCGCTCGCGACCACGCGATAGAACAGGTTCACGCCGATCGAGAAGTTCGGCCCGTACACCATCGCCGCGCCCGCGTCCTCCACCACACGCCGCATCTCCGCTTCCCGCACCTGCCATCCGGTCGTGCCCTCGACGAGCGGCACGCCGGCTTGGGCGCACGCCGCGACGTGTGCCGGCACCGCGTCCGCGACGGAGAAGTCGATGGCCACGTCGTGGCCGTGCAGCGCCGCCGCCAGCTCGCCCGGGCCCGAGCCCGCGTCGGTCGACGTCAGCACGACGCCGATCGCGTGGCCGGCTTCGCGCGCCCGCGCCACGGCCACGCGCCCCATCTGCCCGTTCCCGAAAAACGCCAGCTTCACGGTCGCGCTCCGGCGGTCTTGCCGCGCCGGGCCGGGGCCGGCTCGGCGAGCAGCGTGCGGCCGAGTCGCACGTACAGCTCCACTCCCCGCTCGAGCTCCGCCTTCGCGATCCGCTCACGCGCCGTGTGAGCGTCGTGGATCGAGCCGGGACCGAGCAAGAGCGGGGTGCCCCAATTCGAGAGGTGCGGGACGTCCGTCGTGTAGCCGACCACGCACTGCTCGAAGTCCGGCACCGCCGTGAGGCGCACCGGCGGCGTGAAGCTCAGATACTCGATCCGCGCGCGGGAGCCGACCGCCCCCTCGAGCAGCTCGCGCACCGGCGCCTGGTCCGTCACGAGGCGGATATGGAGGTCGGCGCGGGCGTCGGGAGCGATGACGTTCGCCTGGGTACCACCGACGATGACGCCGATGTTGCAGGTCGTGTCGCCGAAGTACTCATCCGTGGGCCACGCGATGGCGCGCACGTCGTCGAGCGCATCGAGCAGCAAGTGGATCGCCGAGCGCCCGCGCTCGGGGTAGGCCGAGTGGCCGCCGGTCCCTTCCGCCCGCAGCGTGACCCGCAGCGAACCCTTGCAGCCCACGGCGAGCTTGTTCTCGGTCGGCTCCCCGTCGATGAGCCAGCGGCACTCGCGGGCGACCGGATGGGCGTTCGCCACCCGCGCCCCCACGCTGCCCCGCTCTTCGTCCACCACGAAGAGCAGGCCGAGGTCGTTCCGCCCCTCGCCGCGCAGCCGCTCCGCCGCCGCGAGCTGCGCGGCGAGGATACCCTTCGCGTCGCAGGCCCCACGACCGTACACGTACTCGTCGTCCTCGCCCGAGGCGAAGTGCGGCGGCACGGTGTCGAGGTGGGTCGAGAACACGAGCCGGGGCGGCGCGCCGGTCGTGGCCACGAGTCCGGGGCGTCCCGGAGGCGCCTCCAGCAGCTCCACACGATAGCCCAGCGGCTCGAGGTGGGACGCGAGGAACCGCGCCACCGCCTCTTCCTCGCCGGAGACGGAGGGGATGTCGATGAGCCGTCGCGCCAGCTCGACCGGGTCCACCGTCCCCTCCCGGCGGCCCGCCGCCCGCCGAATCGGCGCCCGCGCGAGCACCCCCGGCCCCGCCTCGGCGCGCTCGAGCAGCGCCGTGTGTAGCCGCCTCACGGCTTCCTCGACGTGCTCCTCGTCCACGATGAAGGTGAGGTTCACGCGCGAGGCGCCCTGGGAGATGAGGGACACGTTGATGTCACGGATCGTCTCGAACACGCGCGCCGCGATCCCGGGTGTGGTGCGCAGGCCCTCGCCCACGACGCAGATGATGGCACGGCGCCGCTGCACCTGCACGTCGCCCAGCGCCTCGAGCTCGGCCACGACGGCGGGGAGGCGATCGGCGTCGTCCACGGTCAGGGACACGCTCACCTCCGACGTCGCCACGACATCCACCGGCAGCTCGTGGCGGTCGAACACCTCGAACAGGGCGCGCAGGAACCCGTAGGCGCCGAGCATGCGAGCGGAGCTGATCTGGACGACGGTGATCCCCGACTTGTGGGCGATCGACTTGACCGTACCCGGCCACACGTCGGCCGCGCCGCTGACGAGGGTCCCGGCATCGCCGGGCGCGCGGGAGTTGCAGATGCGCACCGGGATCCCCCGGTCCTTCGCCGGCTGGATCGTCTTTGGGTGCAGCACCTTCGCCCCGAAGTACGCGAGCTCCGCCGCCTCGGCGTAGGACAGGCTCGGGATGGTGCGCGCGCCGCGCACCACGCGCGGGTCGGCGGTCTGCACCCCGCTCACGTCGGTCCAGATCTGGATCTCCGCCGCCCCCAGCGCCGCGCCGACCAGGGCCGCGGTGTAGTCGGAGCCCCCGCGCCCCAGCGTGGTCGTGACGCCGCCCGCCGATGCGCCGATGTACCCTCCGAGCACGGGGATCGTCCCGCCGTCGAGCAGCGGCACGAGCACGGCGCGCGTGCGGGCCGCGGTAGCGTCGGAATCGGGCGTCGCGCGCCCCGGAGTCTCGTCGGTGACGATGCAGCGCCGCGCGTCCACGTGGCGCGCGGGGAGGCCGGCCGCCGCCAACGCCGCCGCCAGGAGCGGCGCCGAGAGGCGCTCCCCGTAGGACACGATCTCGTCCTGGAGCGGGGCGCGCAGCGCCGGTTCCCGGCCGATCCGCTCCACCAGCGCGCCCAGCTCGCCGCGGGCGCGCTCGAGCTCACCCAAGAACGCCGCGCTCGCCTCTGGACCGAGCAGCCGCCGTGCGATCTCGCGGTGGCACTCGAGGTGCGGGTCGAAGGCGCGAAGGGCGCCCTCCCACGCGCAGCGGAGCAGGGCGTCCGTCACGCCGGCGAGCGCCGACACCACGACCACGGGGCGCGGGCCGCCGTGCCGGCGCACGATGTCGGCTACGCGCCCGCAAGCGGCGGCATCCTCGACCGAGGTGCCGCCGAACTTGAGCACTGTGGGCGCCACGTGCTCGCTCGGGGTGCGTTCCATAGACCGTTCTCGTTACCGGAGCGCCACTCGCCTGTCAAGCGGAGACCCTGCCGCCCGCCCCGCGGGCGGTCTATGTTTAACGCGCGCCGCGCGGCGCCCGCCGACGAGAGCGATCCGTGATCCACCACGGGTCAAGGCGTTGCCCAAACGGCCCCTCGTCGGGCGAGACCTTCACCAATGGGAGGCAGTCCCATGTCCACCACCGAGCTCGACACGCTGCGAGACAGCGCCGTGGTCGTGATCGACCTGGCCAACGACTTCGTCTACCCGGGAGGCGTGATCGCCGACGCGGGCGGACCGGAGTACCAGCGGCGCGCCCAGGCCATCATCCCGCCGCTCCGGCGGCTGCTCGAAGCCGCCCGCCGGACCGCCATCCCCATCGTCTACGCGACGGACGCCCATGAGCCGGGCGACAGCGAGCTCCAGAAATGGCCGCCGCACGCGATGCGGGGCACCCGCTGGGCGGAGGTCGTTCCCGATCTCGCCCCGCAGCCCGGCGACGTGGTGCTGGAGAAGCGCACCTATAGCCCCTTCGTCAGCTCGGAGCTAGACTCCCTGCTCACGGCGCGGGGAATCAAGCGCCTGTACATCACGGGGCTCCACACGGATTGTTGCGCCCGCCACACGTCGGGCGACGCATTCCAGCGCGGGTACGACCTCGTGTGGGTGACGGACGCCCTGCAGGCGTTCACGGAAGAGGCGCACCGCCAGGGCCTCGACTATTTCAAGACCTGGTACGCGACCGCCCCGGATCGCCAACTCCGCACGGTGGACGAACTCGTCGCCGAGTGGGATGCCGCGCGGCGGGCGCGCGAAGCCGCCTAATACACCGACAGGAGGACCAATGAAGCGAACCCTGCTCTTCACCGCGCTCGTCCCGCTCCTCGCCTTGGCGGGAGCGCGCTCCTCGGGCCCCGAAGACGAATCGGTCTTCGTGACTGGCCTGCGGGCCGGCCAGCACGAGTCCCTGCTCTACGTCTGGACGAGCGACGCCGACGCCAAGGACCCGGACTTTCTCAGCGTCGTCGACGCCGACCCCAAGTCGCCGAGCTACGCCAAGGTGATCGCCACCGCTCCCACCGGATCCACGGTGGACAACGAGGCGCATCATTTCGGCTACACGGTGAACACGGACCGCATCTTCGCGGGCGGCCTGGTTTCGAACCGGTTGTTCATCTACGACGTGAAGACGGACCCACGACATCCCAAGCTCATCAAGACGCTTCCCGATTTGGGCGCACTCACGGGCTACTCCGGCCCGCACACCTACTACGCGGTCCCCGGCGGCGTGATGATCGCGATGCTCGGCGCCAAGGACGGCGGCGGGCCCGGCGCCCTCGTCAAGCTCGACAACGACGGCAAGTTCCTCGAGGCCCTGCCGGCCCCGAACCGGCCCGACGACCCGGGCTATATGTACGACGTGGGGGTGAAGCCCGAGCTGAACCGGATGGTCACCTCGAGCTGGACGCATCCGCACCACTTCCGCGGGAACCCGGTGGCGCCGGAGAACGTGGGCGACGCGGTGGCGGTGTGGGACTGGAAGGCCGGCAAGGTGCTCCAAGTCGAGCACCTCGAGAAGATGCCACTCGAGGTCCGCTGGATGCACGGGCCCGGCGCGCGCGGCGGGTTCATCAACTGCGCCGGCGCGAGCACGATCTGGTACTGGGAAGACAAAGACGGCAAGCTCGGGTTTTCCCGCGTGATCCAGCTGCCGGCGAACTCGACCCCGGCCGACGTCCGGATCTCGTACGACAACCGCCTGCTGTACGTCTCGCTGTTCGCCGGTAACGCGGTGCAGCAGTACGATGTGTCGGACCCGTTGCACCCGAAGTTCATCAGCGAAGTGAAGCTCGACCAGCCGAACATGATGAAGCTCACTCCGGACAGCCGGCGGCTGTACGTGAGCAACTCGTTGCTCTCCAACCTGGACGGCAAGGTCCCGTTCCGGGTGCGGCTGCTCAACGTCGGCCCCCAAGGGATGACGCTGGACGAGAAGTTCGACGTCGACTTCGACCATTTCCCCTCCGGGGCGGGTCGGCCACACGACATGCTGCTGAAATAAGACCTCACCCTCTGTCCGACCTTGCCCTTCGTTCCCCCTCTCCGCGATAGGGAGAGGGGGCCAGGGGGTGAGGTCACCATTTCCGGCTAATCCATTCGGATGGGCGACGGGCGTCCCAAAACGCGCGATATTCGTGTAGG
>QHUR01000075.1 GCA_003221995.1 Gemmatimonadota bacterium | reverse complement strand
ATGTCGCGGCCCTCGATGAAGAACGGCCGGCGCTCCGGCAAGAACTGCTCGAACGCCGTGAGGTTCACGAACGCCGGATCGATCTCCACCTGTCCGAAGTCCGGATTGAACGCAGCGTCCACCGTCAGGTTCGAGGTGATGCCGTACTTCACGTCGAGCCCGGCGCCACCGAAGTAGCGGCTGCGCTCGTCGAACGGGTTGGCCGCCGCTACGGGCTCATGATAGGTGCCGCGGCCGACTGAGTAGGGGAGCAGCTCGAGGCGCCGGGGCGCCGGGATGTCGCGTAACCCCAGGAGGTGGGCGAAGCGCGAGGCGAGGCCGGTCTGGGTCTTGCCCACGAACGGGAACATGTCGAACTCTTGCTTGCGCTGGATCCAGCGCACGAAGCGCACCCCCCACACTTGCTCGGGGGCGTGCGAGAACCGGAGCTGGGAGAAGGGAATCCGGATCTCGGCTGTCCAGCCGAGCGAGTCGACAACCACGGCCGCCTCCCATACCGGGTCCCAGGAGTCGTCGGAGAAGCCGCCGTCGTCACCCCAGAAGAGGTCGCTTTTCACGCCCGCGGGGTTCACCACGAAGCGGTACGCCGTGCGGTGGTCGTGGTAGCTGTCGAACAGCACTCGAAACTCGTCGCTCTGCGAATCGGCATCGCGCCGGACGAGCCGCTTGGCGATCCGCCGGGGTTCCGAGTCGAAGAGGCGTGCCCCCACGTAGATGGCGTGGTCGTCATACACGACGAGGACGGCCGTGGACTCCGAGGCCGGCTTTCCCTCGTCGGGGTCGGTCTGCCGGAAGTTGGTGACGGGGGCGGCGGCGAGCCTCCAGGCCGGGTCGTCGAGCTTGCCGTCCAGGACGGGGGCGCGCGGCACGCGCACCGCGGTCACCGTCTGAGGGATGAGGCCGTTAGCGTGTCGCAGCGTCGCCGAATCAGCAGCGGCGGTCTGCAGCAGCAGCACGGTGAGGACGGCGAGCGGCATGGACGGCGCTCCCTACGAAGGGCTCACCGGGAATGATGAACTCCTAACCTGGAATGTCGCTACGGGTGTGGTGCGCCGACCCTGTCAGGGCCTGGTGAGCAGCTCCTCGAACAGCGCGATCGCCCGGGGGTCGTTGGTCTGGCCCAGCCAGAAGAGGGCCTTCTTGCGGACCGAAGGACTGTGATGCGAGCGGGCGATCCGGATCAGCGCGGGGACGCCTTCGTCGTGCGGGCGCTGGGAGAGGGCGAAGACGGCGCTCTCCTTCACCGCCAAGTCCACGTCGTCCGCGTCCACGAGGTCGCTCAGGCCGCGGGTCGCCGCCTCCCCCGCCGCCTGCCCCAGCCAGAATACGGCCGAGCGGCGGGTTTCCTGCGCGACTCGGGTGTCGCGGGCGAGCCGGAGCAGGTCGGGCCATACGGTGACGCTGTCGGCGAGGATCGTGGGAAAGACGGCGTCCCGCCCGACCTCACCGCCGACCCGTGTCGCCACATCGAACAGGAAGCGCGTGGCGGCCGCCGCCGAGACCGCGCCGAGGTCCGTCACGTCGGCGCCGCCCGGGGAGCGCTCCTCGCCGCCCACGAAGACCCGTACCCGCGTGATCTTCCCGCCGCGCACGGCCAGCGCGATCCGCGCGGGGCCCTCCGTGCAGGCGCAGTCGCCGTCGTCGTCGTAGTAGCTCCCGGAGGAGATGCGGTGCCGGCCGCAGCTCGAGTGCTCGCACTCGAACGAGATGATGTTGCGGCCGTTGCCGCACACGCCCGGCCGCGTGGCGAAGCGGAAGTGCACCTCGCCGTCCGGGGCGCCGGCCACGCGGTCGCTCAGCCCCTGAAGCGCGAGGGCGAGGACGAGCGGCGCGATCACTGGTTGATGATCTCCTCGAGCACCTTCGCCGCCCGCGGATCGTGCGACTGCCCGATCCAGAAGAGCGCCTTCTTGCGCAGCTCGCGGTTCTGCTCGCGGCGGGCGATGTCGATCAGCTTGTCGAGCGCGGCGGGCTCGCGCCGCTGCGAGTAGACGAAGACGAGCTGCTCCTTCATCTCCTGATTCTGCACGCGGTCGTACAGCGCCACGAGCTGATCGAGGTTGGCGCCGGACTGGCCCGCCCAGAACAGCGCCTTCTTGCGCATCTCGATGTCCTCGCGCTCGTTCAGCGCCAGGTCCATCATCCAGCGCATGTTCTCGTCTCCGCGCATCTGCGAGAGCGAGAAGATCACCTTCTCCTTGAGGTCGGGCTCCGCGAGCTTCGCGTACAGGGTGCGCAGGAACGCCGCGTTCTCGGGCGACGGGCGCTGGCCGAGCCAGAAGATCGCCTTGAGGCGCGCCTTTTCGGGGGCGCCGGGGCGGTCCGCGTAGGCGCGGAGAATCTCGCCGGCGCGGGGACTCCGCTGCTGTGACAGCGCGAAGATGGCCTTGTCTTGCAGCTCCTCGTCGCTCGTCGTCTTGAGGATCGAGTCGAGCATCCCGACCGCGCGTTCCGTCGGCACCTGCGACAGCCAGAAGACGGCCTGCTGTCGCACCTCCGCGTCGGGGTCGTGCTGCGCGACGTCGAGCAGGACATCCTCGGTCTCGCCGGTCCGCTTCTGGGAGAGCAGGAACACCGCCTTGCGCCGCATCCCGGCCGAGCAGGCGTCGCGGCGCGCCAGCACCCGCTTGAGGATCGGGACCGCGTTCGCCGCGTCCATCTGGAGCAGGCCGTTCAGCGCCGCGATGCGGAGATCGTCGTCGTCGCCCTCGTCGGGGCACCCCCTGGCGCGGGTCCGTTCGCTGTCGGCGCCCGGCTGCGCGTGCTCCGCGAGCCAGCGGCCGGCTTCCTCGTCGCCCTGCCTCGCCAGCGCCGTTTGGATGCGCGCGAGCAGGGCGTCGCCGTCCCGCAGCGTGGCCGCCTTGGGGTAGCGCCGTGGCTGCTCCACGAGGAGGCCGCGGGCACGGTTGAGGTCCGCGTTCTTGTAGAGCGCGAACGCCGCCCAGTAGAGGGCGTCTCCGGCGCGCGCGGAGTTGGGGTAGCGACGCGGGAGATCCGCGTACAGACTGGCCGCGCTGCTGTAGTCGCCCCGGTTGAACGCGCGGCGTGCGGCCTGCCACAGCGAGTCGGTCGGGTCCTGGTCGTCTTGGGCGACCGTCGGGTCGCCCCCGTCGAGAGCATCGAGAGCATCGAGGGCGTCGAGCCCGTCCAACGCGTCGAGCTGATCGAGCGCGTCCAGTTGATCGAGTGCGTCGAGGCCATCGAGCGCGTCGACGGCGGGGGCCATGGCGGTAAGTGCCGCCTGGGCTTGGGCGAGCGCCGGGCCGATCTGCGGTGGCAGCGCCAGTCGCTGGCTTGCTACGACGGCCGCCAACACGAGCTGCATCGCCTGCATCACAGTGCTCCTTGCGCGCGCACGGGGCCGGGCCCGGCGGGGTTCGCCGTGCGCAGCCGCAGCAGCACGCTGCGTTGTTCCAATCCCTGGTTGATCAACTGGAGGTCGGCGCGGTCGCTGCCCCGGGGGACTTGGGCGATCTGGGCCAACACGAGCTCCAGATCCTCGAGCAGGCTCTTGAGCCTCGGGTCCTCGGCGGCCGGCGAATCGAGCATCAGTCGCGTGGTCGTGAGCAGGTCGCGCGCCTGGCCGGCGAACTGAACGTCGATCCGCCCGGTGCGCGCCTCGGACCGGAAGCCCGTCAGCAAGGCCTCGGTGCGGCTCAAGTACTGCGCCGCCGCCACCCGGTAGGCGAGATCGCCCGGCGCGACGACGATGGTCTGCTGGTGCCGCATGCTGACGCGGCCCAGGCCCACGCCGACCGCGAGCACCGCGGCGGCGGCGAGGCCCCAGCGCAGCCAGGGCCGTAGCGCGATCGCCCGGGCGTGCCGCGCCCCTCGCGCCGCCGCGATCCGCCGCCACATCTCCTCGCGGGGTGTGTCGGGCGGCCGGTGGTAGTCCTGCGCGGCCTCGCGCAGCAGCCAGTCGAATCGGTCCTCGGTCATGACACCCACTCGCCCGCGAAATCCGCGAGCGCCTCCCGCAGCTTGGCTCGCGCCCGCGACAGCTGCGCCTTCGAGGTGCCGGTCTCGACGCCCAGCGCCTGGCCGATCTCCTCGTGTGTGTACCCCTCCACGTCGTGCATCAGAAACACGGTGCGATATCCCTCCGGCAAGTCGTCGATCGCTCGAGCCAGCCGCACCTTGAGATCGGGCTCCGCTTCCCGCCCTCGACTCCCCACCCCGCCCGCCGCGTCCAGGTCCGTCTCGCGCTGGCGGAAGCGCTTCAGCCTGCGGAGCCCGTTCAAGGTGACCGACGTCGCGATGACGTAGAGCCAGGTCGACAGCGCCGCCTCACCTCGGAACGCGTGCAACCGGTCGAACGCGCGGATGAAAGTCTCCTGGGTGAAGTCCTGCGCGAGGTCGTCCTCCCCGGCGAGCCGGTAGGCGAGGCGGTAGACCCGGTTCACGTGGGCGTCGTAGAGCGCGCGTTCCGCGACGCCGTCCCCGGCGCGGACCCGGGCTATCAGTTCGCGTTCGTCCACGGAGCTCCGGAGCTGGGGGACGGTCGTCTATCTGACACACGGTGTGGGGGGAGGGTTGCGTGCAGAAGGCCAAAAGGCGTGGGGAGTGGGGAGTGGTACCTGACGGTGCGGGCCGTAAATCCGCCTCGCACCGCGGCGTACCACTCCCCACTCCCCACGAGGTTACCCCAGGAGCAGTCTCGTCCCGATCCCGGCGAGCAGGGCGAGGAGCAGCGAGGCCAGCGTGCCGATCAGGAAGTATTCCGCGAACTCCCGGTCCTCCAGGGCCTTGAAGCGCGCCAGCGATTTGGCGGCGATGATCCAGCCGACCGCGGCGTACTGGCCCAGCAGCACCAGGGTGAGCGCCAGGGCGCGCTCGAGCGCCCCGACGGTCCGCCCGCGGGCGATGTCCACGGCTCCCGCGGTGCGGTCCTCGTCGCGCCGCATCTGGAGCGGCGGCAGCTCCAGCACGGCCCGGATCAACACCATGCCGCGCCCGCAGACGTAGAGGTAGGCGGTGGCGATGAGCAGCGCGCGCCCCCACCACAGCCCCGGGGCCCGCGGGACGACGAGGCGCTCGAGGTAGCTCCCACCGACGAGCGCGGCGGCCACGAACAGCGTTTCCACGAAGAGCAGCTCGCGACCGCGGCGGTGCCCGTCTATCTGGGCCGGCCACAGCGTCGCGGCGAGCGCGTAGACGAACAGCGGGATGACGTACAGCGGGTTCACGAGCCCTCCCCGGGCGCGATCGCGTCCCGGAACATGTTATCCCCGGCCTCCACGAGGGGCCAGGCCATGCGGCGCCGCAGATGGGACAGCCCGGTTGGATGAATGGCCATGCTCTGTGCGAGCTTCAGCGACCCCAAGGTATCGGCGTAGTAGCGCAGGTAGCTGGCCGCCTGCCGCTGACGCCGCGTCCAGCTCCAGTACAGGGCCGAGTAATAACCGGCGAAGGCGACCACTGCGGGCTCGAAGCCGCCGAAGGCGAAGATCAAGCGATCGCGCTTGGCGGTATCCAGCGCGCTGCGTGCCGCATGGAAGCAGGGGCCGTCCACTTCGGGTGCGGTGGGGGCGAGCGGGGTCGTGATCGCTCCGCGCCCACAGGCGATCACCCAGTCCGCCTCGGCGAACGTGAGCCGGATCCAGTGCGCGATCTCCCAGACCGCGGCGGCGCTCCCGAGGAGTCCCTCGATCTCGTCACCGCGCGTCACGGCGAACTTCGCGGCGATGGCGCGCCGCCAGCGGCGGTTGATGTCGCCGAGGCTCGCCCGCACGTCTGTTTGGAGCTTGGTGCGCACTCGGGGCGCCAGGGTGCGCGACGCCACGGCGTCGGCGATCAGCGCCACGTACCGATTGTCATTTTTCGTCATATTACTTAGTAGTGACGTATTATGTCACAATGTACCGTAATGACGAAAAATGTCAACCGCGCCCCGTGCCGAACAACCGGTCCCCCGCGTCGCCCAGACCGGGGAGGATGTAGCCCCGCTCATTGAGCTGCCGGTCGAGCGCGGCGGCGTACACCGGGACGTCGGCGTGGGCCGCGAGCATCTTGCGCATTCCTTCCGGGGCGGCGACGAGACAGAGGAAGCGGATGCGCTGGGCGCCGGCCTTCTTGAGGGCGCCCACCGCGGCCACGGCCGAGCCGCCGGTCGCGAGCATGGGGTCGAGCACGAAGAACGCTCGGTCGTGCTCCCCCGCCGGGATCTTGAAGTAGTAGTCCACCGGCTGGAGCGAGTCGTGGTCGCGGTACAGCCCGATGTGTCCGACGCGCGCCGACGGGATCAGTTGCGAGATCCCCTCGACCATGCCGAGCCCCGCCCGCAGGATCGGCACGAGGGTGAGCTTCTTGCCCGCGACCTGGACCCCGCGCATCGGCTCGAGCGGCGTGTCGATCTCGACGGACTCGAGCGGCAGGTCCTGCGTCACCTCGTAGGCCATCAGCATCGCGATCTCGTTGACGAGCTGCTTGAAGTCGCGCGTGCTGGTGCGCCGGTCGCGCAGGATGGTGAGCTTGTGCTGGATCAGGGGGTGAGCCAGCACGGTGAGATTGGGGAAATCGGGGTGCGGCATGCGCGAGAAGCTACGGCAGAGGGAGGCGAGACGCCAAGACGCTCAGGTGTCTACTTGGCGCCTCGGCGCCTCATACCTATAATCCGACTCCGATTTGCAAGGCCAGGTAGCTCAGTTGGTAGAGCAGCGGACTGAAAATCCGCGTGTCGGCAGTTCGATTCTGCCCCTGGCCACTAGGATGCACCACCCGCGCCCGCGCTTCGCGTCATCATCGAGAGAATGACCACGAGCCGGTTGGAGACGTTCGCGGACGGCGTGTTCGCGATCGCCGCGACGCTTCTGATCCTCAACGTGGACGCCCAGATCGGCGCGGCGCCTGCCGACCTGGGCGCCGGGCTGCTCCACATGTGGCCGTCCTACGTCGCGTACGCGGTCAGCTTCCTCACGATCGGGATCATCTGGGTGAACCACCACACGGTCATGACCCAGGTGGCGCGCGCTGATCGCACGTTCCTGTTCCTGACGGTTGCCTTTCTGCTGTGCGTCGCGTTCATCCCCTTCCCGACCCGCCTCGTCGCGGAGCACGTCCGCGACCAGGGCGCTCGCGCGGCCGCCCTCACGTATGGGATCACGCTCACGGCGACGGCGGTGATGTTCCAGGCGATCTGGCTCTACGCCGCGCTCGGCCGGCGGCTGCTTCGAGCCGACGCCGACGACCGGCTGGTCCGGGGAATCACGCGGAGCTACCTCCCCGGCCCCTTCATCTACCTCGCGGCCACGCTGATCGCGCTCGTGAGTCCGACCGCGAGCGTCGTCCTGTATGGCGCGATCGCGCTGTTTTACGTGGCCGAGAGCTCGCTGTTCGGCGGGTCTAGGGGGCCTGGTGCTCGATCAGGGTGAGCGCGAGGCGCAGGCGCTGCACGGCGGCGTCCACGCTGCCCCCACCCTCGTCCGTCCTCGCCGCGCTCCCGACCGACGGCGGTAGATTGCCTGACGGCGCGGGGTCGCGCGACGGTCGCGGCCGCGGCGTCGATCACGGAAGAGACGGCGCTCGAACACGCCGTAATCTGCCTCGAATCGTATGCCAGCGCTACGGGGCGATGAGGCGCCCGATCGCGGCCAGCTTGTGCCGCGCCATCCCCAGGTTCGATCGCTCGCGATCGAGCACCACGTAGAGGAAGAGGTTCTGCTCCGGGCCAAGGAAGCGGATCAGGTGATACTGCTTCCCGAACGTGATCATCACGTCTTCGATCGTGTCCTTCAGCCCGAGCGCGGTCATCACGCGCAGCTTGGTGCGCACGAGGTCGGCGGCCGCGGCCCCCGCGAGCTCCAGGTTCACCATCGGGCTCCCGCCCGCAGTGCCGAGGCTCAAGCCGCTCGTCGCGTCGATGAGAGCGATGCCGAGCGCGCCGTCCATCGTCATCGCCTCGGCCAGCGCTGCCCGGACTTCGGGCCTGCGAGTGTCCACGGGCGTCGCCGGCTCCTGGTGCGTGCCTCCCCCGTCGCGAGCGGGTGCGCCCGGCCCACTCTCGTCGAGCAACCGGGCCGCTTCCATCAGGATGTGCTGCAGGGATTCCTTGATCGTGCGTTCGCGCGGCGTGCGCTTGTAGAAGATCTCGAGCTTGGGATCGGTCCAGCGGACGATCTCGTACACGGCCGCGGGTCCGTGCGCCAGGCGCGTCTCGGCGTGGACGGGGCGCCCGTGGTCGAAGTAGATGCGTCCCTCTTCGCTCGCCGCGCGCACGACGATGAGTCCCGTCTTTTGCTCCACCTCGATGAGCTGCAGGAATCCGAACAGGGTGATCCCCGCCATCCGGCCCACGGTCGTCGGGCTGAGGGACCGCTGCAGCTCGTCGGCCAGAAAGGAAATGTCGATCGGCTTCGTGAACGTCGCGGCGATGCCGTACTGGTGCAGTCGCTCCCGCAGGTCGGGGGTGATCCGGTGTCCCGTCATCACGGCCACCGGGAGCGCGACGCCGCGCTCCAGCAGATGGCCGAGCAGCGTGAGGCCGTCCATCACGGGCATCTGCAGGTCCGTGAGGATGGCGTCCACCTGCTGGCCGTCGAGCAGCTCGAGCGCCTGCTGCCCGTTCTCGGCGGGGAGCACGGCGAAGACGCCGGTTCGGTTCAGCGCCCGGGCGAGGGAGAGTCGGACGAACTCGTCGTCCTCGACGAGCAACAGGTTGGTCGTGGTCATCGGTGCCTGCGGCATCACCATAGGAACGCCTGGAAGCGCCCGCAAGGTCGTGCGAGTTTGGCCGCCCGAATCGGATAGCGCCGCGCCCCGGCTTCGCCCCATCTTGCGATCGGGAGGTCACAATGATCGCACTCAACAGAACGACGCTGAACCGCCGCATCGCGGTGGCCCGCCGGGCCCAGGCGCACACCAAACGGGGGGCCGCCGCCGGGCCTCACCCCGTCGCCTACACGATCGTCGACTCGCCCGTCGGCCGGCTGCTCGTCGCCGCCACCGAGCGCGGCATCTGCAGCATCAAGCTCGGGGACTCGGATGCCGCGCTCGAAGGGGCGCTGCGCCGCGAATTCCGGGACGCCGCCCGGGACACGCCACCGGGGCCGCTCAAGGAATGGATCGACGCCCTGCTCGCGCATCTCACGGGCGCGCGGCCGCGCCTCGAGCTGCCCGTGGAAGTGCGCGGCACGCCGTTCCAGCAGCGCGTATGGGACGCGCTGCGGCTGATCCCGATCGGCTCGACCCGGAGCTATACGGAGGTGGCACGCGCCATCGGCCGGCCGCGCGCGGTACGCGCCGTCGCTCAGGCGTGCGCCATGAACCCGGTCGCCCTCGTCGTCCCCTGCCACCGCGTGGTGCGGCAGAGCGGCGACCTCGGCGGCTATCGCTGGGGCGTGAAGCGCAAGGCGCTGCTGCTCGAGGGCGAGCGCGCCGCGGTGCTTGGGGCCGAGCGCCGCGTCCTCGCGAGCTTCGTCGGGACCCTCGGCGATTCGAGCCGGGCAGCCGTCCCACGCCCCGTCGGCCATACATCGCTCTTCGCGCCGGGACAGGTGGTGGCCGGACGCTACGAGATCATCGACCTACTCGGGTCGGGAGGGATGGGCGTGGTGTACCGGGCCCGCGACCGGGAGCTCGACGAAGTGGTCGCCCTCAAGGCGCTCCGGCCGGACGGGACGACGGCCGACCCGCACGCCGTGGAGCGGTTCCGTCGCGAGCTCCGGCTGGCGCGTCGGGTGTCTCATCCCAACGTGGTCCGCACCCACGACATCGGCGAGGCCTCGGGATACCGCTTCATCACGATGGAGCACGTGGAGGGCCGCTCGCTTGCCGATGTGCTCGAGCGGGCGGGCCGCCTGCCTGCGGCGGTGACCGTGGCGATCGCCAAGCAGCTCTCGCGGGCGCTCGCGAGCGTCCACGCGCTCGGCATCATCCATAGGGACCTGAAGCCGCAGAACGTGCTGCTGACACCGCTGGGGGAGGTAAAGCTCACGGACTTCGGCGTCGCCGAGCTCGTGGCTGCGAGGCCCGCGCCCGCGGACCGAGGGATCGGGACTCCGCCCTACATGGCGCCCGAGCAGCTGTTGGGCGAATCGCTCGACTGCCGGGTGGACATCTACGCGCTCGGCGTGCTGTTGTACGAGTGCTTGACCGGCCGGCTCCCGTTCGACGCGGCGACGCCCGCCGCCCTGGTGGCGCGAGCGCTCGACGGCGGCCCGCGGCCCCCCGGCGAAATCGCGCCGGCTACGCCGCCGCATCTGTCTCACCTGGTGCTGCGCGCCCTGGCGCCGCGGCGGGAGGATCGCCCGGGGAGCGCGGCGGAGCTGCACGACCAGTTAGCCGAGTCGGAGGCCGCCGCATAGACTTGAAGCTCTATGCGGCGGTCCTCCACGCTCACGCTCGGGCCGCTCGTGGCGGTGATGTACTTCACCGTCTCGGGCGGCCCCTTCGGACTGGAGGGCCTGGTCGGCTCGGTGGGGCCGGGCGTCGCGCTGCTGCTGCTCGTGCTCACGCCGCTCGTCTTCAGCGTGCCGGAGACGCTGCTCATCGGCGAGCTCGCCTCGATGCTACCCGCCGAAGGCGGCTATTACGTGTGGG
>QHUR01000020.1 GCA_003221995.1 Gemmatimonadota bacterium | reverse complement strand
CCGCGCAGACTCGGCGGCAGGCTGTCCAGTGGCCGCACCAGCGGCGCGTAACGCCGTGCCCAGGCCTGGGCGAGTGAGTCGCCGCCGGGCGCGAGATAGAGCAGTGTCTTGCCCGTGGCCGCGCTCACCGCGCCGAGGAAGTCCGCACGCAGATAACGCACCCCACGGCCTTGCCACTCCACCGGGCGTGCCAGGGGAAAGGCCTCCACGCCGACATAGCCGTAAGCGATCCACCACAGGGCACCGTCCGCCACGAGGGGGACCGGAACGTCGAAGCGCGCGAAGGGGGCGAGCCGTGCCAGCCGCTCGGCGACGTCGCGGCGCCAAAGGAGCACGAGCCCGTCCGTTTCCGCCCGCGTGAGCTCGGGGCTCTGCAGCACCCACGCGAGGGCGGTCCGGCGCCACCACGTGGTGAGCGGAATACCGGCCCGACGGGCCCGCGGCCACGTGTCGGGGGCGGCGACGGCGAACTCGCCGAAACCGTCCCCAAACCACGTTACCGAGTCGCCCCCGGGCACGGGCGCGAGCTCGAGCCCGGAGTCCGCCTCCGCGGCCGCGAGGGGCCCGCCCATCCGGGCCCAGGAGCCGCGATGGATCTCGGTCCAGGGTGGAAGCGGCTGGGTGCGCGCCAGCCGGTCGAGGTCCGGCGCCGCGCCAACGAGCCACGGGGCCCGTCCGCCGCCCAGGCGGTGCGGGGACAGCGCGGCGGCGGCGACGGTGCCGGTCGGGCCGAGCAGATGCGCCCGGCGTGCGACGCCGGCCACGCGCTCGGCGTCCCAGACCGGCAGCGCACCCACGGCCGCCTCCGGCGTCGTGAAACCGGGCGGGCCGCGTTCTTCCAGCCACTCGGTGCCGAAGGCCAGCTGCTCGAGCCTGCGCCGCTCCCCCTGCAGGCCGGGATCGAGCGGGTCCGCGGCCGAGGCGCGGCCGCTGCGCATGATGCCCGGCAGCACGAGGTATACCGCGAGCGACGTGGCGAGGAGGGCCGCCCAGCTCCCGACGAGCAGAGTGGCCTGCTCGCGCAGGCCCCACACGAGGCTCGCCACAGCGACGAGAATGCCGAGCGCGACCACGAGCCCCGCGCCCGGCAGCCGGATCTGTAGCGCGACACTGTCCAGCGTGCCGTGCAGGCCCGCCACCGTCTCGGCGGGGTCGAGGGCGGCGCCCCAGGTGAGCGTGAGGGCAAGGGCGGCGAGCAGCACGCCGAGGTGCAGCCGCGCGTGTGCACTCGCGGCGGGGCGCCAGCGGCGAAAGTGCAGCGAGCCGATGCCCAGGTAGAGCAGCGCGACCACCACGGCGGCGGCGCTCGTCGCGAGGAGCGCGTAGGCCCGGGAGGTCAGGGCCCACGGGAGCTGTGCCACATAGTAACCGAGGTCGCGGTGCAGCACGGGGTCCGCGATCCCGAAGCGGGGTGGCCGCGCCGCGAGCGTGGCCTGGAGCCACCAATCGCCGGTGCCGAGCGCGAGTATCAGGCCGAACGCCACGCCGGCGAGCAGCGTCCCGCCGAGCAGCACCCGCTGCGGCACCGCCTCCACGATCTCGAGATCGCCCAGTCGCCGGGGCAACTGCACCGAGCCGATGGCGCGGTAGACGATGTAGAGGTTGCCGACGCCCCAGGTGAGCGAGACGAGCAAGATGATGCCCTGGACGAGCCGGGCGAGGTCGCGGGCCGCGAGGTAGACGTCGCCGCCCGCGACCGTGGCGGCCCAGGCCCGCTCCGCGGTCTCGATGGCGAGCCAGCGACCGCCCACGAGGGCGACCACCAGGGCGACGGCGGCCCAGACGAAGGCCCGCCGGCGCCGCGCCGGCGTCACGGCGCGACGCCCTCGGCCCGGAGCCAGTCTTCGACTTCGACCTGATAGGCGCGGAGCGTCGCGTCGCTCGCCGCTTCGAAGCGCAGTACCAGGACCGGCTGCGTGTTCGACGCCCGCAGCAACCCCCACCCGTCGGGAAAGGAGATGCGCACGCCGTCGAGCGTCGACACCTGGTAGCGCGCCGCGAAGTAACGTGCGGCGCGCGCCACGACGTCGAACTTGCGCTCGTCGGGGCAGGCGATGCGCATCTCGGGAGTCGACACGGTGGCGGGGAGATCCGCGAGCAGGCGTGACAGCGGGCCGCCCTGCTCCGCCACGTAGCGGAGCAGCCGGGCCGCGGCGAAGAGCGCGTCATCGAACCCGTACCAGTCGCCGCCGAAGAACATGTGTCCGCTCATCTCGCCTGCGAGCGGGGCACCGAGCTCGCGCATCTTCTCCTTGATGAGCGAGTGGCCGGTCTTCCACATCGTGGGCTTCAGGCCCGCGCGGGCGAGCTCCTGGGGGAGGACGGCGGAGCACTTCACGTCGAAGATCACCGCATGGCCCGGGCCCATCCGGCGGACGAGGTCTCGCCCAAACAGCACCAACAGCTGGTCGCCGAATACGACGCGCCCCGCCTCATCCACGGCGCCGATGCGATCGCCGTCACCGTCGAACGCGATCCCCAGCTCGGCGCCCGAGCGGCGGACGGTGGCTTGGAGGTCGCGCAGGTTCTCGAGCACCGTGGGGTCGGGGTGGTGGTTCGGGAAGCGGCCGTCGGACTCGCAGAACAACGGCACAATCTCGGCGCCGAGCTGTCGCAGGGTCTCGATCGCGACGAGGCTCGTCACGCCGTTGCCACAGTCCACCACCGCCTTGACCCGCCGGGGTAGCGGGCCGTTCTTCCCCGTGATCGCGTCGCGGTAGTGCGCCAGTACCCCGGCACGCGCCGCGTGGCGCCCGCCCACCCGCGTGGCGGCGAGGTTGTCTTCGAGCAGCTGTCGCAGCCGCTGGATCCCGGCGCCGTACACCGCCTCCCCGCGCAGCACCAACTTGAGCCCGTTGAACTCGGGCGGGTTATGAGAGCCGGTCACCTGCACGCCGCCGTCCACATCCAGCGTGTGCGTCGCGAAGTAGAGCGCCGGGGTCGGCAGCTCCCCGATATCCGTCGCAACCGCCCCACCGTCCACGAGCCCGTCCCGCAGCGCCGCGGACAGGGCTGCGCCCGACGGGCGGTTGTCGCGACCCACGGCGATGCGTGGTGCGGCGCCGAGGCGCTCCCACGCCACCGTGGCGAACGCCGTGCCAACTGCCTGCGCGACCTCGGCCGTGAGCTGGTCGCCCACGGTGCCGCGGATGTCGTATTCCCGGAAGATGGTGGCGGGGACCTTCACGGAGCCTCGGCGCCCCGCGTCAGCGGGCGGTGCGTGCGTGCGCGGCGGTCACGGCCGGCGCGGCCGGAGGCACTCCGGGTGCAGGCTGCACTCCCACGCCGCCGGTGTGCGCGAGGTCGAGCAGACGGTTCGGGCGCACGCCGAAGAAGAGCAGCCCGGCGACGGAGACCATCACGACGGCGTAGCCCAGCCGCCCCAGCCGCATCCCCACATGCGCCTCCGCGAACGGCTCGGGTTTCATGTACATCGCCATGATCACGGGGAGATAGTACCCTGCCGAGATCACGCTCGTAAGGACGAGCACGGTGGCGAGCACACCCTGCCCCGCACTCGTCGCCGCGGCGAGGATGTACCACTTGCCGATGAAGCCGGCCGTGCCGGGGAAGCCGAGCAGAGACAGCATGCACACGGCGAGGGCGAAGGCGAGCCACGGGTGCCGCGTGGCGAGCCCGGCGAGGTCGTCGATCAGGACGTCGCGCTCGCCATGGCGGCCCTTGGCGGCGAGCAGCGCGAAGGCGCCGAGCGTCATCAGCGTGTAGGCGACGAGGTAGAACAGGAACGCCGCTGAGCCGGGCTCGGGGCCCGCCGCCACTGCGACGAGCAGATATCCGGCGTGGGCGACCGAGGAGTAGGCGAGCATGCGCTTCACGGTTCGCTGCGCCAGCGCGATCAAGTTGCCCACTACCATCGTGGCCACGGCGAGCCACCACACGATCTGGTGCCAGGCCGCGACCGCCGGGAACGCCTCGCCCAGCACGCGGAACAGGGCCGCGAAGGCGGCCGCCTTCACGCCGCTCGCCATGTAGGCCGTGACCGGTGTGGGCGAGCCGTCGTACACGTCCGGGGCCCACGTGTGGAACGGCACCGCGGCGATCTTGAAGCCGAAGCCGATCAAGAGCAGCGCGAGGCCGATTGCCAGCATCGTGCCGCCCCCGCCCCCGCCCCCTGCCCCGATCTGGGCTCCGATGGCACGCAGGCCCGTCGTGCCGGTCGCGCCGTACACGAGTGCGATACCGTACAGCAGGAAGCCGGAGGCGAACGCGCCGAGCAGGAAGTACTTGAACGCGGCCTCGGCACCCGACGCGCTCTCGCGGTTGATCCCCGCGAGCACGTACACCGCCACCGACAGCAGCTCGAGCCCGAGGAAGATCACCATCAGGTCCTCGCCGCCTCCCATCAGCATCATGCCGAGCGTCGCGAACACGATGAGCACGTGGTACTCGGGGACGAGCAGCTCCTCGCGCTCCAGGTAGTCGAACGAGAGCAGGACGGTCAGGGCGGCGGCGCCGAGGAACAGCCAGTCCGTGACGAAGCGGAAGTCGTCCACGGCGACCATCACCGGGACCGGCCCCGGCGCGGCACGGGCGGTGTGCCACCACAACCACCACACGGCGGCAGCTGTGGACCCGAGTGCGGCGAGCGTCACCCAGCCGGTGAGCCGCAGGTCCCCCACGGTGCGGTGCCGCCAGGCGACGACCAGCAGCAGCACCAAGCTCCAGCCCGTGAGCACGAGCTCCGGGAGGAGCGCGAGCAGGAGGTCCCGGGAGCTCGAGAGGTCGAGGATCATGGCGCGAGCGCGGTGGCGGTGGGCCCCGGCGGCCGGACGCTCTCGATGAACTGGCGCGCTGCGGGCTCCATCCGGTCGAGGATCGGCTTCGGATACACGCCGATCCACACGATGCAGGCCACGAGCGGCAGCAACACTGCCAGCTCGCGCGGCGTGAGGTCGAGCAGCTTCTCGTTCTCGGGTTTGTCGAGCGGGTTGAAGATCACGCGCTGCAAGGCCCACAGCAGGTAGGCCGCAGCCACGATCACACCGGTGGCCGCTATGCCCGCGGCGACGGGGTGCGTCCGGAAGGCGCCCACCAGCACGAGGAACTCGCCGACGAAGCCGTTGGTGCCCGGCAGCCCGATCGACGACAGCGACACGAACGTGAGGATCGCGGCGAACAGGGGCACGACGCGCGCGATGCCGCCGTAGGCGGCGATCAGCCGGCTGTGCCGCCGCTCGTAGATCATCCCCACCAGGAAGAACAGGGCGCCGGTGGAGATGCCGTGATTGATCATGACGAGCAACGCGCCCTGCACGCTCTGCAGCGTCAACGCCCAGATGCCCAGCATCACGAAGCCGAGATGCGCGACCGACGAATAGGCGATCAGCTTCTTGAAGTCGGGTTGCACCATCGCGACGAGGCCGCCGTACAGAATCCCGACGAGCGACAGGACCACGACCCCGGTCGCGACCGGCGGCGCGAGTGCCACAGCCG
The DNA here is from genome assembly GCA_003221995.1 of Gemmatimonadota bacterium. Taxonomy (GTDB): domain Bacteria; phylum Gemmatimonadota; class Gemmatimonadetes; order Gemmatimonadales; family GWC2-71-9; genus AG29. The sequence continues at coordinate 5,374 of QHUR01000020.1, read as the reverse complement.
GAAAGAACGGCATTGCGAACCGCAGGAACCCGTAGGTCCCCATCTTGAGCAGGATCCCGGCGAGGATCACCGAGCCCGCCGTCGGCGCCTCCACGTGCGCGTCGGGGAGCCAGGTGTGGAACGGAAACATCGGCACCTTGATCGCGAACGCCAAGAAGAACGCGGCGAACAACCAGAAGGCCAGGGGCCCGAGGCCCCCGAGGTTCCGCATCAGGTGGAAGTAGTCGAACGAGAAGACCCCGGTGCGTTGGCCCACCAGGTAGACGAGCACGAGGATCGCCACCAGCATGAGCAGCGATCCGAACATCGTATAGATGAAGAACTTGATCGCCGCGTACAGGCGGTTTTCCCCGCCCCACACCCCGATGATGAAGTACATCGGGATGAGCATGACCTCCCACATCACGTAGAACAGGAACAGGTCGAGCGCGACGAACACGCCGATCATGCCCGACGTGAGGACGAGCAGCAGCGCGTAATACGCCCGCTCCCGCGTCGTGATGTAGCTGTAGCTGCCGAGCACCGAGAGCGGAACGAGCAGGGTGGTGAGCAGCACCATGAAGAGGGAGATGCCGTCCACGCCGACGCTGTAGCGAATGCTCCACGGCGCCCCCGTCTCGAACAACGGCACCTGGATCCACGGCGCGTCGCAGACGAACTGCATCCCGCCCGACGGCACAAAGGTCCACCACAACGGGACGGAGATAGCGAACTCGATCAGGCTCGCTGCGAAGCCCAGGTGCTTCGCCCAGCGCGGCGGCGCGATCAGGATCGCCGCGGCCGCGACGGCGGGCCAGGCGAGCAGCGCGGTCAGCACCCAGCGCGCGTACATGGCCTAGCGCACCGCCGTCCAGAGAACGGCGAGCACGCCACCCACGAACAGCACGACGTAGAAGCCCAGTTGGCCGGTCTGCAGGCGGCTCCCGACCCAGCCGAGCACCTGCGAGAGCCGGGCGGCGCCGTTCACCCCGGCGCCGTCGATCAGGCCGAGATCGATCGTCTTCCACAGCACCTCGCGCGACAGCCACACCAGCGGCCGGACGAGCAGGAAATCGTAGATCTCGTCCACGTACCACTTCTTCCACAGCAGGCGCGCGAAGCCCCGTTCCGCCGGCGCGAGGCGGGCGGGCACCAGCTCCTCGGGGCGGAGCAGTCGCAGCGCCGCGAAGATCCCGAGCGCGGCCACGGCCACCGCCGCGATCACCAAGGTCCACTCGGTGCCGAGCGGCACTTCGATGGCGGGTCGCAGCCGCGTCGCGACCGCGGTCACGGGCTCGAGCCAGTGCTCGAGCCACGCGTGACCGCGGAACAGCGCGGGCACGTTGAGGGCCCCGCCCGCGACGCTGAGCGCACCCAGCACGACCAGGGGCCCCGTCATGACCCACGGCCCCTCGTGCAGGTGCGCGGACTCCCGCTCGCCGGTCCGGTTCGGGCCGTGGAAGGTATAGAGCATCAGGCGGGTCATGTAGAACGCGGTGAGCAGCGCCGCCAGCAGGCCGAGCAGCCAGTACACATACCACAGCGGGTGCACGTCGCCCAGCGAGAAGGCGGCGCTGAGGATCGCGTCCTTGGAGAAGAATCCGGCGAATGGCGGGATGCCGGCGAGGGCGAGCGTTGCCACCCACATGAGCTTCGACGTCCAGGGCAGGTGGCGCGCGAGCCCGCCCATGTTGCGCATGTCCTGCGCGTCCTCGTGGGAGTGCGTGGCGTGGTACGCACGGTGGAGCGCGTGAATCACGCTCCCGGAGCCGAGGAAGAGGAGCGCCTTGAAGAAGGCGTGCGTCACCAGATGGAAGATGCCCGCGGCGTACGCGCCCGATCCGACACCGAGGAACATGTAGCCGAGCTGGGAGACGGTGGAGTAGGCGAGCACGCGCTTGATGTCCCACTGCTTGAGCGCGATCGTCGCCGCGAAGAAGGCGGTGAGCGCGCCGATCCCGGCCACGACGGCGCTCGCCACCGGAGCGAGCGCGTACAGCACGTTGCAGCGGGCCACGAGATACACGCCTGCCGTCACCATGGTGGCGGCGTGGATCAGGGCCGAGACGGGCGTCGGGCCCTGCATCGCGTCGGGGAGCCAAGTGTACAGCGGGATCTGCGCGGACTTCCCCGTGCACCCGAGGAAGAGAAACAGCGTGATGGCGGTGATGGCGGCCCCGCCCGGCGCGAGCAGCTTCGGCGCCTGGGCGAACACCGGTTGGAAGTCGAGGGACCCCATGTGCGCGAAGATCAAGAGCATCGCGACCAGGAAGCCGACGTCCCCAATCCGGTTCACGAGGAACGCCTTCTTGCCCGCGTCGGCGTTGATCCGTTCATTGAACCAGAAGCCGATCAGCAGGTACGAGCAGAGCCCCACGCCCTCCCAGCCGACGAACATGACGGGGAAGCTCGCCCCGAGCACCAGGACCAGCATGAAGAACACGAAGAGGTTGAGGTACGCGAAGTAGCGCGCGTACCCGGGGTCCTCTCCCATGTAGCCCACGCTGAAGAGGTGGATCAACGAGCTTACGCCGGTGACGACCAGCAGCATCACCGCGGAGAGCTGGTCGAGCTCGAGCGCGACCGTCACGTGGAGGTCCCCGACGGGCAGCCATTCCCAGTAGGGGAAGACGAGCGGCCCCGCCGCTCCGGCGCGTTGGAACGCCAGCACGATGGCGACGGAGAGGGCGAGCGCGGCCAGCAGCACCCCGACCCCGATGATCGACACGGCGCGCCTGGCGGGGGGGGCGGGGGGGGCGGGGGGGCGGCGCAGCGCCAGCAGGCCGTTCGCGACGAACCCGGCGAGCGGCAGCGCCGGGACGAGCCACAGGAGCTGCAGGGCGCCCGGCATCTCAGCCCTTGAGCAGATTGATGTTCTGCAGGTCGACCGTCTGCTTGTGGCGGTAGATCGCGAGGATGATCGCCAGGCCGACCGCCGCCTCAGCGGCCGCCACCGCCATCACGAAGAACACGAAGATCTGGCCTGCCACGCCGAGCGACTGCGCCAGCGCCACGAACGCGAGGTTCGCGGCGTTGAGCATCAGCTCCACGCACATGAAGATGACGATGGCATTGCGACGCAGCAGCACGCCGGCGACACCCAGCGCGAACAGCACGGCGGAGACGCCAAGCGACGGTCCGAGGAGCATTCAGAGCTTCCGCTTCGCGAGCACGACGGCGCCGACGATCGCTGCGAGCAACAGCACGCTCGTGATCTCGAAGGGGATGAGGTACTGGGAGAACAGCGGACGCGCCACGGCGCCCACGATCCCCTGCTCCTGCTGCAGCTGCGCCATCGTGTCGCCCGCGGGCGTCCCGGCGGCGGACGGCGTGGCGCCGCGCAGCAGCTGGAAGAAGAGCAGACCGCCCAACAGCGTCGCCACGGCGAGGCCGACCGGCCCCTTCAGGTCGGACGGCCCGGGCCGCCCGAGGTTCAGCAGCATGATCACGAAGAGGAACAGCACCATGATCGCGCCGGCGTAGACCAGCACCTGCAACACGGCGACGAACTGCGCGTCGAGCACCACGAACAGCGCCGCGAGCGCGAACAGGGTCTGCACCAGCCACAACGCGCTCGCGACCGGACTGCGTCGCGTGATGCACATCGCCGCTCCGAGCACGGCGAGCGCCGAGAACGTCCAGAACACGATCTGCGTCAGCGTCACGGGTCATTCCCCCCGGGGGTCCGAGGGGTCCCACAGCGTCGAGACGGGGTGCGTCTGCCCACACAGGCGCTCGAGATCGTAGACGAACCGGTCGCGTGAATACTCGGAGTTCTCGTAGTGCACGCCGACGTGGATCGCCTCCTCGGGACAGACCTCCTGGCAATAGCCGCAGAACACGCAGCGGAACTCGTCGATCTCGTAGATCAGCGGGTAGCGGTTGCCCTGCTCGTCCTCGCCCGGCACCAACTTGATGCAGTTGGCAGGGCAGATCTGCGGGCACAGGCCGCACGCGACGCACTTCGCGCGCCCCTGCTCGTCGGTCAGCATACGGTGCGTGCCGCGCCAGCGTGAGGAGATCGTCCAGAGCTCCGTGGACTTCTCCTCCGGGTACTGCATCGTGACCTTCGGCCGGAACAGGTGCCGGAAGGTGAGCGCCATGCCTTTGAGCGTAGCGCGCACGTAGGAGGTAGCGGACCCGGGCCGCTTCATCACCTTCACCGCGATCGGCATCAGGCCTCCCCCTCCCCCTCCCCCGCTCCCCGGGCCACGGAGCCCGAGACGATGCGGCCGCGATCGAGCCACCAGAACAGCAACCCGGCCAGCACCGCGTTGAGCCCGAACAGCATCCAGCCGAAGGCCGGCCCGTAGGCCCAGCCGAGCTGCTCCTTGAGGTACCACACCGCGGTGGCGAGGACCGTCAGATAGACGAGCGCGAGCGGCAGCAGGACCTTCCATCCCAGCGCCATCAGCTGGTCGTAGCGAAACCGCGGCAGTGTCCAGCGCACCCAGATGTACAGGAACACGAAGCACGCGGTCTTGGCGCAGAACACCGCGCCCGTTGCGAGGGTCTTCGCGAGCGTCCAGGGGGGCCCGTTGTCCCAGCTCGTGAACGGGATGTCCCACCCGCCGAAGAACAGCGTCGCCATCAGCGCCGATGCCGTCACCATGTTGGCGTACTCGGCGATGTAGAACATCGAGAACTTCATCGCACTGTATTCGGTGTGGTAGCCGGCGATCAGCTCGCCCTCCGCCTCGGGGAGATCGAAGGGCACCCGGTTCGTCTCGGCGAACGCGCTCACGAGGAAGATGAAGAACGCGACGAGCAGCGAGAACACGTACCACCCGCCCGCCTGCTGCTGGGCGATCACCTGCGAGAGGGTCACGTTCCCGGCGAGCAGCAGCACCGCCACCGTGCTCATCCCCAGCGCAATCTCGTAGGAGATCATCTGCGCGCTCGCCCGCAAGCCGCCGAGCAGCGCGTACTTGTTGTTCGACGACCAGCCGGCCAGTGTCACACCGTAGACGCCGAGCGAGCTGATCGCGAGAATGTAGAGGAACCCGACCGGAAGGTCCGCGACCACCATCGGCACGTCGCCCCACGGGGTGGGCAGGGGCGCGGCGAACGGGATGACGGCGAACGTGAGCAGCGCCGGCGTGAAGGAGATGGCCGGCGCGAGCAGGAAGAGCACCTTGTCGGCCTGCGCCGGCAGCGTCTCCTCCTTGAGCAGGCTCTTCAGGCCGTCCGCTGCCGGCTGGAGCAGGCCCTGCGGACCCACCCGGTTCGGGCCCAGCCGGTCCTGGATGAAGGCGCAGATCCGCCGCTCGAGCAGCGTGATCAGCGCGACGGCCACGAGGATGACCGTGAACACCACGACCACCTTGGCGATCGAGCTGACGAGGAAGAACGTCACGCCGTCACCCCCGCCTTCGCAGTCGTCAGCTGGCCCCCG
>QHUR01000019.1 GCA_003221995.1 Gemmatimonadota bacterium | reverse complement strand
CCACGCACGAAGCCGGGGCCCCACAGCTGCTCGACGCGCGCGTAGGTGGCGTCGAGGTCGTACTTGAACTGCGACACGAACTGCGGGGACTCCGGGCTCCCACCCTTGATCCCGTTCCCCACGTCCAGAATGACGAGCCCGTCGTTCCAGTAGGCGAGGTAGGCGAGTCCGTCCACGACCATGACGTCGTGCAGGTAGCGCCCCGCTGCGGCCTGCTCGGTCTGCCAGCGGGCCGCCTCCCTCGGGTGAGCGGGATCGCGCATATCAATGACGCGCAGGGACCCCGTCGCGTCGTCCGTGATGTAGGCGTAGCCCCGATACACGTAGGAGCTGTGCACGCCGCCCGAGACCGTCTCCGTGTACGCCGCGATCGTTTTCGGGTGGCACGGGTCCGTCGCCTCGAAGATCACGATGCCGTTCTTGCGATTGGACGCGCCCTCGCGCGTGAACACGCCGTACCTGCCGTCCTCGGTCGTCATTACGTCGTTGATGAACCGGGCGTCGGTCATCATCGAGTCCACGATGCGCGGGCCGGCGGGGTCGGCGATGCTCACCGCGTACACGCGGTCCGCGATGGTCGTCAGGTAGAGGCACCGCCCCGAGGGGTGCACCCACACCTCGGCCGTGCGCACCCTGGTGGCCAGGTGCGCGCGCACCTCGATCCCGCGCGTCACGCGCCGCTGCTCGACCCGCACCAGCGCGTCGGCCGTGCGGCTGCCGAGCGCCGCCGTCACCGTGTAGAGACCGGGCGTCTCGGCGACGAACGCGCCCTCGGCATCGATGTGCGCGATTCCCGTCGCGGCGGTGAGCGCCCACTCGACCGGCACGTCTCCCATGGGCCGGCCGCCTGCTTGCTTCGCACTCACGGCGAACCGCACGACGTCCCCCATCCGCACTGCCGCAGTCGCGGGTTCGAGCGCGAGCCCCACGACGGTGTTAGGAACGACTTCGAGTTGCAGTATCCGGACGGCTGGCCCCGCCTTGGCCGTCACCGCGGCCCGGCCCGGTGCCAAGGCGTGAAGCCGCCCATCGACCGTCACGCTCGCCACCCGGGGATTGCTTGAGGAAAATGACACCAGATCCGCCCGCGGGTCCCCGTGGCGGCTGAAGGCCGTGGCGATCAGCGTGAGCCGCGTGCCGGCGACGAGCCGCGCCGGCGCGGGGACGATATCGATCCGCGCGGGAGCCTCGGGCAGCACGCGGACCAAGACGAACTCGATCTTCTGTCCCCGCACGCCCGGGATGCTCGCCACCGCCGCGACGCGGGCGACGCCCGCGTAGCTGCCCGTGACGAGACCGGTCGAGTCCACGTCGGACTCGTAGCCCGCTGCGAACCACTCGATCTGGGCGCGTGGCACCGGCTGGCCCGCGGCGTCGAACGCCCGGGCGGTGAGCCGCAGCTGCTGACCGACCTCGATCGCAGCCGCCGCGGGCGTTATCTCGAGCCGCGCCACGGGAAACCCGGGCGGCGTCGCGGGCAGTTGCAGCAGCGCCGCAGCGATCGGGAGCAGTGCCGTCATGACCACCTCGCGCACACGGTGTGGAATGGGTCCCGCAGGTTAACCGGCGCCTGGGCCGCGCTGGTAGGGGCTGGCGCTGTTCCCATAATGTCACCATGGTGTCGTCTGCCTTTAACGCTGCGTCGGCGACGTAGCTTAGCTATTGACACGCGACACGGGGCCCCGTACCTTTGCCGCCGGTTCAAGCAATACGTGGCACCGTCACCGGTTTGTCTGCGCTCCGCGAGGACCACTTGTCTCGCGGTTTTTGTTTGAGCCCATCTCTGGTCGCGGTGACCAGCGATGATCATTCCTGGGGCAGTGCCCCTCAGTACCGAGGATGCAACAGTATGGCAAAGGGTAAAGTGAAGTGGTTCAACGACGCAAAGGGCTTTGGCTTCATCGCGCAGGAGTCGGGTCCGGACGTGTTTGTCCACTTCACGGCGATCCAGGCCGAAGGCTTCCGCAGCCTGGCGGAGGGCGACACGGTGGAGTTCGAGGTCGCGCAGGGTCCCAAGGGCTTGCAGGCGCAGAACGTCCGCAAGGTCTGACCGACCTCGGGATCGCAGATCGAGCGGGCTCGGGGATTCCCCGAGCCCGTTTTTTTCCAGGCCACTATATTGGCGCCATGCGCGCTCTGCACATCGCTTGCTCGTCGCTCCTCTTGCCCGTCGTCCTTGCGGCCCAGGCACCACCCGCCTACCGGGGCTTCACCCCCGGGATGGCCTACCGCGACTTCGCCACCCGCGCCCAGTTGCTGGCGCGCCGCGACACGCTGCGCTGCAACACGTCGAAGAAGACCGCGCAGTTGATGGAGTGCGGTGTACAGATCCGTGACCCCTCGGATACGACCAACTTCTACCTCAGCGCCTACGTGATCGAGGGCAAGGTGGCGATGCTCTCCTTCGGAGACTCCGGGGGCGTGCGCCTCGTGAAGCGCTCGCAGCGTGACCTGCTGCGACGCTGGGGCCCGGCGCACGCCACGGGCGTCGGCACGTGGGAGTGGAAGAACGGGCGCCGCGTGGCGCGGCTCAACTGGCGCGGGCGCGGGGGGGCGCGCTGGATCTACATCAATCTCGCCGACAACGACCTGATGGACGGGATCAGCCGGTACGTGAAGGCGACGACTAGTCGCAAGCCGTAATCAACCGCTCCGCGAGCTCGCCAATCCCCCCCGCGTCCCCCATCTGATCCAGCCAGCGCGGCGGCAAGCCCGCGACCCCGTCGCGCGCGCCCAGCAGCGCCCCGGCGACCGCCGCGTTGGTGTCGGTGTCGCCTCCCGCCTCCGCCAGGAAGATCAACGCCTCCTCGAGCGACGGCTGGTGCAGCGCACACCAGAACGCGACCTCCACGCAGTGCACCACGTACCCATACTCGCCGGCTCGGGCGATGGGCAGGTCGCGCTGCTCTTCCCAGGGGACGCGGCGTAGCGCCTCCAGCAGCGGGCGCGGTGCCCGGTCCGCCAGCCGGTGCACGACCTCTTCCACGAAATGACTGTTCCCGTGGAGCAGCTCGCGGGCGGCCAAGTTCACGGCAACGGCGCCCGACGTGCAGCGCTCGTCGGCGTGCGTAATGGCGGCCTGCTGAGCCGAGACGCGGATCAGCTTGTCGAGGTTGTCGTGGTAGCGGAGGGCGACGGGGAGGCAGCGCATCACGGCCCCGTTGCTCGCCGCAGTCCGGGGATCGGCATCGCGGGCGAGCCGCCCGGCCTCGAACGGCTCGGCCCCCCGTTCGATCTGCTCGAGCGCCCGCTGCGTCGTGAGGCCGATGCCCCGCCCGTCGACCCGCATCCACCTCACCCACCGCTCCGCGACGTCGCGGGGGTCGAAGTCGCCCCGCTCCACCAGCGACTGGGCGAGCAGCAGGGTCATCGCCGCGTCGTCGTCGAAAGCGGATCCCTGGGGTGGGGGGGCGAGGTCGCGAACCCCGCCCGGAAACGCCGCGCGGATCGCCTGCGCGGTGCCGAGTCGCTCGGTCGGCACGCCAAGCTGGTTGCCCGCAACCAGACCCAGAAGCGCTCCACGAGCGCGCCCGAGCAGCTGGGGGTCGGGCCCCACGCCACCCGTCATCAGAACGTCAGGACGACGACCCCGCTGCGCGGTGCGACCCGATCCGCGAACCCCTGCCGATCGGTGTGGGGACCCGTGTAGGGATGCGCGGTGTTGTAGGCCGCGACGCCGGAGTTCGCATACAGCCGGTAGTAGCCGATGTGGGTGCGTACCGCGCCCTTCGGCACCACGCAGTTGCAGCGCCTCGCGGCCCCGGTCCCCGGGTTCACCGCCAGGGTGATGTCGGAGGGCGTGGTGTTGGTGATCAGGGGCGCGAAATAGCTCTGCCCGTCTACCTCGGCACCGATCGCCGCGACCCGGCGGCCACGCACGCGGCGAGCCGGCGGCAGCGACCCCTCCAGCGGCTCACCAATGGGCGGCGAGCCCGGGCGGATGAGCCGCCAGCGCAACACGGCCCGCGTCCCCCGCGCGAGCATCAGCCGCACCGACGCCTCTGGGGCCACGGTGTCGAAGGGCGATCCGTCCCGCAGGATCTCCACAGGCTCCGCCAGGGCGTTATGCACCCACACGACCCCCGATCCAATCACACCCGTCCGCCCCAGGTACCACACTGCCCAGACACCGAGCGCCGCCGCGACGGCACCGAGCAGCCACCAGCCCACGCGGCTCCGGGCGGGCCGGAGCTCGCCGGAGCGTCGCACCTGGCGCCCCACGCTTACCGCGCCGACGAGCTGCGTCGGGCCGGAGGCCCGGCCCGCCCGCAGCGCCATGAGCACCTCGTCGCCCGTTTGGTAGCGGTCTTCGGGCTTCTTGGCGAGGCACTTCACGATCACGTCGGAGAGCCAGCGCGGGATCCTGGCGTTCACATCGCTCGCCACGGGCACGGGATCGGCCAGGTGCTTGCCGACGATTTCCGCGCTCGACTTGCCGTCGTAGGGGGGACTGCCGGTCACCATCTGGAACAGCATGGCGCCGAGGGCGTACAGGTCGCTGCGGCCGTCGAGGTCGCGCTGGCCCAGCGCCTGCTCGGGACTCATGTATTGCACGGTGCCGACCGTGAAGCCCGTCGCCGTCTTGGAGTCGCCGGTGCCGGGGTCGAGCAGCTTGGCAATCCCGAAGTCCACGAGCAGCGCGCGCCCGGTCTTCGCCTCGAGCATCACGTTGTCCGGCTTGATGTCGCGATGCACCAAGCCCTGGGCGTGGGCATGAGCGAGCGCCTGCAGCACCGGCTCCGCCACCCTGACGGCGTCGTCGGGCGTGAGCGGACCCCGGCGCCGCAGCGCATCGGCCAGGGACTCTCCCTCGACGAAGGGCATGACGTAGTACACGAGGCCCTCGCCGTCCCCGGTAAAGTGGATCGGCAGGATCGCGGGGTGTTGGAGCCGCGCGAGGGCCTTGGCCTCCTGGCGGAACCGCGCCAGCATGCCCGGCGTCCAGGCGACCTCGGGGTGCAGGACCTTACAGGCGAGGCGGCGGTCGAGGTCCGCGTCCCACAACTCGTAGACCTCCGCGAACCCACCGCGGCCCACGAGCCCTTTGACCTGATACTTGGGGCCGAGCGCGCCCGCCAGGCGGTCGCGTACGGCGTCCACCGCGCGCTCGCCCGCGCGTGGGGGCGGAGCGGGAGGCGGGGCCGCCGCGCGCTCACTCGAGATGACGGTGGGCGACGCAGTGCCGCAGGCGGGACAAAACGCAGCCCCCGTAGGGATCTCGCGGCGGCACGAGGGGCACGTGAGCTGGGTCGTCACGGCACGAAAGATTTGTGTTCGGAGGCCGCCGTGCAATGGTTAAGTTGCTGCGATGCTTCTCGTCCGCATCCTACTCGGCCTGCTCCTCGGCTACGCGCTGCTGGTGTTCCTCGCCTGGGTGTTCCAGGAGCGCATCGCGTTCCCTGCGCCGCGAGCCTCCGTCCCCGATCCACGACAGGTCGGCGCGGCGAACGGCGAGCGGATCGAGCTCGCGCTGCGAGACGGGACGAAGCTAGCGGGGTGGTATCTCAGGCCGCAGTCGCCTACCAGCAGCCGCCCGCCCTGGCCCGCCCTGCTCTGGTTCTACGGCAACGGAGAGAACATTGCTTCGATCGGGCCCATCGTGCGCGACTTTCAGCCCCCGGGCGCGACGCTCCTCGTGGTCGACTATCCGGGTTACGGGGGCAGCGGCGGGCGGGCGACCGAGGCGAGCATCTACGAGGCGGCCGACGCGGCCTACGCGGCCGTCGCGCGTCGGCCGGAGGTGGACCGCGCCCGGATCTACGTATACGGGCGCTCCCTCGGCTCCGCCGTCGCGTCCCACGTGGCGGCGGGACACGACGTGGCCGGGCTCGTCCTCGAGTCCCCTTTCACGAACGCCCTGGACATCGCACGCGAGCACTACGCGCTGTTCCCGCGCTTCATCGTGCGGTTGCGGCTCGACAACCTCGCCAACCTGCGGCTGGTCCGCTGTCCCGTGCTGGTGTTCCACGGCACGGTCGACCGGCTCGCGCCCCTCGCCATGGGGCGGCGGGTCGTCGCCGCCGCGCCGGGGCCGGCCGAGCTGGTCCTGATCCAGGGCGCCGGGCACAACGACACGTACGACCTCGGTGGGGAAGCCTACCGCCGGAGGCTGTGGCAGTTCGTGCTGGGGGGCGCGGCGGTCAGATGACGTTGACGGGAACGATCCGGTCGCGCCCCTCCTCGAAGCGCCGTTCGGCGTCGTCCAGCGTCCGCTGAACGACCTCCTCGGCGGCGTCGGCGAACTTGGAGCTCGGCGCGAGGCGTCCCGTCAGTTTGCGCACCGCGACCAAGGCGCGGGTCACCTCACAGCGCTCGAGGTCGGGGTCGGTGTGCCCAGTGACGAGCAGCTGCTCGAACAGCGGCAGGCTGCGCGGGTCGCACAGCACGTAGAGGGACTCGAGGATCTTGGGCCCGAGGAAGCGCCGCAGCATTTCGTCCCCGCGAATCCGCTCGAACAGCTCGACCAGCAGGCCCGCCTGACCCGGGTAGTAGCGCGCCGCCTCCACCGCTGCCGCGACGAACGCATGATGCGCGCCCGGCGTCGTGAGGTAGCGCTCGAACAGCGGCCACGCCCCTGGCGGATGGCGTTCGGCGAGACCGAGGAAGGCGAAGTAACGACGTGCCAGGGGTGCCTGCGTATCGGCGACGATGGTCCGCAGCCCGGCGACGCCCCAGCGCGCTCCCACGAGGGCCGCCGCCGCCGCGTGCTGCCAGCGCTCGAGCTCGGGGACGCGGAACGTGACGAGATGCGGGTCGAGGAAGGCACGACCGCGCTCCAGCACGGCGAGCAGGCGACGGTCCACCTGCGCCAAAGCGCGCTCGAGCGCCGCCCCCGCTTCGCCCGCCCCCGTGGCCCGCCGTCCCAGTGCCAGGGCCTCCCAGCCGACCTGGTCAAGGTCGCCCTCGCGCCAAGCGCGCTCGAAGGCGAGCGCGTCGGCGCTCGCGAGCAGCCGCTCGAGGGCGTCGGTGAAGCGGCAGAGACTGCGAATCGCGTCCATCGGAACCAAAAAGATCATCCACGCCGGTCTGGAAAACCAGGTGGAAACCCGGTGGAGAACCTGTGGAACACTGGGGATAACGTTGCGCTTCCCGACTGCCCAGCTTAACCTTGCCGCGCGACCGGCCGACACGAGTCACGCGGTACCTGGAGGTCTCCTGGGAAAAAGGCCAGTCCTGCTCGGCGCCGCGCTGTGGCTCGCGGCCTGCTCCCAAGAAACCGGTCCGATCATCATCGGCGTCGCCGGGCCGTTTTCCCAGCCCCGGGGTGTGGCGATGCGGCAAGCCGCCGAGCTGGCGGCTGCCGAGATCAACGCCAAGGGGGGCGTGAAGGGCCGGCCCCTCAGGCTGCGGGTCGCCGACGATTCCGGCCGCGAGGACACCGCCGTGCGCGTGGCCGAGGACCTTTACCGGGAACCGGACCTCGTAGCGGTCGTGGGGCACCTGACGTCGGGCACGACCATCGCCGCGGCGCGCGTGTACGGCGGCGGGGCGAGCCCCGTTCCCGTGATCTCTCCGTCCGCTTCCAGTCCCGATCTCAGCGGGATCAACCCGTATTTCTTCCGCGTGTGTCCGACCGACCTGTCCCACGGCCCGGAGCTCGCCCGCTTCGCCCGGCAGTCGTTGGCAGCGAAGCGGGCGGGCATCCTGTACATCAACAACGACTACGGCCGCGGGATCCGGAAGACGTTCGCGGCCGAGTTCACACGGCTCGGCGGCGTAATCGTCGAAGCCGATCCCTACGTGCCCGCCACTCCGTCGCTCGAGCCCTACCTCTCGCACATGCGGCTGGGCGGCGCGGACGTGCTGGTGCTGGCGACGGAGCGGCCCGGGGCGGAGCTCGCGCTGCGTGAGCTGCAGGCACTAGGGCTGCGGTGGCCGGTGATCGGCGGCGACGCGCTCACCGGCATCGAGGCCGACGGGCCGCTCGCGGCGGGCGTGCACGTCTCGTCGGCGTACCTGCCTGACCGGCCGGACGAGCGCAACCGCGACTTCGTCGCCGCCTACGCCCGCGCCTATCAGGGCCAGCGGCCCGACCACCGGGGCGCCGGGGCGTACGACATCGTGCGACTGCTGGCGCGGGCGATCCAGGCAGGGGGACCCGACCGACAGGCGATCCGTGACTACCTGGTGAAGGTGGGCCGGGGCAGGCCCGCGTTCGATGGCGTGACGGGGGCGATCGCGTTCGACGAGCACGGGGACGTCGCCGGCAAGTCTGTGACGATCGGCGTCGTGCAGGACGGGCAGCTCGTCACGGAGCGGGGGCAGGGGGGGGGGCGGTGAGAGCGGCGCCGCTCGACACGATCCGCTTCCGGATCCTGCTGGGGCTGTTCGGCCTGGCGGTGGGCCTCGTCCTCACGGCCGCGTACGGGGCCGCGACGCTGCGGATGCTGCGTCGGTCCGTCGCCGCGGAGCTGGCGGCATTGCGCGCCGCGAGCGAGGTGGGGAGCGGCCTCGTGAGCGCGGTGTTCGACGAGATCCGCGCGGCCGAGCTGTATCTCGCCACGCCGAGCGCGACCGCGCGTGATCGCTTCCAGGCCGCCGCCGACGACGCGTTCGACTACGAGCGCCGGCTCGAGAACCTGGGCGGCCTGTCCAACGAGGACCGTCTCACGGTGATCCGCATCAAGCAGCTGGAGGCGTCGATTCAGGTCGACTATGCCCTCGCGCACGCGCTCAAGGACCTGGGCCGTGAGCGCGAAGCCCAGGTGGAGGCGGTCGCGGTGCGCGAGCCCACGGCCGAGCTCACCCGGCTGGTCCGCGACCTCTCGGGCCGCCAGGCGGTGCGGGCGGCCCAGGCGGGCGACCGCTTGGCGGCCGCGTCGCGGCAGGGCGAGCGAGTCCTCTGGCTCGTGCTGACGCTGCTGGTCGTCGCGGGCGGCGCGCTGTCGTTCTACACGCTGCGCTGGGTCGAGGCGCCGCTCGGCCGGCTCGTGACGGCGGCCGAGCGGTTCGGCGCCGGAGACTTGCGGCCCGTCACGACCGGTCGGATGCCGCGGGAGTTCCGCGTACTGGCGGACGCCTTGCAGCAGATGGGCGACCGGCTGCGCCGGATTGTGGGCGAGGTGATCACGGAGTCCGACCGCATCGCCGGCTCGGCAGGCGACCTGTCGGCCGTGAGCGAGCAGCTCGCGGCGTCGGCGAGCGAGGTGTCTACGGCGATGGTCGAGATCTCGGGCGGCGCCGAGGCACAGCGAAGCGAGCTCGGGTCGATGGGCTCGAGCCTCGACGAGCTGGGCACCGCCACGGGCCAGATGGCCGAGCTGGCCGAGCGGGCAGCCCAGCTCGGCGAGGAGATCCGCACTGTCGCCGACCGCCACCGCGGAGACGTGGCGGCGGCGGGGACCGCCCTGCTCGACGTGCGGGAAGTGGTGCAGACGACGTCCAAGCAGATCACGGAGCTGGCGGCGCAGAGCGCCGCGATCGACGACTTCGTCGACCTCATCAAGCGCATCTCGTCCCAGACGAACCTGCTCGCCCTCAACGCCGCCATCGAGGCGGCGCGCGCGGGCGAGCACGGCCGGGGGTTCGCGGTCGTCGCCGAGGAGGTGCGACAGCTCGCCGACGAGTCGGCACGCGCCGCCGAGGCCGTCACCCGCACCACCACGGTCATCCGCGAGCAGATGGAGGACGTGACGGCGACGATGGCCGCGGGCCAGGCCAAAGTCCGGGGGATCGAGTCGGTGGCGGAAGGCGCGGCGCGGGGGCTCGCGGAGATCGTGGCGGCGGTGGAGCAGGTCGAGCAGGGGGCGGAGAAAGTGCGGCGTGCGGCGCAGACGAACCGCGAGACCACCGAGCGGCTGCGGCAGCAGGCGGAGCAGGTGGCGGGGCGCTCCAGCGCGCACGCGGCGGGCGCGGAGCAGGTGACGGCCGCCACGGAGGAGCAGGGCGCCTCGACCGAGCAGATGGCCGCCGCCGCGGGCAACCTGCTGCAGGCAGCGGAAAAACTGCGCGGGTTGGTGCGGGGGTTTCGGGTCTAGGCCGAACGGCTCAGCGCCGGGCTTTTCTCTTCGTCGACCGCTTCATCACCTTCGGTTTCGCGCCGCGCGCCGGCTTGCGCTTGCCTTTGAGCGCCGCGCTCACCTCGGCGAGGACGCGATCGCCCTCCTCCTGGCCGACGAGGCCACGGCGCACGGCATAGCGCACCAGCTCCTCGGCATCCTCCGCGGCGAACTCGCCGATGCCGGCCGCGCCACGAATCGCCTTGACCAGCGCGTCCGCGACCGGACTCCGCAGCACGCTGGCGATGCCGGGAAGGGCCTCGAGCAGCGAAGAGAGCTGCGACCCGCCGAGCTCGGCTGGCATCGAACAGGCTGCTCCGGCGCTGAAGGTCGCGGCAAGCTACAACCCCCCCTCCGGAGCGTCAAGGATTTTGGCGCCCGGCGCGGGCCCGCAGGGCGTCTCTGAGGGCGGCAGGTGGAGATCGACGGGAGACAACGAGCTCCGAATGGGAAAACAGCTCACCCAGGACGGCACGGGTGCGCGGATCGAGGGGCATCTCGAAGTGCAGATCGAGCTGGTACTCGGCGCCGCCCGTTCCCAGGCCGGTGAGCGTAAACCCCTGGCGCTCGGGCCGCACGGCGTCGACTTCGACCACGGCGAGCGGCTGGAACTCGGGACCATCCATGGGCAACCTCCTGTTCTCGTGAGAGATACGCCGCTGCCGGGGGGTGTCAAGCCTTCCAGGGGTGACTACATTTCCGACCGGAGGTGCCGAGAAGCAGTGGGGCGACGCGGTATTAAAGAATACCGGGCGCCGGAAGCCCTGGCGCTCATCGCAGCCGACCGGGAGCGCACCCTGCTGGTGTGCCCCTCGTGCGGCACGCGCTCGATTCAGCGCGTGCCCCGGCGCCGCTCGCATGGCGGCGCGCCGCTCGTCTCGGAGCGGGTAACCCTGACGTGCCAGACGTGCGGCCGGCACGCCTCCTACATCGAGCGCGGCGGCGCCGAGCCGCCCCGCGATTCGACGATGGACCCGCACCCGCTCGCCAGCCGCAAGTGATCGCTTCTCTGCAAGGAGCGTTGACCGTCAGTGGCCGGTGACGCCATTCAAATGATGGGGACCGTCACGGAGGTCCTCCCCAACACGACGTTCCGCGTGAAGCTCGAGAACGGGCACCAGGTGTTGGCCTACGTGAGCGGCAAGATGCGCAAGAACTACATCCGCATCCTGCAGGGAGATCGGGTGGCGGTGGACCTGTCGCCGTACGACCTCACGCGGGGCAGGATTACGTACCGCTATAAGTAGACGGCGTACGGGAAGAACGTAGAGGCAGAAGCGTAAGGGGAAACAACGTAGGGCGGAAAACGTAAAAGGCCGGGGATTGGCTCCCGGCCTTTACGTTTCATCCCCTCCGATTCCCCCGTTACGACTTCTCCACTACGCCGTTCTCCTTACGTCGTTGCAGGTTTAGAAGAACAGCATGAACCCGCCGGACACGTCGACCTGCTTCGGCTTGGCACCCTTGGTGCTCCCCTCTTGCGTCCCCTCGAACACGAGTTTCAGCGACTTCGTCCACTGGTGGTAGATACCCCCGGTGTACGAATACACGTTTACCAGTGAGCGGTTAGTGGCGTCGCCAGCGGGTGCAGCCGTACTGTTTCTCTTCAGTCGGCTGAAGCCATAGCTCGCGCCCACGCTGGTCTTGCCCTTGTTAGCGTGGTACATCACCTGAGCATAGCCGCCGTCCGAGGTGCGGAGCTCGGTGCCTGTCCCGGCTCCCGCGACCTCGTTACCGGAGAACATCAGTCCGGTGCCGAGACCCTTGCCGATATAGCCGGACACCGTCACCGTCAAATCGGAGACGTCGGCCTTGATCCCGGCCGTACCGCCGAACGAGCTGACCGAGTTGCCGCCGGTCGCCGCGTTCGAAGTGGTCTGCCACAAACCACCGGCCCACACCATGTACTTGTTCTTACCGGACTTCTGGTTGTAGGTGACCTCGGCCTCGACGCGCGGGACCTTGGTGAAGTCGTACACGCCGGCGCCCGCTGCCAGCTGACTGGGTTGGAAGAGACCGATGGAGATCTGCGCCGGCGTCCCACCCTTGGTGCTGTAGGTAACCTGGGCGTTGAAGTTCGGATAGATGTAGCCGTAGCCGATGCGGCCCGCCGTGGTGCCACCGCTCTGGCCGCCGCCAATCCCCACCGCGCCCACGCCGAACAGGGTCATGTCTTGCACGATGTTCTGACGGCCGAACAGGCCGAGTTCGCGGCCGGCAAGAATCTGGGACCCGTCCTTCAGGCCGATCGTCAGGTACACCTGGCGCATGTCGATAGCGGCGCCGGATTGCACGCCGAACTGGTCGTGGACACCGGCGTTCTGGATCTGCGGCGCGAAACCGAAGTGGACGCCGAGATTCATGCCCGCTTCCTTGCCGCGAGCCTCAAAGGTGGCAAAAGCGGGAAGGAGCCCGGTCCGAACACTGCTGTTGGCGGCGTCGCCGGCAGCCGTGTTCTCCTTCGTGAACACCCAGAAGACGTTCACGTTTCCGGCGAACGTGAACGACCACCCGTTGGACATCTGCATGGTGAGCTGAGCGTTGGCCGCCGCGGGCCAGAGCAGCGCCACAGCCACCAACAACAGCGTGAGACGCTTCATACGAGATTCCCTCCTTGGGAGTTGACTGCTCACATCCTACCGCTCGTGCGTCGCGAGGCGCCGGTTGACCTCCCACAGCGCCAGGTACAGCCGAGTGGGCCTGTGATTCTCCCACCAGTAATACTCGTCGAGCTGCGTCACGTACACTGTGTGACCGAAAGGAAAGCGGAGCCCACCTCCTCGTGAGAGCGAGTCGAGCACTCTGCCCAGCGCCGCCGGGCCCTCCGCACCAGCCCGTCCGGCATCCGCCAGCGCACCTGCGGCGAGGAACCCAACTACGTAGGCGCGCTTCTCCGCGGGAGTGAACCCCCGCCAATCACGGCCGTCGTAGGCCGCCCAGCCCTGCCCCTGCTCCTGGCCGGCCGTGTGGCGACCGACCACCAACGCCAGCACCGCGAGGCCCACCGCGGCCGCAAGTCGCCCACCCATGTTAGGATTTACCGGCCGGAGTGGCCGTTAGGAAGGGCGCGCGGGCAGTCCCGGAGACCTTAAGGCGGACCCACATACCGGCCGCCCCATGGCCCGGAACCCCGCAGAATATTAGGAAGGACC
>QHUR01000018.1 GCA_003221995.1 Gemmatimonadota bacterium | reverse complement strand
GACCTTGAAGCCCGAGCAATACGCGGTGCAGGCGCAGGCCACCGCGAGCTACGACGTGTTCACCGGCGGGCAGAAGGTGGCCGAGCTCGCCCGGTCGGCGGCGGCGCTCGACGGGGCCCACGCCGGGGAGCTGCAGGCCCGCTTCGCGTCGGCCCTCCTCACGGAGTCGGATTACTACGCGGTGCTGGCCGACTGGGAGTTGGCACGCGTCGCCCGTGAGCGGGTGCGGCGTGCCCAGGAGCAGCTGGCCGTCGCCCGCGCGCGGGTCTCGACCGGGGCGGCCGTCCAGACCGATTCGCTGCAGCTGCGGCTCGAGTTGACCCAAGCGCGGGTTGGCCTGCTCCAGCAGGAGTCGGCGCTCCGCGTCTCGCGGCTCGAACTGGGGCGGCGGGTGGGAGCGGCGGGACCGGTGGACGCCGCGCCGCTCGATTCCGCGCCGGCGCCGGAGCTGCCACTCACCCTGGCCGACGCTATCACCGAGGCCGCGACGCAGGGCCCGCGTTACCGGCAGGCGGCGGCCACCGAGCGCGCGACAGCGGCCGCCTTCCGGGCTCGGCTGGGCACCTATCTGCCGCGGGCAACGGTGTCCTGGAGCCGCATCGGCTTCGACAACCGGTTCGCACCCGCGCGCCTCGCCGTGTCCGCGCTTACGCTGAACGTCTCGTTCCCGCTGTGGGACAACGCGCAGCGGGAAATCGCGCTCTCGCAGGCCCGCGTGAACCACCAGGTGGCGCGGGCGATCCGGCAGGACATGGACCGCGCTGTGCAGCACGATGTGGCGGCGGCGTACGATGGGTATGTGACCGCGCGCGCCAGCGCGCAGCTGGCCGCGGAGGGGTTGACCGTGGCGCGCGAGAACTTCCGGGTGCAGCAGAGCCGGTACGCTGGCGGTGCCACGACGATCCTCGACCTGCTCGTGGCCCAGACCGCCCTCGACGACGCGGAGGCCGCGCTCGTCCAGGCGCGCTACGCTACCCGACTCGCCCTGGCGGGCCTCGAGAACATCCTCGGTCGGCGCCTCTTTCCCGAACCGCAACAGTGAGCGATAGAGCCATGGTGCGTGGTGCGTGGTGCGTGGCGGCGGCGGCGGCGACGCTCGTCGTCGCGGGGGCATGCAAGAAAAGCGGGGCCGGCGGGCAGGGCGGGTTCGGCGGCGGCGGCCCCATGGGGCTGCCGGTCGAAGTCGCCGTCGCGGCCACAGACACGGTGCGCGACGAAATTGCCGCGACGGGCCAGATCGAAGCGGTGCAGTCGATCGACCTGCGTCCCGAGGTGGAGGGACGGATCGTCGAGTTCTTGGTCCGCGAGGGCCAGGAGGTCGACAAAGACACGCCGCTCTTCAAGGTGGATGACGCCCAGCTCCAGGCGCAGGTGGCGCAACTCGCGGCCCAGCGTGATCTCGCGCAGCAGGCCCTGGCGCGCACCAAGGGGCTGGTGCAGCAGAATGCGTCGTCGGCCGCCGACCTGGAGCGCGCCGAGGCGACGGCCCGCAGCGCGCAGGCCGAGTACGACCTGCAGCGCATCCGCCTCGATCGAACCACCGTGCGGGCCCCGTTCGCCGGTGTGGTGGGGCAACGCTACGTCAGCCTGGGCGATTACGTCACTACCAGCACGCGGCTCGCGTCCCTCCACACGGTGAACCCGCAGCGCGCCACGTTCCAGGTGCCCGAGCGGTTCGCGCGCCTGCTCCGTCCCGGGCAGGGGGTCACGTTCCGGGTCGCCGCGCTCCCCGGCCGCGATTTCACGGGGGAAGTGGATTTCGTGGACCCGGTCGTCCAGCTGCCGGGCCGTACGATCCTGGTCAAGGCCCGAGTTCCGAACGGCCAGCGGCTGCTGCAGCCTGGCATGTTCATCGAGGCGCGCCTCGTCACGGCGGTGCGCTCCAACGCGATCGTCATCCCCGAGGATGCCGTGGTGCCGCTTCAGGGCACGAGCTTCGTGTGGGTCGTCAGCGACGGGAAGGCCGAGCGGCATCCCGTGGCTCTCGGCGTTCGCACGCCGGGCTTCGTCGAGGTGACGAGCGGCGTGGAGGCGGGCGCGCAGGTGGTGGTGGGAGGACTGGAGCTCCTTGCCCCGGGCGTGCCGGTGCGGGCCAAGGTCGTGGACCGGGGCGCCCGTAACGCGCCCGCCGGGTCCGACCGGCCCTAGCGGGCCCCTCCCCCCGTCTCCTAGAGGATCCGACTCCCGAGCGGGACGTCGCGGTCGGGCTGCACCAGCACGACGTCCCCTTCTCCCACCATCACGCCGAGCGTCAGCACCTCCGAGAAGTAGTCGGCGATCTGGCGTGGCGGGAAATTGACCACGGCGAGGACGAGCTTACGAGCGAGCTCCTCCTTGCGGTAATGCCGCGTGAGCTGAGCGCTGGAGGTCTTCACGCCCAACTCGCCGAAGTCGATCCGCAGCCGGTAGGCGGGCTTCCTGGCCTTGGGGAAGTCGTCCACCTGGACGATGCGTCCAACGCGGACGTCCACCTTGAGAAAGTCGTCGTGGCCGATCTGGGGCGGCCCTTGGGTCATGGGGTCCTCAGTTGTGCGGATCGAATCCTGTGTCCGATCCAGGCGGCTGTCCACTGGCGAGGTCGCCCGGTCCGCCGCCGCTGCGGCGTGCGGGCGCCGGCGCGAACGCCATGGCTGGCACGTCTGTTGCCCCGGTGAGGACAACCATGAAGCCCGTTCAGCTCGCGCTCGGTCTCTCGTTGCTCGTCGCGGCGTCTGGCGCCGCCCAGTCCCGCGGGTTGCGGGAGGTACGGAGCTGGGGTTTCGGTGGCGGCGACGTGATGGTGGGAATCCCGGTCGGCGAATTTCGCAACTTCGTGGACGTGGCGGGCGGCCTGGGCGGCGTCATCGCCGTCAGTCTCGACCGGCGCGGCGCGCTGGGCCTGCGGCTCACGGGCTCCTATCTCCAGTACGGCCACGAGCGGCGGCTGATCCCGCTCGCGGGCTCGGGCGGCCTGCTCGGCCTCGATCTCAACACCACCTTCTACATCGCCTCCCTGCGTGGCGGCCCCCAATTCGTCTTCGGCGAGGGCCCGGTACGGCTGTACGCGTTCGGCACGGCGGGCGTCTCGTACTTCGCGACCGAGAGCTCGCTGGGGGGCTCCGGCTGCGGCTGCTGGGGCTACCCCAGCACCGTGAACTACGACGATGCCGTGCTGGGGCTCGAAGGCGGCGGCGGACTCCTCATCAAGCTGTCGCGCTCGGTGGCGCTCGACCTGGGCGCGAGCTACGTGCGGAACGGACCCGTCACCTACCTGCGAGAGGGCAGCATCTCCCGGGCTGCCGACGGCTCGCTCTTGCTCAGGCCGGTGCGGAGCCAGGCGAACCTCGCGGTGGTGCAGCTCGGCGTGGCGATCGGGTTGCGCTAGCGCCCTTGTCCGCTCAGGTGTCGCCCTGGGATCGACTCTCCTCTACCAGGTTCGCGCCGTCGTAACGGAACGTGATCAGCCGCCGTTTGCCGTTCGCCGGGTTCGTGAAGGATCCCCCGGCGAGCAGAAACAGGTGGCCCCAGGTGATCGGTCCCATGTTCTGGCCCGCGCCGTTCTTGATGTCGTACGTGATCCGCTGCCCCGGGACGAGATTCAGAGGGTTGGCGATGGTGAACCCGTCGGCGTCCGTCACGAGCAGCGTGAAATAGTTGCCGCGGGAGGCGTCGGCACGCACGGTGAAGTTGTAGACCAGGGCGACGCGCGTTTCGAGGAGCGCGCCGTCGGCCTGCAACTCCACCCGGCCCCGACCCCCATGCTGGAAGCGCGCGATCACGGGGTCCGCATCGCTGCCGTTCAGCGTCACGAGGAGTCTGCGGTCCGTGGTGTCCTGGGTCAGGTCCCAGTAGCCGGAGATCGCCGGGCTGCTGATCCGGGCCGCCGTGAAGGCCACGGGGCTCCGGAAGAGCCGGCCCCCGACTTTGGCGCGGGCATGGCCGAGCACGAGGTTCTCCGTCCCCCGGTCGCGGGTGCCGTCGATTTTGGTGAGCGCGTTGAACCCGAATACGACGTTGAAAACGGCGTTGGTGTCGAGCAAGATGTCCCCGCGCTGGTTCGACTCGGCGTAGGGGAACCAGAAGATGTGCCCCGTCGCCTTCTCCCCGGGCGTGCCGTGCACGTTGATGCCGTAGCCCGCATTATCCGCCGCCATGACTCCATGGAAGATGTTGTCGGTGGCGTTGTCGATGCGGAGACCGTCGCCGCCGTTGCGGCGCGCATCGAGGCCTAGCAGGATGCCGGCGTTGGCGTCGGGGATCCTGGGATCCGGATCGTGGATGTACAAGCCGTGGCTGCCGTTGTTCACGACTACCAAATTGAAGATCCGCCACAGGTTCGTGTTCGCGTGGGAAGACCCGATGCGCACGCCGACGCCGCCTTGATTCATGACCGCGATGTTCTCGAGCACGACCCGAGCCGCCTTGACGACGATGCCGGCGCCACCGTTGCCGGCGTTCCCGTCGAGCTGGAAGTCGCGCAGGATGCAGGCATCCGCCTCGACGCTGATGCCGTCGAAGTTGCCGTCCTTCAGGAGTACCGTCGCCGCGCGGGATGTGGCGGCGGGATCCTCCGTGAAGCCCGCGCCCGCCAGGATGATCTTCTTCGCCAGACGGATCGGTGCCGTGATGCGGTACACGCCTGGCGACAGCTCCAGGACGCCGCCCGCCGCGGGCACGGCGGCCAGGGCGGCGTTGATCGCCGGGGTGTCGTCGGCGGCGCCGTCGCCCTTCGCACCGTAGGCCCTGGGATTGAAGGTCTGCGTCCAAGCGGTTCCACTCCCGCCCAGAGCGCACAGGAGAGTGGTGCTCCAGAGGCGCGTATACATGAGCCGTTCCCCGTCGGTTTGAGTTCCTCAGGTCTTGGCATGGCACGCGCGATTGCGCAAGCGGTGTCGGTGGTGTGGCGGCGGCACCGCAGCCGAGTGACGAACGACGGCGACGTCGCGAGGTCGGCGCGCGGCGCGGAGCGCCCGGTACACCATTTGCTCTGGTACGGAGCATGCAGCCCAAGGCGTGCTGCAGGGGTGGTTCACCTGGGCTCCAGCGCCTGGAGGCCGCCGTATCGTTTCTAGGAGGAGTTACGAAGCACCGTCGATTCGCGTGGTGGGAAGAAGCAGCCATCGCGCTCGGGATGTGGCTTGCAGCGCTGCTCGCGTTGCAGCCGCTGCCACCGCGACGCCGCCGCGGCGCGTAGGCGACGTGTTGGTCAGTTCCTAGTAGGGGTCGTCCCAGGCGATCGCGAACACCCCGGTGCATCGCGGACACCGCAGTTCGGTCGCGTGCCCCCGCAGCGGTGAGCGATGGCGGCAGTTCGGGCACACGGCGTAGCGCGAGCCCCAACTCAACGGAAGATTCACCGCGTCCTGAGGGCGCGCCACGACCGACCAGCGCTGCGGCCGGATGGGGACGACCTGCACCGAGGGCCGGGCGATGCTCACGGTCCGCTGGTTCACGTCGAGCACCACCTCCTCTGGGGTGAGACGCACCACCTCGTACCAGGCACCGCGGCGCACGTTACAATTCAAGTCGCCGCGGACGCGGGCCCACTGCGGTGCTTCGGGCATAGTTGCGACTCAGGAGCTCGTGGTTCTCACGCATACACGTAGGTAACGAGAGGGCGCGGCGTCAACCGCAGCGACGCTGCAGTCCCCGGTGCTGCGTCGCGCAGCAGGCTACCGATCGGAACCCCCAGGCCCTGACTGAACTCCCCACTGCAAGATTCCGCGCCGCACTGCACGACTTCGCCTACCACGCCCGGCGCGCCCCGCTCTAAGGTGCCGTTCATGCTCGCCCGCGTCCGCTCTGCGGCTGTGCTCGGCATCGACGCCTACCTCGTGGACGTGGAGACGGACATCGCGAACGGCCTTCCCACATTCGCGACTGTGGGGCTGCCGCAGGGCGCCGTCAAGGAAGGGCGCGAGCGCGTCTACGCCGCGCTCGCGAATACGGGCTACACCTTCCCCCTCAAGCGAATCACCGTGAACCTCGCCCCCGCCGACATTCGCAAGGACGGCTCGGCGTTCGACCTCCCGATCGCGCTCGGCATTCTCGCCGCCACGGAGCAGATCTCGAAGCAGCGTCTCGGCTCTGTGGCCGTGCTGGGTGAGTTGGGACTGGAAGGGGCGATCCGTCCTGTGCGCGGGGCGCTCCCGGTGGCCCTGGCCGCGCGCTTGGCGGGGATCGAGGCGCTGATCCTGCCGCGCGAGAATCTGGCCGAAGCGGGCGTGGTGGCCGGGCTCCGGGTGCTCGGCGCGACGACGCTCGCGGAGATCGCCGACTTCCTCGACGGGCGATCGGAGCTCACGGTGGCCGCGGTGGACGTGGAGCGGCTGTTCGAGGAGCGGGCCCGGGACGACGTCGATTTCGCCGAGGTGAAGGGCCAGCAGCACGCGAAGCGAGCCCTCGAGGTGGCGGCCGCGGGCGGGCACAACATCCTGATGGTGGGCCCGCCCGGCTCCGGCAAGACCATGCTCGCCCGGCGGCTCCCCACGATCCTCCCCAAGATGAGCCTCGACGAAGCCCTCGAGACCACGAAGATCCACTCCGTCGCCGGCGTGCTGCCGCTCGGCGAGTCGCTCGTCGCGCGGCGGCCGTTCCGCGCCCCGCACCACACGATCTCGGATGCGGGGCTGATCGGCGGCGGCACGTTCCCGCGCCCGGGGGAAGTGAGCCTCGCGCACGGCGGCGTACTATTCCTCGACGAGCTGCCCGAGTTCCGGAAGAACGTGCTCGAGGTGCTGCGCCAGCCGATGGAGGACGGCGTGGTCACGATCGCGCGCGCGGCGATGAGTCTCTCGTACCCCGCGCGCTTCATGCTCGCCGCTGCCATGAACCCGTGCCCCTGTGGCTATTTCGGCGACCCGCAACACAACTGCTCGTGCGGGCCGGTCGGCGTGCAACGCTACCTCGCGCGCGTGTCCGGGCCGCTGCTCGACCGTATCGACATCCACCTCGAGGTCCCGGCCGTGAAGTACCGAGCGCTGGCGGAGCAAGGCGGAGGGGAACCGAGCGAGGCGGTGCGGGAGCGGGTGGACCGGGCGCGCACCCTGCAGCGGGAGCGCTTCCTCAAGCGCCCCGGCATCTACGCCAACGCCCACATGGCACCGCGGGACCTACGCGCCTTCTGCCGCGTGTCGGACGGCGCCGACGCGCTGCTGCGCACCGCGATCACGCGGCTCGGCTTGTCGGCCCGCGCCTATCACCGCATTCTCAAGATCGCCCGCACGATCGCCGACTTGGACGGCGCGGCCGGCCTCCAACCCAAACACGTGAGCGAGGCGATTCAGTACCGCAGCCTCGACCGGCGCGGCGTGGGATAGGGCGGGCTCAGGACCCTCCCGCGGCGTTCCTCAGGAGCAATACGTAGAACCGCACGACCTGCCCATAGCTCGCCACCGCGAGCCGCTCGTTGGTCCCGTGGACTCGCTCGAGGTCCCCGGGCCCCATCCGGGCGGCACTGAAGCGGTACACATCGGGCGTGAGGGCCGTGTAGTGCCGCGCGTCGGTCCCACCCACCACCAGCCAGGGCACGACGATGGCCTCGGGCGCGACCTGGCGGATGGTGCGCTCGAGCAGCCGGAAGTTGGGCGAGCCCACATCCGATACCGGTGAGGGCTGGGACAGAAACGATTCGTAGCGGCGGACGTCCACGCGCGGGTCGCGGATCGTCGCGCGGACGTGCGCGAGCACCAGCTCGGGCGTGTCGCCGGGCAGGATGCGGAAGTTCACCACGCCGCGGGCGGACGAGGGCAGGACGTTGTCCTTCACGCCGGCCTGCAACATGGTCGGCGCCGTGGTCGTGCGGAGCATCGCGTTGCCCTCGGGGGTGGCGCCGAGCCGCCCGGCGATGAGCCCGCCGAACAGCCAGCGGTTCGCGACGGCGAGGCGCTCGGGGAAGGCGAGCTCGGGGCCCACGTAATCGAGCATCTGGGCCGTGGCACCGCGGATCGCGGCCGGCATCGGATGACGCTCGAGCCGCTGGATGGCCGCGCTCAGGATCCCGACCGCAGTCTCGGCGGGCGGCATCGACGAGTGCCCCCCCGGCGCGTGCACCGTAAGCTCCACGCTGATGTAGCCCTTCTCGGCGATGCCCACCAGCGCGACCGGGCCGCGCACCCGCCCGACCAGCCCCCGCATGATCGCGCCGCCCTCGTCCACGATGAAGGCCGGATGGATGCTGCGGGACGCGAGCAGCGCGGCGATTGCCTTCGCGCCGGTGCCGCCCACTTCCTCATCGGCACCGAAGGCGAGGTACACGCTCCGCTGGGGGCGGAAGTTCTGGCCGACCAGAGCCTCCACGGCCTCGAGCATCCCGAGGAGGTTGTCTTTGTCGTCGAGCGCCCCGCGGCCCCACACGTAGCCGTCCGAAATGCTCCCGCCGAACGGCGGCTCGGTCCAGCGGGCTTCCGTACCCGGTTCGACGGGGACCACGTCCTGGTGCGCGAGGAGGAGGATCGGTGCGAGCGTCGTGTCGCTCCCCGCCCAGCGGTACAGCAGGCTCAGCCCGCCGACGCGCTCGCGCGTCAACGCGGCGTGCAGCCGGGGGAAGGTCCGCTGCAGATACAGCTGGAAGTCGTGGAACGACGCCGTGTCCACGCCGCTCGCGCCGCCGAAGGAGATCGTGCGGAACCGCAGGGCGCGCGCGAGCCGCTCGGCGGCCGCCGCCGTGTCGAGCGCGATCGCCGGCGCGGGCTCGGCAGGGATCTGCCGGCTGTGGTATGTCGCCGTGTTGGCGAGCAGCACGACCGCGAGCGCCGCAGCGGCGCCGCCGAGCGCGAACAGGGCTGTCCGCATCATGGCTCTCCTATCAGGGGCTCGCTAACATGGCGGCGCGCTGCGGAGGCCGCAAACGCGAGCTAGTTGGGGGGGATGGTCAGCTCCACCACGTCGCCGGGCGCGACCGTGATCGACTCGGTCACGGGCGATCGCTCGCTGCCGATGAAATCGATGAGGAACTGCAGCTCGTTCGTCGTCGCAACGTATTCGGGGCGCAGAAACATGACCGTGCTCGAAAGGCCCGGGGCGACGCCGATCCGGAACCGGCCGCCTCCCCGCAGCAGGTAGACGGTCGCGTCCAGAAAGTTCTGGTTGTCGACCTTCAGCGCCGTCTCGACGCGTGGCGTCGCGCCGTCGCGCACCCGCGTGCCACGGCCGCAGCCGGCGAGTGCGATCGCCAGCGCGAGGGTGACCCACGGTCTCACGGTCGGCCCGAGCTCCTCAGTCGGTTGCGGCGGCGGCCGCGACGGAACGCCGCCCGATGCCCGGCACGCGGTGCGAGAACTGGATCCACACGACCGCGCCGAGGATCATCGCCATCGCGACGAACGTCCGGGCGGTCACCGGCTCTCGCAGGATGAGCCACCCCAGGAGCACCGCGATCACCGGGTTGACGTAGGCGTAGGTCCCGACCATCGTCGGCGAGGCGTGCCGCAGGGCGTAGGTGTAGGCGCTGTAGCCCAGGATCGAGCCGAAGACCACGAGGTAGGCGATCGCGCCGATTCCGCGCGGCGTCAGGTGCCAGGCGCTCCACTCACCCAACGCGAAGCCGACGAGCGCGATTGCGCCACCCCCCACGATCATCTGGAGCGCGGCGCCGACGTAAGGACTCGCCTCGGTGGGGTGCCGCTTCGCGTACACGGAGCCGAGCGACCACGAGGCGCTCGCGAGGGTGAGCGCGATCGGGCCCCGCAGGTCCGCGTGCAGGATCTGAGCGGGCGTCGCGCCCACGAGCAGCGCCGTGCCGGCGAAGCCGAGCAGCAGGCCGGCCACGACCCGCCAGCTGAGGTCGCCTGAGCCGCCCGGAATGATCGCGTCGAAAAACGCCATCCACAGCGCGACCGTCACGACGAAGATGCTCGCAATCCCCGACGCGGTGAATTGCTCGGCCCACACGACGAACGCGTTGCCCCCGGACAGGAGGAACAGCCCGACGATGACGGACGTGCGCCAGTCGACCGCGCGGCGCGGCAGCCGGTCGCCCAGCGCCAGCGTGATCCCGAGGAGCAGCGCCCCCGCCAGGAGGAACCGCAGCCCGGCGAAGAGGAACGGCGGCAGCACGCCCACGCCGACCCTGATCGCGAGGTAGGTCGAGCCCCAGAAGACGCAGACGACGAGATAGGCGATAAGCGGCTTGCCCCGCAGCCCGGCCATCGTCAGTCCAGCTCTTGCGGGACGAGGCCCGGCTTTTCGAACAGGGTCGAGAGCACGATCGTCGCCATGTGGAAGGTCGCTGTCGACATTTCCCAACTATACGTAGCAGAAACGAGCGTTTCGAGAACGTATGATCAGACTAGGTGGTTCCACGCTGACGATCTATCCGTTTCTTCCCGTCAAACATTGTCCTAGTCCTTTGATTGGGACAGCGTAAGTCGTTACTATTGCGCCGTGTCCACGCCAGTCCCGGTTCCCACCGATCCCGTCCCCGCGCTGCGCGCGCTCGTGGGGACGTTCCCCTCCACGCTCCTCGGCTATTCGGGTGGGGTCGATTCCGCGTTCCTCGCCGTGGTGCTGCGGCAGGAGCTGGGCCGCGAACGGATGATGGCGGCGATCGGGCGCAGTGCGTCGTATCCCCTGGCGCAGTGGCAGGCGGCGCGCGCGCTGGCGCTGCGCTTCGACATCCCCCTCGTGCAGATCGAGACCCGGGAGCTCGAAGATCCAAACTACGTCGCCAATCCCACGAACCGGTGCTTCTACTGCAAGACGGAGCTCTGGGGCAGGCTCGTCCCGGAAGCCCGGGCCCGCGGGCTCGCGGTCGTGTGCGACGGCACGAACGCCGACGATCTCGCAGGCGGGGAGCATCGGCCGGGGTATGCGGCCGGTCGCAGCGCCGGTGTGCGCTCGCCGCTCGCGGAGGTGGGGATGACCAAGGCCCAGGTCCGAGAGGCGTCCCGCGGTCTCGGCCTGCCGACCTGGGATGCGCCGGCGGCGCCGTGCCTCTCGAGTCGCGTCGTCTACGGCCTGACCATCACGCCGGAGCGCCTGCGTCAGGTCGAAGCTGCGGAACGCTATCTCCGCGAGCTGGGGGTGACGGGCGACCTGCGGGTGCGCCATCACGGCGGGGGCGGGGCGCGCATCGAGGTCGAGCGGCCGTGGATTCCGTGGCTACAGCAGCGCCTCGATCGCGTGACCGTGCGGCTCGTGGCGCTCGGGTTCGGGACGGTGGAGGTGGATCCGCGGGGGTATCGGCGCGGCAGCCTGCTCGAGCGCACCAGTCGGGCTTGAGAGTTTTCCTCGCGCTCAACCTGCCCGAAGCGACGAGACAGGCGCTGTGGCGGGCCGCAGCGCCGCTGCGCGATCTGGGCTTCCCCATCCGCTGGGTCCGCCCCGAGGGCATCCATCTCACGCTGAAGTTCCTGGGCGAGGTCGCGGAGCAACGCGACGCCGAGCTCGTGGCCGCGCTCGCTCGGGCGGCGCGCGGTGCGCGGGCGCTGCCCCTCACGCTGGGCGGTTTCGGCGCGTTCCCGGATTTCCAGCGCCCGCGCGTCGTGTGGGCCGGCGTGGCTCCCGATCCGTCCCTCGAGCTGCTGCAGAATCAGATCGAGGAGGTGTTCGCGCCGCTCGGGTTTCCCACCGAGGCGCGGCCCTTCCGCCCCCATCTCACGCTGGGTCGGGCGGGCCGTGAGGGGCGGTCGCGCGACTTCGCCCGCCTCGAGGCAGCGCTGGGGCTCCTCGAGTTTGCGGAGACCGTGCTCGTCGGGTCCGTGGACCTGATGCAGAGTACGCTCCAGTCGGGGGGCGCGGTGTATCAGGTGAGGCACAGTGAACGGCTGCCTTAAAGGCGTCCTGCGGCTCGGCTGCTTGGCGCTCGTGCTCGGCGCGGGGCTCGTGGCCTGGTGGTTCCGAGAGCCGATCCTCCGCACCGCCTCCCGCTGGCTCGGCCCGCGGCGCACGGCGCTGCCCCCCGTCACGGACACCGCGGTCGGTGCCCCCACCCCGAGGTCGCTGGCGAGCAGCCAGACCAAGGCCGAGCGCTTGAAGCAGCCGAGCGGCCCCGATTCGGTGGTCCTCTCGCCCAACGAGGTGGCGGCCCTGATCGGGAGCGGCCTGGACTGGTCGGTGCGCAAGACGTTCGATTCGTTGCGCGTGGAGCTGCTGGAGGGCGCGCTGGCCGTGCACTGCCGGCTCGACACGCGCGCCATCCCCCCGGATGCGCTGGGGCCGCTCGGCCTGATGCTGAATCCCATGGAGCCGCTGCGGCTGGCGGGGCCGGTCGCCATCGAGCGGCCCGGCATCGCGCGCTGGCGGGTGGAGGAGCTGAGCCTGCGCGGCGTGCCCTTCCCGGCGCCCATGATCCGGCAGCTGGCGCAGCGCATGGCCGGCGCGGACTCCACCGGCGCTGTGCCGCTGCGGGTGTCTCCCGCCTTCGCCGACGTCCGCGTCCATCCGACCGGTGTGGTCCTGTACAAGGCCAAGCGGAGCCGATGATGAGCCGTCGCGTGCTCGTGGTCGACGACGAGAAGGGCATCCGCGAAGCGCTGCAGCAGCTCCTCGAGTACGAGCAGATCGAGGTCCGCACCGGTGCCACGGGAGCCGAGGCGCTCGCGCTGTACGAGGAGTTCCGCCCGCATCTCGTCTTCCTGGACGTGAAGATGCAGGGGATGGACGGGATCGAGACGCTGAAGCGGCTGCGCGAGCTCGATCACCAGGCGCAGATCGTGATGATCTCGGGGCACGGCACGATCCAGACGGCGGTCGCGGCCACGCAGCACGGCGCGTACGACTTCCTCGAGAAGCCCCTCGACACCGACCGCGTCCTCCTCACGCTGCGGAACGCCCTGCAGCACGTCGAGCTCGCGAGCGAAAACGTGCGGCTCCGGGCGGTGGTGCACGCGGAGTACGAAATCGTGGGCTCGAGCCGGGGCGTCAAGCAGGTGATCGAGCGGATCGAAAAGGTGGCGCCCTCGAACGCCCGCGTGCTGATCCTGGGCGAGAACGGCACCGGCAAGGAGCTCGTGGCGCGGGCGATTCACGCGCTCTCGCCGCGGGCCCAGGGCCCCTTCGTCGAGGTGAACTGCGCGGCGATCCCAGGGGAGCTGATCGAGAGCGAGCTGTTCGGCCACATGAAGGGCAGCTTCACCGGCGCGTTTGCCGATCGCGAGGGGAAGTTCGAGCTGGCCGACGGGGGCACGTTGTTCCTGGACGAGATCGGCGACATGAGCCTCGCGGCCCAGGCGAAGGTGCTGCGCGCTCTGGAGGAAGGGGTGATCTCGCGCGTGGGGTCGGGGAAGGCGCTGCGGGTGGACGTGCGGGTGATCGCCGCCACGAACAAGAACGTCCCCGCCGAGATCGCAGCGGGGCGGTTCCGCGAGGACCTGTACTTCCGGCTGAATGTCGTGCCGATCGAAATCCCGCCCCTGCGGGCGCGTCGCGCCGACGTCCCGCAGCTCGTCGAGCACTTCGTGGCCCAGTGCACCGAACAGAGTGGGCTCGCGCGCAAGGAGTTCGAGAAGGAGGCCGTGAAGCGCCTCACGGCCTACGACTGGCCGGGCAACATCCGCGAGCTCCGCAACGCGGTCGAACGGCTGCTGATTCTCACCGCGGGCCCGGTGATCACGCCCGAGGACGTGGAGCGGTTGGTGGCCGTCGGGACGCGGGAGGCGGGAAGCGGCGGGGATCTCACGGGAGCGCCCTGGATGCGGGAGGCCACCTTCGAGGAGTTCAAGCAGGCCGCCGAGCGCGCCTATCTGCTCGCGAAGCTGAAGGAGCACGACTGGAATGTGTCCGAGACGGCGCGCACGTTGCACATGCCGCGCAGCAATCTCTACAAGAAGATCGAGCGCTACCACCTG
>QHUR01000017.1 GCA_003221995.1 Gemmatimonadota bacterium | reverse complement strand
GAGCGAGCTGATCCGAGTCACCGACGTCGTCATCCTGGCCTACTTCCTGGCCCTCAACACCTTCTACGCCCTGCTGCTCGTGCTGTCGATCCCGGAGATCTGGGAGCAGACGCGCCTGGCCGAGGACGAGGACTTCCAGCGCCTGATGCAGAGCGACGCGTTGCCACCGATCACGATCCTCGTCCCCGCCCACAACGAGAGCGCCACCATCGAGGCGAGCGTCACGGCGATCCTGACGCTCGAATACCGGAACTTCGAGGTCGTCGTCGTCAACGACGGCTCGAAGGACGATACTCTGGAGCGGCTGCGCCACGCCTTCGACCTGTACGAAGTGCCGCGCACCTATCCCGAGACGCTGTCCACCTACCCGGTGCACGCTGTGTACCGCTCCCGCACGCGCACGCGACTGCTTGTCATCGACAAGGAGAACGCCGGCAAAGCGGACTCGCTCAACGCCGCCGTCAACGCGAGTCGCTTCCCCCTCGTGATCGCGGTGGACGCGGACACCCTGATCGAGCCCGACGCGCTGCTCCGCCTCACGCGGCCGTTCCTGCTCGGCCGGCAGATCGCCGCGGTCGGCGGCACGGTCCGCGTGGCCAACGGCTGCACGGTGAAGGACGGCCGCGTGAGCGACGCCAGGGTTCCCCGCCGCCTCCTCCCGGGCATCCAGGTGGTCGAGTACCTGCGCGCGTTCCTGTTCGGTCGCCTCGGCTGGAACCGCCTCGGCGGCAGCCTCGTCATCTCCGGCGCGTTCGGCCTGTTCCGCAAGGAGTACCTCCACGCCATCGGCGGGTACCAGACGAGGAGCGTGGTGGAGGATATGGACCTCGTCATCCGTCTGCATCGTCACCTGCAGCGGCAGAAGATCCGCTACGAGATCCCCTTCATTCCCGACCCCGTGGCCTGGACGGAGGTCCCGGAATCGGGGCGCATCCTCGCGCGCCAGCGCGAGCGCTGGCATCGCGGCCTCATCGCGGCGATGTGGCAGTACAAGGGGATGCTCTTCAATCCACGCTACGGCCGCGTCGGGTTGATCGCGATGCCCTTCTTCACGTTCGGGGAGATGATCGCGCCCCTCGTCGAGGTCGCGGGCTACATCGTCACGGCGGTCGGCCTCGCCTTCGGCGTCGTCAACACCTCGTTCGCGCTGCTGTTCCTGCTCGTCGCCTGGGGCTACGGCATGCTGCTGTCGCTTTGGGCCGTGGTGCTCGAGGAGGTGAGCTTCCGCCGCTACGGTCGTCTCGGGGATCTCATCCGCCTGCTGTGCTACGCGACACTCGAGACGTTCGGCTACCGGCAGCGCACAGTGTGGTGGCGGTTGAAGGCCTTCTTCACGGTGTTCACCTTGCGGCAGCGGTGGGGAGAGATGACCAGGAAAGGGTTTGAGGATGCGGGGAAGCAGGCGGCAGGCTAGACGGGTCGCTAATCCCTCGCCGCGCTCATTTCCCTCGACACTCTCTCTGCATCGCGGAGCACCCGCAGCACGTTCAGTCCGGCGACCTTTCTCACATCCTGCTCACTCCAGCCCCTGCGCAGCAGCTCCGCGAGGAGATCGGGGAACTTCGACACGTCCTCCAGCCCCACCGGCACGGTCGTGATCCCGTCGAAGTCGGAGCCGAGGCCCACGTGGTCCACGCCCGCCACGTCACGGATATGCTCGATGTGGTCGGCCACCTGTGACAGAGTGGCCTTTGGCCCGCTCGTCTCCCGGCTTCGCACCGTGTCGGCGATGAGGGCGGAATCGGCGCCCGCCGCCCGCAGCGCGCGAGAGCGCGCCGTGACGCTGTCGCCGTACGCGCGCACCGCCTCCGAGACGAAGGTCGGGTAGAAGTTCACCATCACCACGCCGCCGTTCGCCTTGACCATGCGCAGGATCGAGTCGGGGACGTTGCGCACGTGGTCGCACAGCGCGCGGGCCGAGGAATGCGAGAACAGCACCGGCGCGCGCGACACGCGGATGGCGCCCACCATCGTGGCGTCCGAGACGTGGGCGAGGTCCACCAGCATCCCCACCCGGTTCATCTCGCGTACGACCTCCTCCCCGAACGGCGTCAGCCCGTTGTGCTTCGCGCTGTCGGTGGCGGCGTCGGCCCAGTCGAGCGTCTCCCAGTGGGTGAGCGTCATGTAGCGCACGCCCAGCCGGGCGAACATGCGCAGCGCACCGAGCGAGTTTTCGATCGCGTGTCCCCCTTCGATCCCGATGAGACAGGAGATCTTGCCGGCCTTGAAGTTGCGCTCAACGGCGGCGGCCGTGGCCGCTTCCGCGAAGGTCTGCGGATACTTACGACACAGGCGGTGCACGAGGTCGATCTGCTCGAGCGCATACACCGCCGGGTGCTCGCCGCCGTGGATCGTCGTAACGGGCACGTAGGCCGACCAGAACTGGCCACCGACCCCGCCCGCGCGCAGCCGCGGGATGTCGGTCATCAGCTTGGGCTGGCTCGCGGCGAAGTCCACCGAGTCGAGCCCGCCGCGCCCACGGACGGCGTCGGGGATGTCGTTGTGGCCGTCGATGAGGGGAACCGTCTTGAGGATGCGGAGGGCCTGAGCTCGATAGTCCTGGGCGGCTAGGCGGTCAGGCGGATAGGCGGATAGGAGGAGCACCGCCGTCAGACTGCCCGACCAACCGACGAACTGCCTAACCGCCTTCATTCGGCTCTCCGGGTCCGAGGTTCGTGCTCCGGCGCGCCCGAAAGCTGGTGTCGCCCGCACCCGTTATCAAGATTACGTTTCGAGCACATGCCCGACCCCAAGGCGAAAATCGCCTTCGAGCTGAACGGCGAGCCGGTCGAGGTCGCCTTCGCTCCGCACAAGACGCTGCTCGAGGTGCTGCGCGAGGATCTCGCCCTCACGGGCACGAAGCACGGGTGCGAATTGGGCGAATGCGGGACGTGCACGGTGCTGCTCGACGGTGCTCCCGTGCTGTCGTGCCTTGTGCTCGGCCTCGCCTGCGAGGGTCGCCGCGTGAAGACGGTGGAGGGGCTGGCGCAAGGCAGCCGGCTGCACCCGCTGCAGGAAGCCTTCGCGGCGCTGGGCGCCGCCCAGTGCGGCTACTGCACCCCAGCCTTCCTCCTCACCGCCGACGCACTCCTCACGGACAACCCGAGCCCCGGTCGCGACGAGATCAAGCAGGCCCTGTCGGGCAACCTCTGCCGCTGCACCGGTTACATCAAGATCTACGAGGCGGTCGAACTGGCCGCGGCGCGCCTGCGAGGTGAGAGGGCAGAACCGACACGGGAGTCGTTGTATGGCTCGCGCTAAGAAGGCGGCGGACGGCCCGACCGCCCTGCGGGTGGTGGGGAAGGCGCTCCGCAAGGTCGACGCGACCGCCAAGGTGCTTGGCGTGACGAAGTTCGCCGACGACCTGTCCCTCCCCCGCATGCTGTACTGCAAGCTGCTGCGGAGCCCGCATCCGCACGCCCGGATCGTCCGGATCGACGCGACACGGGCCCTCGCCCTCCCCGGGGTCAAAGCCGTGCTCACGGGGAAAGATCTCCCGATCCCGTTCGGGATCCTGCCCGTGAGCCAGGACGAGCACGCGCTGGCGCTCGACAAGGCGCGCTTCGTGGGCGACCCGGTGGCGGGCGTGGCCGCGGTGAGCGAGGAGGTCGCCACCGCCGCCCTCGACCTGATCGCGGTGGAGTACGAGCCGTTGCGGCCGATCAAGGACCACCTGGACGCTGTCGAGCATCCCGAGCCCCGCATCCACGATTACGGCGATCACGGCAACCTGCACAAGCTCATCAACCTCGAGTTCGGCGACGTGGAGGCCGGATTCGCCGCGGCGGACGTCGTGCGGGAAGACCTGCTCTTCTTCGAGGGGAACACCCATCTCCCGATGGAGCAGCACGCGGCGCTCGCCGACTGGTCGCCCGACGGCAAGCTCACGCTGTGGAGCTCGACCCAGACGCCGCACTACGTGCACCGCGCGCTCGCCAAAGTGCTGGAGCTCGCGCCCGCCCGAGTGCGCGTGATCGCGACCACGAATGGCGGCGCCTTCGGCGGCAAGAGCGACCCGTTCAGCCACGAGATCGTCGTCGCGAAGCTCGCGATGCTGACCGGCCGTCCCGTGAAGATCACGCTCACACGCGAAGAGGTCTTCTATTGCCATCGCGGCCGCCACCCGACCCTGATGTGGGTGAAGACCGGGGTGAAGCAGGACGGCGCGATCACCGCGATGCACTTCAAGTCGCTGCTGGACGGCGGCGGCTACGGCTCCTACGGCGTCGCGAGCACCTACTACACGGGCGCTCTGCAGACCGTCACCCATCACGTGCCCCGCTACAAGTTCCAGGGCGCGCGGGCGTTCACCAACAAGCCGCCCTGCGGCCCGAAGCGGGGCCACGGCACGCCACAGCCACGGTTCGCGCTCGAGGTCCACTTCGACAAGATCGCGGAGCAGCTGGGGATCGACCCCGCCGACTTCAGGCTGAAGCATCTCGTGCCGCCGCACTCGCTCACGGCGAACTGGCTGCGCGTTGGCTCGATGGGCCTCGCCGAGTGCATTCGCAAGGTCGTCGCGGGATCGGGGTGGAACGAGAAGTACCGCAAGCTCCCCTACGGCCGGGGCGTCGGGCTCGCCTGCTCCTCCTACATTACGGGCGCCGGCCTCCCGATTTACTGGAACGCGATGCCGCACTCCGGGGTGCAGCTCAAGTGCGACCGGGGCGGCGGCGTGACGGTGTTCTGCGGGTCGACCGAGATCGGGCAGGGCTCGGACTCGGTGCTCGCGATCATCGTCGCGGAGGTGCTCGGTCTCGACCCCTTCGATATCGCCGTGGTCTCAGCGGACACCGATCTCACCCCGGTCGATCTCGGCAGCT
Organism: Gemmatimonadota bacterium; assembly: GCA_003221995.1. GTDB lineage: Bacteria > Gemmatimonadota > Gemmatimonadetes > Gemmatimonadales > GWC2-71-9 > AG29. Next base: position 5,688 of record QHUR01000017.1, on the reverse strand, counting down.
ACTCCAGCCGCGTGACGCTGATGACGGGAAACGCCGCCATCCAGGCCGCGGAGCGGGCGCGTGACCTCATCGCCCGGCACGCGGCGCCCAAGCTCGAGGCGCCGGTCGAGCGGATCACGTTCGCCGGCCGTCGCGTATTCGACGCGGCGAGCCCCGAGCGCGGCATCAGCTTCGCCGAGGCGGTGCAGCTCGCCGAGGCGGCTGCAGGCACCGTGGGAACGGTGGGTTCGTACACGCCGGCCGCCGGCGCCGGGAAGTACCGGGGCGCGGGGGTCGGCCCCTCACCCGCCTATTCCTACAGCGCGTGTGTCGCCCTCGTGGACGTGGATCCCGCCACCGGCATCGTGCAGGTACCGAAGATCTGGATCGCCCACGACGTGGGACGCTCGATCAACGCCGCCGCCGTGATGGGCCAGATCGAGGGGTCCATCTACATGGGCCTAGGCGAGGCCCTGATGGAGGAAATGGCCTATCGCGGCAATCGCAACGTCGTGCACAAGATCCCGAGCCTGCTCGAGTACAAGAGTCCCACCACGCTCGAGATGTGCGACGTGGTCACCTACGTCGTCGAGGATCCCGACCCGAACGGCCCATTCGGCGCGAAGGAATGCGGCCAGGGCCCCCTCCTCCCCGTGCCGCCCGCGGTCGCGAACGCGGTGTACGACGCCGTCGGCGTCCGCATCGACGAAGTGCCGATCACGCCAGAGAAGGTCTTCAAGGCGCTGCGCCGCAAGGAGAAGGGCGAAGAGCCGCGGTTCGGGCCGCTCGGGTTCCCCGACCTGCCGTGGCCGGAGCCCATACGAGTTGCTCCGCCGTGGGAAGGCGGAGACGGCAGGGCGGTAGAAGGCGGTAAAGGGCGGGAGAAGGCGGTCGAGGTTACCGCAGGGCGGCGGCGCTGATGCTCCGGCTCCCTTCCTTCAAGTACTTGCAGCCGCGGACGCTCAAAGAGGCGGTGGCGATGAAGGCCGACGCCGGGCCCGAGGGAATGTACGTGGCAGGCGGGACGGATCTGTATCCGAACATGAAACGGCGACACCAGGAGCCGCGCACCGTCATTTCGCTGATGGGACTCAAAGAGTTGAGAAAGTTGGACGGTTGGACTGTGGGAACGTGTCTCACCCTGAGCGAACTGTCCGACGTTCCAACCTTCCGACAGTCCCACCGGGCCGTCGCCCACGCCGCCGAGCTCGTCTCCACACCGCTGCTCCGCAACATGGGCACGCTGGGCGGCAACCTGTGCCTCGACACGCGCTGCAACTACTACGACCAGACGTACGAGTGGCGCAAGGCGATCGACTTCTGCATGAAGAAGGACGGGCACATCTGCTGGGTGGCGCCGTCCTCGCCGCGCTGCTGGGCGGTGAGCTCCTCGGACGTGGCGCCCGTCGCGGTGGCGATCGGTGCGGAGTTCCGACTCGTCGGCCCGCAGGGGGAGCGCGTGGTTCCGGCCGGGCGGTTCTACCACAACGACGGCATCAACTACCTCACCAAGCAGCCCGACGAGATCCTCGTCGAGGTCCGCCTCCCGGCTCCCGACGGCTGGGACGCGGTCTATCACAAGCTGAGGCGACGCGGCTCGTTTGACTTCCCCGTGCTGGGCGTCGCGGCGTGGGTGAAGTGGGAGCCGGGAAACGGGAATCGGGAAACGGGAAGGGTCGCCGAGGCCAGAATTGTGCTCGGCGGCGTCGCGAGCTGGCCCCAGGAGATCCCCGAGGCCGCCGCGGCGCTGCGGGGCTGCGAGCTCGGCGACGATGCGATCGCCCGGGCCGCCGCCGCCGCCTACCGCCCCGCGAAGCCGCTCGACAATACCGACTTCGACCTGTCGTGGCGGAAGCAGATGACCCGCGTGCACGTCACCCGAGCGCTCGAGGAGCTCCGGGGACGGCGCTGATGGCGTGGCGCGGTATCGCTACCCGTTCGGTAGCCCAGGTCAGAACCGGCTGACTAGTTCAAGCTGAGCTGGCGAGCCTCTCGACTTCTTCGGCGGCGTGCCCGACGATTTCGGCCACCTTGCGCCGCATCGCATCGTCCTTGGCGCGCCAGCCCATGCGGTATGCCGCCTTCACGAGCCGGCCCACACCGCGGTTGATGTCGGCCATCGTACCGCCCACGGCGCGGTCCACGGCCTCGCGCACGCGCTCGAAGATGTCCTCGACCACGTCCTTATGCTCGTCGAGGAACTGGCGTCCCGTATCGGTGATCTCGTAGACCTTCTTGCCCTCGATGTCCTTTCCGACCACTAGGCCCTCGTCCTCCAGCCATTGCAGCGTGGGGTACACGGTGCCGGGCGAGGGCGAATAGCAGCCGCGTAGCTCCTCGGCAAGCTCTTTCATGACCTCGTAGCCGTGGCGCGGCTTGTCGCGCAGCAGCTTGAGGATCACGTATTTCATGTCGCCCGCCTCGAACCACTGACGCCGACGCCGGGCACCCCACCCGCGGGGCCCGAACCCGAAGGCGAACGCTTCCCATCCGACATGTCTTCGCACAGTTACCTCACGGTTGAACAGGTAAGATGTAACGCCACGATACTGTTACAAGATATATCGTGGATCACGAGCCCGGGAGTGTTGCGGCGGCGCTCTACAACACCCTTGTGGGCAACCGGTTAGCCTCCCTGTGGCCGAATGTCGGCCTGGGTCTGTGGTACAAGTCACAATGCCACTTCAACTTGCGCCATCCCGTGGCCGCGATAGATTAGGGGGCTCGTCGCAACCTCTTGAACGCGCCCTAGAAGGAGCCATCATGTCCGTGCAGGTCACCCCCCACCCGGCTTGGGTGGCAGAACTGGACGCCACCTTGGAGCCGCACCGGGAGGCCATCCTCGACACGCCCGTGATCGTCCACGCGTCCGAGAATGCGTTGATCAACGGCAAGATCCAGGACTTCCTGGTCGCGTTCTACCCTATTATCCGCGACTTTCCTCAGTGGCTGCAGATGCTGCTCGACCGTTCGCCGGAAGACGGCAAGGTGTTCTTCCGGGACAACATCCGGGTCGAGCGGCGACACGACGCCATGTGGCGCGCGATGGGAGATGGCTTCAATGTTCCTCGGGCGCGCTTCCAGACCCCGGAGCCCATGATTGACGAGGTGAAGGAATTCCACGCGTACCTGACCGAGATGTGCCGCACCGCGCCGTTCGGCGAGGCGGTATCGGCGACGAACTACGCGGTGGAAGGCGTGGCGCAGAAGATCTCCGAGAAGGCGCTACGTGGGCTCGCCAAGAACGTGAAGATCGGGCCCCGTGGCCGCTGGTGGCTCGAGGAGCACGCGAAGTACGACGACGAGCATCCCATCCATGCGCTGGAGATCATCAAGGGTTGCGTGCAGCGGGGCGAGGCCCCGAAGGCCGTGACCCAGGCGGCGCAGAAGAGCCTCTCCTACATGCGTGAGGCCATGGTCGCAACGTACGAATGAGTAAAAGCCGGGGCGCTGCGCCCACGCGGGGGCTGCGGGCCCCCACGATGACACCGAAGCGCCCGGCGCTGGACCCGTTGCGCGTCGCGGCGGAGATCGTCGCCGCGCTCGCGGACGCCGTCGTCGTCACCGGTCTCGACCGCAAAGTCCTCACCGCCAACCGCTCGGCCGCCGAGCTGTTCGGCCGGCGGCTCGCCGATCTTCCCGGCACTCCCATCGACGATCTCGTCGCCGCGGCGGAGCGGCAGCACGTCGCCGAGCGCGAGCAGCGGGCGGTCGCGGGCGCGCAGCAGCGTTACGAGACGACCGTGGTGCGTGCGGACGGCGAGGAGCGCAATGTCGCCGTCTCCACCACGCCGCTCGTGCTCGACGGAGACCTCGTCGGCACCGTGGCGACGCTGCGCGACATCACCGAAGAAAAGGGCGCCCAGGATGCCCTGGCTCGGTCCGAGGCGCGCTACCGCAACCTGTTCGAGTCCGCCTCGGACGCGATCGTGACGCTGGACGCCAACGGCCGGTTCACCACCTTCAACCACGCCGCCGAGAACATCTCGGGCTACCCCCGCCAGGAGCTCGTCGGCCAGTGGTTCGCGCCGCTGCTCCCCGACGACGAGCTCCCCAAGGCGCTGATGCATTTCCAGAAGGCGCTCGCGGGGGAGACGGGGCTGTTCGAGACGACGTTCATCCGCAAGGACGGGGAGTACCGCACGATCCAGGTCACCTACTCGACGCCGCAGAAGGACGAGGAGGTGCTGTGCGTGATCCGTGACGTCACCGACCAGAAGATGCTGCAGGAGCAGCTGATCCAGTCCGAGAAGATGTCGGCGATCGGGCAGCTGGTCTCCGGCGTGGCGCACGAGCTGAACAATCCGCTGGCAGGGATCTCGGCGTTCGCGCAGCTTCTGCTTACCGAGAAGCGCTTCCCGCCCGACCAGCGCACGGCGGCCGAGATGATCTACGCCGAGGCACGGCGGGCTTCGCGCATCGTGCAGAACCTTCTCACCTTCGCGCGCCAGCACAAGCCGGAGCGGACGCCGACGGGCGTCAACCAGGTGCTCGACGACACGCTCGAGCTCCGAGGCTACGAGCTGCGGGTGCGCGGCATCGAGGTGACACGCGACTACGACGAACAGATCCCCGAGACGATGGCGGACGCCCATCAGCTGCAACAGGTGTTCTTGAACCTCGTCACCAACGCCGAGCAGGCGATGGAGAAGTCACCCCGGGAGTCGCAGCGGCTGATCGTGCGGACGCGGCGCACCGGAGCGGTCATCCGCATCGAGGTCGAGGACACGGGTCCCGGCATCCCGCCCAACCTGCTGGAGCGCATCTTCAACCCCTTCTTCACGACCAAGCCGACCGGCTCGGGCACGGGGCTGGGGCTCTCCATTTCGCTCGGCATCGTGCGGGAGCATGAGGGCCGCATCTGGGCCGAGAACGCACCCCAGGGAGGCGCCCGCTTCATCGTGGAAGTGCCGATCGTCACGCACCGCGCTTCGAGCGAGGCCCAGGCGATGCTCCCCCTCCCGCCGCAGGGCGACCGCCTGCAGATTCTCGTGGTGGACGACGAAGCCTCGGTCCGCGTCTCGCTGCAACGCTACCTGGCGGGCCGCGGTCACGAGGTGGAGACGACATCGAGCGGCCGGGAGGCGCTCGGCCGGCTGCGTGAAGGCAAGTTCGACGCCGTGATTGTGGATATGCGGATGCCGGACATCTCGGGCGAGGAGTTGTACCGGGACCTGCGTACGACCGACCCCGACCATGCGGACCGCATCATCTTCACGACGGGGCAGCTCGTGGACGATGAGGTGCGGACCTTCCTCGCCTCCACGGGCCGCCCCTGCGTCCCGAAACCGTTCGAGTTCGCCGCGTTCGACCAGGCCCTGCCCGCCGCGCGACGCGGCTAGTCGCCCCTCCTAGACTAGACCCAGCGGGCGCCGAGCCGCGTCCGCACCACACGCCGGTAGCGGCTCTGCTCCTCGCGCCCGCGCGGCCGCCGCATGTGGCGCGTCTCAGGCTCCGGGACCTTCCACGCCACGGTGAGGCGCTTCTGCTTGCGCATCAGCTCGATGGACACCGTCTCACCCGCCTCGTAGGAGCGCAGGATCCGCATCGCGTGCGACGGGCTGCTGGGTTTGCGCCCGCCGATCGACAGGATCACGTCCCCGCCCTTCACAGGGAGGCTCGAATCGGCCGGGGCCTTCACGACCAGCAAGCCTTCCTTCGTACCGAAGTACTCGCCCAGGTCGGGACTCAGGCCGACGAGCTCCAGGT
>QHUR01000016.1 GCA_003221995.1 Gemmatimonadota bacterium | reverse complement strand
GGGCGTTGCATCCCTGGACGGGCGCCCGCTATCGTTAGCGCGCCATGCTCTGGCGCGACATCAAGCGCTTCCTGGTCGGCAGGCCGCTCGAGACGCTGCAGCTCGGAAGCGAGCGGCTGAACAAGGTCGTCGGCCTCGCCGTACTCTCCTCCGACGCGCTTTCGTCCGTTGCCTACGCCACCGAGGCGATGCTGCTCGTCCTCATGGCGGCGGGAGCCGCGGGCACCGACCAGGCATTGAGGGTCGGCGGCTTCATCCTGCTGCTGCTCGTCATCGTCGTCGCCAGCTACCGTCAGACCGTGTACGCCTACCCGCAGGGGGGCGGGGCGTACTTCGTCGCGAAGGAGAACCTCGGGACGACGTTCGGATTGGTCGCGGGGGCCGCGCTGCTCGTGGATTACACGCTCACGGTGGCCGTGTCCATCGCAGCGGGCGTCGACGCGATCACGTCGGCGTTCCCGGGCCTGCTCGCCCACCGCGTGGCACTGGGCCTGGTGGCGATCGGGGTCATCGCCTTCGGCAACCTGCGCGGGATCCGCGAATCGGGGGCGATCTTCTCGGTCCCGACCTACTTCTTCATCTCGATGTTCGGGCTGATGCTCGTCGTCAACATCGTGCATCCGCTCGGCTACTGGCCCGGCGTGGCGACCCGCGGGCAGGGCGCCCTGGAGCTCGTGTCGTCGTGGCTCCTGCTGCGCGCGTTTTCGTCGGGATGCGCGGCGCTGACGGGCGTCGAGGCGGTCTCGGACGGGGTCGCCGCCTTCAAGCCGCCCGAATCCAGGAACGCCGCCGTCACGCTCGGGTGGATGGGCGTCATCCTCGGCAGCTTCTTCGCCGGCTCGACCTATCTGGCGCACCGGTACGGCGTCGTCCCCGTGGGCGCCCAGACCGTGATTTCGCAGCTGGGTCACGGCGCGTTCGGTGACAGCGTGTTCTACTTCTTGCTCCAGTTCGCCACCGCGCTGATCCTCATCCTGGCCGCCAACACCTCATTCGCGGACTTCCCGCGCCTCGCCTCGTTCCTCGGGCGCGACGCCTACTTGCCACGCCAGCTCGCGAACCGGGGCGACCGCCTCGTGTTCTCGAATGGAATCCTGCTGCTGGCGCTCGTGGCGGGGGCGCTGCTGTGGCTGTTCGGCGGCGACACGCACGCCCTCATCCCCCTGTACGCGGTGGGCGTGTTCCTGTCGTTCACCCTGTCGCAGGCGGGCATGGTGAAGCGGCTCGTGACGCGGCGGGAGCGCGGCTGGGTGGGGCGAGCCACCTTCTCGGCGATCGGCGCGGTGGCGACCGGCATCGTGCTCGTCATCGAGCTCGCCACCAAGTTCACGAGCGGAGCCTGGATCACCGCGCTGCTCATCACCCTGCTCGTGCTCGCGTTCTACGAGATCCATCACCACTACACCTTCTACGCCCGGCAGATTTCGAGCAAGGAGTGGCAGCCCGTCTGGCCCCGCAAGCACGTCGTTGTGGTCCCGGTCGCGGGCGTGTCGAAGAGCACCGCGTCCGCGCTCGCCTACGCGCTGCTCTTGTCGCAGAACATCCGGGCGGTGGCCGTGGCGACGAACCCGGAGCAGGTCGCGAAGCTGCAAGACGACTGGGACATGTGGGACAGCGGCGTGCCGCTCGAGGTCTTGATCTCCCCGTACCGCTCGATCGTGCGCCCGCTGCTCGACTACATCGATCGGGTGGCGAACGAGGAGAAGCCCGACTGGCTCACGGTCGTGCTGCCGGAGGTGGTGCCCGCCCGGTGGTGGCACAACATCTTCCACAACCAGACGGCACTCGCGATCAAAGCGGCGCTGCTATTCCGGCCGAACGTGGTGGTGACGAGCGTGCCGTACCACCTCGAGCGCTAAGCTGCCTCATTCAATTTCGCCGAACTTCGCGATGTCCTCCGGTAATGCCTCCTGCGTGGCCACGACGGCTTGGCCCTGAACCATCGTGCGGATCTGCTCGACCACATCGGGGTTCGCAAGCGTCGTCACGTCGCCGACATCTCTGCGGTTTGAGATCGCCGCGAGCACGCGGCGCATGATCTTCCCGGAGCGCGTCTTCGGCATATCCGGCACGATGTACACGTGCTTGGGTCGCGCGATCTTGCCGATCACGTCCTCGTTCGCCTTGACCACGCGGTCGATGATGTCCTGGCTGTGCGGTACGCCCGGTTTGACCGCGATGTACACTTCGGGCACGCGTCCCTTGACCTCATCCTGCACGGGCACAACGGCGGCCTCGGCGACTTCCGGGACCGTGAGGCAGGCGGACTCGATCTCCTTCGTCCCGAGGCGGTGGCCGGCGACATTGATCACGTCGTCGATGCGGCCCAGGATGCGGTAATAACCATCTGCCGCCTGCACGGCGCCGTCGCCGCACATGAAAGGCCAGTCGCGCCAATCCTTGCTCTTGGGTTTCTTGTTGTACTTGGCGAAATAGGTCTTGACGTAGCGGTCGCGGTCGCCCCAGATCGTCTGCATGATGCCCGGCCACGGATTGCGGATGCAGATGTTGCCCGCCTTGCCGGATCCCTTGGGAACCTCGGCACCGGTCTCGTCATAAATGACCGGGTGAATCCCCGGCGCGCCGGGACCGCAGCTGCCCGGCTTCATCGGATGGATCGCCGGAACGGTGGTGCCGAGAAAGCCGCCGGTTTCGGTCATCCACCACGTATCCGTGATCACGGCCTCCCGCTTGCCGACCTCGTCGTAGTACCAGCGCCACGCCTCCGGCTCGATCGGCTCGCCCACCGTCGTCATCGACTTGAAATGGTACTTGTACGTGCGCGGTTCTTGGGGACCGAGTTTCCGCAGCATCCGGATCGCCGTCGGCGCGGTGTGGAAGATGTTCACGCCCAAACGCTCGGCAATGCGCCACGGCCGCCCCGCGTCGGGGAACGTCGGCACGCCTTCGTACAGAACGCTCGTCGCTGCGTTCGCGAGGGGACCGTAAACGATGTAGGAATGCCCGGTGATCCAGCCGATGTCCGCCATGCACCAATAGATGTCGTCCGGATGAATGTCGAGAATCCACTTGGAGGTGGCGGTGACGTAGGACAAGTACCCCGCGATGCTGTGTTGCGCGCCCTTGGGCTTGCCCGTCGTACCGCTCGAGTACATCAGGAAGAGGGGCCCCTCCGACGCCAGGGCAACCGGTTCGACTTTCTTGCCTTTGTAATCCTTGAGCAGGTCATTCACGAAGAAATCGCGACCCGAAACCATCGGCGTCTTCGCGGAATATTTTCCGGGATAACGCTGCCACACCAGCACCTTGTCGACGTCCTGCCCCAAGTCTTTCGCCGCCCGCACCGCGATGTCGGCGTTCGCCTTGTGATCGACGAGCGTGCCATTGCGCCAGTAGCTGTCCATCGTAATCAGCACACGGCTCCCCGAGTCCTGCATGCGCGAGCCGCACGCCTGACCGCTGAAACCGCCGAAGACTTGCGAGTGGATGATGCCGAGGCGCGCACACGCCAGCATCGTGATCGGCAGCTCCGGGACCATCGGCATGTGAAAGGTGACGCGGTCTCCCGCCTTGAGTCCCAGGCCGCGCAGCAGCGCGGCCATTTCGTTTACGCGGCTGTAGAGCTCCTGATACTTGATGACCACATCCGGCTCTTTTTCTGGCTCGGGCACGAAAATGAAGGCGGCTTTGCTCTTGTACTTGTCCAGGTGGCGGTCCACGCAGTTGTAGCACGCATTGATCTTGCCGCCGACGAACCATTTCCAGAACGGAGCGTCACTGGTGTCGAGCACGGTGCGATACGGCTCGAACCAGGTCAGCATGTCCGCGTATTCCTTGAAGCAGTCGGGGAATCGGTCGAGGCCGAACCGATCGAAGATGCGCGGGTCTCGCAGGTACGCCTGTGCTTTGAATTTCTCGGAAGGTTGATAGTATTCCTCTTCCTTCCAATGCACGGCGATCTGCGCTTCACTGACCTCGGTCAGCTCCTTCGTCTCGACTGTCTTAGCCATGTGATTGATCTCCTAGCCAGCACCAGTCCCCGTCGCCGAAGCAGGGCCCCCGCGGCGTCGAGCGTACGGAGAGCGTGAGGTCCGACGCAGCCCGGGTTGTCGCGTTTCAGGTAAGGTATGCCGCTCGATGGTGGCGTGGTCAAGGCGGTGGCGGCGCGCGTGTTGCGCCCTTGCAATATGCGCCGCACCGCTCGCTCTGCGACGACCGGGCGCGTGCGCCGGCTCACGCTCCTTTTGACAAATGGTTGAGCGCCCGCAGCTTAGCTGGGTGGCACTGGAGTCGCAGGAGGGAGCGACGGTCAACACTGGAGCCGCCCGTGAAGGAGACGCTGTCCATGTCTACCCGCCCGACCGAGAAGGTCCTCGCCGCGCCCGAGCAGCTGGGGCTCGAGTCCCGGAGCGACTTCCGTCGGGCCGCCGCCGAGCTGTTGGAGCTGCTGCCCGAGGGGACGGGCCGCCTGATCATCGACATCAGCGGCACACGGCAGGTGGACAGCGCCGGGCTGGGGGCGCTGATGCTGATCCAGCGCAAAGCGGCGGAGCGTCGGCTCACGGTGTGCCTGCGGGGTGCCAACGAGGAGCTGCGCTTTCTCCTCGTCCTCACGAAACTCGACGACCTCTTCGAGCTCGAGAGCGGCGTGGCCTGAGCCGTAGACGGGCCGGGCGCGCCGCGTATATTGACCCCCCATGGGGTCCGCCGCCTCCCCGCGCAAAGTGCTGTTCGTCGAAGACGAGTCGGCCCTCCGGTCGACCTACAAACGATTCTTCGCTTCCCGCTACGAGCTGGCGTTCGCCGCGAGCGGGACCGAGGCGCTGCGGCTGCTCGAGGATTTCCAGCCTGACGTCCTCGTCCTCGACATGCGCCTTCCCGACACCGACGGCGTGACCGTGCTGCAGCAGGTCCGTGTCTCCCGTCCCCAGCTGCCCGTCATCGTGACGACCGCTTACGTCAGCATGGAGCCCCTCATCAGCGTGCTGGACCTCGGGCACAGCGGCTTTCTCGTCAAGCCGTTCAGCATGGACGACCTGGCCGCGCGCATCGATGCTGCGGGCTGACGGACTGCGGCACGCCTTCGGTCGCGTGCGGGCGCTGGACGACATTTCCTTCCTTCTCACTCCCGGGCAGACGCTCGCGATCTTCGGGCCGAACGGCGCCGGCAAGACGACGCTCCTCAAGGTCCTCGCCGGGCTGATCCGCCCTCAGGGGGGCACGACGCACGTGGAGGGTGGACCGCGCGCGGTTGGCTGGATCGGGGATCACGCGCAGCTGTACGGTCATCTCACGGTGCGGGAGAACCTGCTCTTTTGGGCCGCGCTGTACGACGTGCCGGCCCCGCTGCGGCGTGCCCGCGTGGACGAAGGGCTGCGCCGCCAGGGGCTGGCCGATCGAGCGGACGAGCCGGTGCGCGCGCTCTCGCGGGGCCTGGTGCAGCGCGCGGCGATCGCCCGCGCGCTGCTGCACGAGCCGCGGGTGCTGCTCTTGGACGAGCCCTTCACGGGTCTCGACCTCGCGGCGGCGGCCGAGTTCCGCCGCCTGCTCGCGCAGCTCGCCGGCGCGGGGCGGATCGTGGTGCTCGCGACGCACAACGTGGGCGAGGGCGTCGAGCTCGCCACCGACATCGCGTTTCAGCAGCGGGGCCGGTTCGTGTCCTTGGGGCCGCGCGGCGCCCGCACGGCCGGCGCGGTGGTCGAGGAGTACCGGCGGGCGGTGGGCGGTGGGTGAAACGCTGCGCCACGCATGGACGCTGGCGCGCAAGGACCTGGTGCTCGAGTTCCGCACGCGCACGGCGATCCTCTCGGCGGTGGTCTTCACGGCGCTGGTGCTCATGGTGTTCAACTTCGGACGCGACCCCACGGCCGTGGCGGCGATCGACCTCGCGCCGAGCATCCTGTGGGTGACGTTCACCTTCGCCGCCATGCTGGCGCTGAACCGCGCGTTCCAGCTGGAGCTCGAGAACCAGGCGCTCGAAGGGCTGCTCGTCGCGCCGATCAGCCGCACCAGCATCTACTGGGGTAAGCTCGCTGCCAACCTGGTGTTCGTGGCGGTGGTGGAAGCCGTGGGCCTGCCGCTGTTCGTGTTGTTCTTCAACGTGCCGGTGGCCCAGGTGCTGGGGCCGCTCGTCGGCGTCATCGCCCTGGCGACGGTCGGGTTCGTGACTGTGGGAACGCTGTTCAGCGCGATGCTCGTGCGCACCCGCTTTGCCGAGCTGATGTTGCCGGTGCTGCTGCTTCCGTTTCTGATTCCGCCGCTGATGGGCGCGGTGCAGGTGACGGCCAGGCTGCTCGCCGCGCGGCCCTTGAGCGAGGTGGCCGGCTGGCTTAGGTTGCTCGCGGCCTACGACGTCGTGTTCCTGACCCTCGCGACCCTCTTGTTCCCGCACACCGTCGAGCAATGACCCTCGCCCGGAAGGGCCACTGGACCACCGTGGTCGGCCTGGTGCTGCTGGGCGGCGTGTACGTGCGCGCCGTCGTCTTCACGCCGGTGGAGCGGCTGCAGGGGCCGGCGCAGAAGATCTTCTACCTCCATGTCCCGGCGGCGGTGTGGACCGAGCTGGCGATGGTGCTCGTCGGCGTGGCGAGCGTGGTGTTCCTGTTCCTGAAGGATCCCCGCCTCGACCGCTTCGCCGAAGCATCGGCCGAGGTCGGCACGGTGTTCGCCGCGATCGTGCTGACCACCGGACCGATCTGGGGGAAGACCGTGTGGGGCACGTGGTGGGCCTGGGACGCGCGCCTCACCTCCACGCTGTTCCTCTTTTTCCTTTATATAGGCTACCTGCTGCTGCGCGGGGCCGTCGGGGACGCGGGGGCGCGCGCCCGCTATGCCGCCGTGCTCGGCATCTGCGGCATGGCGCTGGTGCCGTTCATCCACCTGAGCGTGTACCTGTTTCGGACGCTCCATCCGCAACCCATCATCCTCAAGCCGAGCGCGCCCTCACTGCCGCCGAGCATGCTCGTGACCTGGCTGCTCTCGTTCGCGGTGTTCACCGTGCTGTATGTCGGGTTCGTGATGCAGCGCTACGCGCTGGGACGGGCCCGCGAGGAGGGCGACGATGGCTGACGCGCCGCACAACGCGGGTTATATGGCCGCCGCCTACGTCGCGACGGCGCTCATCCTGCTCGCCTACGCCGTCTCGCTGTACCGCCGCGCCGCCAGGCGCTAGCCGGCGTGCGGCTTCGCGCCGCCGCGCAGCTCGAGCCTCGCCGCGGAGAGCCGCTCTCGCCCCCGCGGCACGAGCGTGGACCAGAGCGTGAGCGCCTGCTCGGCGGCGCCCTCGTCGCCGGCCTGGAACAGCGCCTGCGCGTTGCGCCACAGGGCCTCCGCGCCGCCCCCCGCGGCGTACGCGCGGGCGAAGCGGGCCGCGGCCTCCGCGGCCTGGCCCGAGCGCCGATACAGCTCCCCCGCCGCCAGCGCCGCGTCCGCCCGCTCCTCCAGGACCAGCGCCTGCTCGTAGGCGGCGAGCGCCTCTTTCATGCGGAACGCGCCCTGGTACGCCTCGCCCAGGAGCATCCACGCGGCGGCGCTGGTGGGGAACCGCCGGGTCGCGGCCTGGGCCGCGCTCATCGCGCCGAGCCGGTCCTCCCGCGCGCGCCGCAGCTCGACAAGGGCGGCGAACGGCGGGCCGAATCCGGGAGACCAGGCGCAGGCGAGCCGCAGCCAGAGGTCGGCCGGTCGCCCGGCGCCGGACCGGGCGGCGCGGCGCAGCGCGAAGCGGATGAGGGCGTCGCGGACCATTGCTTGATAATGGTTCTCCGGCCGATGAGATTGCAATCCGGTATGGCACGAGAGTCCCGGTCGCTCGCAGGGCGCCGGATCGTGGTGACGCGCGCGCGCGAGCAGGCGGGTGACCTCGTCCGCGCGTTGCAGCAGCTCGGCGCGGAAGTGATCACCGCGCCGACCATCCGCATCGAGCCGCTCCCCGACCTCGCGCCCCTCGGCGCCGCGCTGGTCGAGCTCTCCCGCTATCGGTGGATCGTCTTCACCAGCCGGAACGCGGTGGAGATCGTGTTCGACCGCTTGCCGTCATGGGGGCTCGAACCCCGGTCGCTCGCCCGCGCCGCGATCGCGGCCATCGGCCCGGCGACGGCCGCGGCGCTGGCGCGCCGCGGCGTCCCTCCCGCCCTCGTGCCCGAACGCTACGTCGCGGAAGCGGTGGTCGCGGCCCTGGCCCGCGTGGAGGAGCTCGCGGGGACCCGCATCCTGCTGCCGCGCGCGCTCGAGGCCCGGGATGCGCTGCCCGACGGGCTGCGGGCACACGGTGCCGTCGTCGACGTCATCCCCGTGTACCGCACCGTGCCCGTGACGGGCGATGGCCCGCCGCTCGCCGGGGAGATCCTCGCCGGGCGGTGCGATGCCATCACGTTCACGTCCTCCTCGACCGTGCGCCACTTCGTGGACCAGGTCGGTCGCGCGGCGGCCACGTCGGGCCGCTTCGCGACGGCGGTCATCGGGCCGGTGACTGCCGCCACCGCGCGGGAGCTCGGCCTACGCGTGGAGGTCGAGGCGGCCGAGTACACCGCCACGGGGCTGGTGGACGCGCTGGCGCGGTATTTCGGGGAAGGGGGAAGGGGGGACCCTAAAGGACTCCCTGGCGGTCGGAGGGAAGGGTGAGTGGCATCCTCAAGCTCGGGACGCGTGGGAGCAAGCTGGCGCTGTGGCAGGCGGGATGGGTGCGCGAGCGGCTCGCCGAACGGGGGGTGGCGGCTGAGATCGTGGTTATCAAGACGCGTGGCGACGCCGAGGTCGACCGCCCCCTGCAGCAGCTCGAAGGGAAGGGCTTCTTCACGAAAGAGATCGAGGCGGCGCTGCTCGAGCGGCGCATCGACGTGGCGGTGCACTCGCTCAAGGACCTGCCCACCCGGCTGACCCACGGCCTCGCGCTCGCCGCGGTTCCGGAGCGCGCGGACCCGCGCGACGTGCTGGTGACCCGCGAGCGCGGGGTGACGTCGCTCGCTGGCCTGCCGCCTGCGGCGCGCGTCGGCACGTCGAGCCTGCGGCGGGTCGCGCAGCTGCGCCACCTCCGGCCGGACGTGGCAGTGCTGCCGCTCCGTGGCAACGTGCCCACGCGAGTGCGCAAAGTGCAGGAGGGCGGCGACGGCGCACTCGATGCGGCCCTGCTGGCGCGTGCCGGGCTCGAGCGCCTCGGCCTCGCCGCCGTGGTCGCCGTGACGCTCGACCCCCTTGAGATCATGCCGGCGCCCGGGCAGGGAGCGCTGGGGTTGGAGGTGCGTGCCGACGATCGCACGACCCGGACCGCGCTCGCACCGCTCGAGCATCCCCCAAGCGCGCGCCAGGTGGCGGCAGAGCGCAGCCTGTTGGCCGCGCTCGGGGGCGGGTGCCAGGCAGCCGTCGCCGCCTACGCGGGGAGCGGGGACGGGGGAGGGGGGAAGGGAAGGCTGTACGGCCGTGTCACGGCCCGCGACGGCGCCGTCCAGATCACCGCGTCCGCCGACGTCGACCCGGGGGATCCTGCCGCGGCCGGGGTCACCGTGGCCGACTTGCTGCGCGCGCAGGGCGCGCTAGAGTTACTCGCCCGATGACTCAGTTCCCGATCCGCCGCATGCGCCGGCTGCGGCGCACGCCCGCGCTGCGCCGGCTGGTGCAGGAGACGCACCTCGTCCCGTCGCAGCTCGTGTGGCCGTTGTTCGTGGTCCACGGCGAGGGCGTGCGCCGCGAGATCGCCGCCCTGCCGGGTGTCTACCACACGTCGGTGGACGAGCTTGTGAAGGACGCCGAGCGCGCGCAGCGGCTGGGCCTCGGCGGGGTGATCCTGTTCGGGATTCCGCAGGCGAAAGACGCGACCGGCTCGGAAGCGTACGACGAGCAGGGGATCGTGCAACGGGCGGCGCGGGCGCTGAAGCGGGCGGTCCCCCAGCTGCTCGTGATCGGGGACGTGTGCCTGTGTGAGTACACCGACCACGGGCACTGCGGCGTGGTGCAGGACGGCGACATCGATAACGACGCCTCGGTGTACCTGCTCGGCAAGGTCGCGGTGTCGCAGGCGCGCGCGGGCGTGGACCTGGTCGCGCCCAGCGACATGATGGACGGTCGCGTCGCGGGGATCCGCAAGGCGCTCGACGCCGCGGGGCTCGCGCGCGTGCCGATCATGTCCTACGCGGCGAAGATGGCCTCGGCGTTCTACGGGCCGTTCCGCGAGGCGGCGGGCTCGGCGCCGCAGTTCGGGGACCGGCAGTCATATCAGATGCAGGGCACGAACGCCGACGAGGCCATGAAGGAGATCCAGCTCGACCTGGAGGAGGGGGCGGACATCGTCCTGGTGAAGCCGGCGCTTCCCTGTCTGGACCTGATCCGCCGCGCCAAGCAGGAGTTCGGCTCGCCGCTCGCGGCGTATCAGGTCAGCGGGGAGTACGCCATGATCAAGGCCGCGGCGCAGCGCAACATGCTGGACGAGTGCCGGGCGATGTGGGAGACGCTGCACGCCATCCGGCGGGCGGGGGCGGATATCATCCTCAGCTACTTCGCTCCCACTGCGGCGGAACTGCTCTGATGTCTGACGTCTGACGTCTAGACATCAGACATCAGACATCAGCGTTGTTTCGGCAGCAACACCGTTCTCCAGAGCCATCCCGCGGCCGCCGCGCCCAGGAGCGGCCCGATCCACCACACCGCCTGCCCGTGCAGATCCGCGCTGACGATCGCCGGCCCGAAGGCGCGGGCGGGATTCATGGCGGCGCCGGTGAGGCCGCCGCCCACGAGCGCGTCCACGAACACGG